>CAIWCL010000271.1 GCA_903911205.1 uncultured bacterium
CCATCTTCTTGGTCTCGTCGATCGAGGCCTTGAGTTCCGCGAGTTTCTCATCGGAAATTGCAGCCATCGCGTCGGCAGCCGCCGCAGCCTTTTCCTTCAGCGCGGTGATGGCGGTCTCCGCCTGCGACTTGAGCGCGGCGAGATCAGCGCCACCGGTCGCGGCAACCATACGGCCGTGCGAACCGAGGCCGAGGACTTCCGTCACCTTCAGGCGGAGTTCTTCCGACATCAGCGCCGTACGGAGGGCATCACTCGCGGGGCTCGAGCCGGCGCTTGATGCAGCATTCGCGAAATCGGTGGCCGCGGCCTCGTAGGCCGACTTCAGCGCGCCGGCGCGTTCTTCCGCGATCGACTTCATGATCGCGTCAGCCTTCTTCTTCAATTCAGAACCGAGATCGCGAACCTTCGTGGCCGCACCGTCAACTTCCGCGCGGAAACCGGACACGAAGTCGAGCGCTTCCGTCGCGGCCGCTTGCACAGCCTTGACGCTCTCGAGTTCAACCTGCGCGAGATTCAGGACGATCGCCTTGTCGTCGGCTTCGATCGTCTTTTCAGCGAGCGTGTTTCGAACGCCGCGTGCTTCGTCTTGGATGCGAGCGGCTTCGTTGACGTAGTCCTCGGCGATCTTCGCGCTCGACTCACGAGCGCGGCGCATGCTGACGGCAGCCTCTGACTCGAGGCGCGCGAGTTCCGCGGTGCGATTGCTGATCTCTGCGACCAACTGACCGAGTGGACGCTCCAACGTTTGGACCGCTTCTTGCAGCGTTCGCGTGGCCGCGGCGGCGCCCGCCTTCAAGGCTTCAGGGGCAGCGGTGGCGTCGGAGTAGTCAAGCGCCTCGGCGGCTGCGCCAATCGCGTTCAGATCCGCAGCGAGGATCGCCGCGTTGAACGCGACCGAACGTGCGATCTCCTGTTCGGCTTCCATGTGGCTCACCCGCGCGAGTTCGATGGATCCCGCGGTGCGGTACATCGAGGAAGCAAGTTGCATGGCGGCTTCTTGCTGCGCGGGGGTGCCGCCAGAGAGGCCCTTGGCTTGTTCGGCGAGCGCGCGGAGTGCGGCAACCGACTCGCTTGGTGGGTTCGACGACAGGAGTGCGGTGTTTCCTCGAACCGCGTTCTCGTAACTCGTCGCGACCGTGTTGAACTCCTTCTCAAACTTTGCCTGCTCGGCGAGTTTGGGGTCGCCGCAGCCGACGCTTCCTCCGAGGAGGAACGTTGCCGACAAGGCGGCTGCAACGCACGCGGTCAGGACGCCGCGTCGGTTGCCCGCGAGCGAAAGGAAGGAGGAGGTCGGGAAAGTCGGGAGCGAGAAACGCTGCTTCATCGGATGAAACCTGCCCTCTGGCGGTGTATGCGACGACGGCACGACGCGAAGGCGTCGACCGGGGGCGCGGAGTGTATCGGAACTGGGAAGAATCCGCCCGGTGGCTTTCCCTCCGGCGGTTTCTCTCGAGCCGGTTGGTGCAAGGGTGAGCGTCGTCCGTGCGCGTCGGTCAGCGGTCTGGTCCGCCCACCGCGGGTTCGGCCTTCTTCATCGCGGGTGGCGTGTAGTCCACCGGGTAGTCGCCGTTTCGAACTCGCATCGAGCGCACCCAACTCACGAAGTCCTCTTGCAAGCCCTTGCGGGAAGAGGTCAACACCGGATCCCAACCCTTGACATCCGGATGCGGACGCCGTGCCTCGGTCGCGGGCAGCGCGTACTGGAAAAGCAGGCTGTCGGTTGGCTTCTCAAAGTCGACGAGCGGAAGGGTGTCGATCTTGGTGCGGAGGAGTACGAGAAGATTCGTATACCGCGTCGCGTCGCTCTTGTAGTCATTGTTGAACAAGAAGAGCCGACCACCATCTGGACCGCCGTGACAGCGGCTTGTCGCGCAGTTGTTGATGACCCACGCGTTGTGAATGCGGGTTCGGAAGAGGTTGAGCGAGTCTGGCTCGCCCATGACTTCGATCTGCGGATAAAGCTCGCGTGCCTTGAGCGAAAAGAGCGTCTTCACGATCTCGATCGGCTCTTTGGAGTAGAAGCCCGCTTTGTCGGCAGCACGCGATGGAATGAGTTCGCTGTGCGCGTACTTCTCCAGCATCGTGCGGATCAGTTCGTCCGAGACCTGCATGCGCGGGGGATCGTCGACATCAAGCTCGTACACCTTGATGAGATTGACGTCCGACTTCGACAGCATGTTCGAAGGGAGTTCGGGCTTGGTCGGTCGCTCGAGCGGCGCTGGCGTGTCCGTCGTCTCGCGCGGAGTCATCAACGCGAGTTGTGCGTCGACCTCGTTCAGCAGTCGCTTCGCTTCGTAGTGATTCGTCGCTTCGAGCAGGCTCTCGAGCTCGTGCTTCGACTCGGCGTACATCTTCTTGTTGTAGAGCCAAAGCGCGAGCGTGTAGCGCGCGGTGTACTGATCTGGTTCAAGCGATGTGCGAAACCGCTCGTAGAGTTCCGCATCCGTCGGGTACGGTTGCACCTCGCTCACGGCCGCTCGTGGGTACTTGCTCGAGATACCCTCGATTTCGAGAGCGACATTCTCGTAGCCGTCCTCGAGCAACTTGCCAATCAGTGTGCGTCCATCGTTGAAGAGCACGCGCACGCGGCGACCGACGGGGCCTTCGAGGAGATAGGTCACACTGAGGACGCGACTCTTCGTGAAGGTCTTCAGGCGTCCGCGCTCGTCGCGCAGCACGATGATCTGTTCGTTGTCGCTCTCGATCGTGCCAACCGCAGTCGAAACGCGATCGACCACGATGTACGCGCGCTTGCGAACTTCTGCGGGGGCCGCGAGTGGGGCGTCGTCGCGCGTGGGGTTCACCTCCCGCTCGGGAACGATCGGCGCGGGTGGCTCGGTTGCGGCTGGCGCGGGGGTAGGCGCAGGCGTTGCAGCTGGCGTTGCAGTTGGAGTTGCCGTGGGTGTGGCGGCCGGCGGAGAAGGTGCAGGCGGTGCCGTCGGCTGCGCAGGATTCGCAGGAGGCGGTGCGGTTTCCTGCCGCAGCGCAGGAGCGGGGCGCGCGAGGAGAAGTGCGGTGGTCGCGACGGTCGCGAGGAACATAGGCCGCGCATCGTACGCGGGATTCCTCGGCCTGCTGCAAGATTTCTCCACGAGGAATTGCGACGAGGAATTGCGACTAGGAATTGCGACGAGGAATCCTCACGAGGAATCTCCACGAGGAATCCTCAAACAGAGTGCTCCGTGGCCCGCAAGACACCGCCGATCGGTGGTAGTTTCTAGGCCCGCCACGTCCGGAGGTTCGCACCATTCTGCGCTCCGACTCCGCACGGCGCTTCTCGAAGGAGATCGACATGAAACTTGGTGTCATGGCAGCCCTGTTCGCTGGTCGCAAACTCGAAGAGGTCGCCGCGTATTGCGCGGAGATTCAACTCGATGCGATCGAACTCCCCGTGGGTGCCTACCCGGGCAAACCCTTCTTTGACCCGGCGAAAGTGCTCGCTTCGAAGAAGGAGCAAGACCGGATCAAGGGCATTCTGAAGGATCACGACCTCGCGCTCTCGGGGCTCGCGGTGCACGGAAATCCTGTGCATCCCGACAAGAAGCACGCGGCGAACGATCACCGCGACTTTGTGAATGCCGTCAAACTCGCGCCGCTTCTCGGCACCGATGTTGTCATTACGTTCTCCGGTTGCCCCGGTGGTTCGAAGACCGACAAGATGCCGAACTGGGTGACGTGCGCGTGGCCGCCGGATTACATGGCGATTCTCGAGTACCAGTGGAAGCAGGTGCTTGTGCCGTACTGGTCGACGCAAGCGCGGCTCTGTGCACAGCACGGAGTGAAGGTCGCATGGGAAGCGCACCCAGGATTCTGCGTCTACAACCCAGACACGCTCATTCGCCTGAGCGAGCAGTCGATGAAGGCTTCGGGCCTCAAAGGCAAGCCGGTCCTCGGCGCAAATCTCGATCCGTCGCACTTCTTCTGGCAAGGAATCGACCCGGTCGAAGCCGCGCGCGTCCTCGGCGAAGCGGGGCTGCTCTTCTACGTCCACGCGAAGGACACGGAACTTCATCCGCATCAGGGCCGCGTGAACGGCTACAACGACGCGCGTCCGTACACCGACATCAAGAACCGCGCGTGGAACTTCCGCACCTGCGGATACGGCCACGGACACGAGTTCTGGAAGCCGTTCGTCTCGATGTTGCGCCGCCACGGGTACGACCACGTTCTCTCGATCGAGCATGAGGACTCGCTCATGTCGATCGAAGAGGGTCTCGAGCGCGCAGCGGCGTTCCTCACGGAGGCGATCATCACCGATCCCGCCGCAAAGCCGTGGTGGTGTTGATGGGTGGTGTTGATGGGTGGTGTTGACGGGTGGTGTTGACGGGTGGTGCGAAGCCGTCGAGTATTTCACCACTCGATCTTGAAGAGTTGAAGTTGAAGGGTTGAAGTGATGACCTACGACGAATCCCGCGCGCTTCTCGGTGAACCCGAACGGCCGCGTCGTCCGGTGCCGATCTTCGCGATCGTGCTCGGAGCCGCGGCGTTTGCGGGTATCGGCGTTGCGGCGGGGCTTGTGGTTTCGGCGAATCGGGCCACGGAAGAAGCGGTTGTCGCACGCGCGGCAGTTGAAGCGAAGGCTGCGGAAGAAGCGCGGTTTGCCGCGGCGCGTGTGGCTGATCTCGAAATGACGATGCGTGCCGCCGAAGCGCGCGCGGCGGATGAGGCGGTTGGTCGAGCGCGTGCGGAAGTCGAGGCAACGCGCTCCAGTGGAGCTTCCGCCATTCTGCGCGCAGTCCTGAAGGCATCAACCGACGGTGTGCCAGGAGCGCCGCCGCGACGTGCGCTGCACGAAGTGCTTCGCGGCGAGGTGCTCGCGACGCTGCGTGAAAGTATGTCGCGCGAAGAAGGGCTCGACGTCGCGCTTGCGATCGTACGTTCGATGGCGCTTGACCCACGTGTGGCGAGTGTTTCTGTCGCGCGTGCCGATCTCACGTTTGTGAAGGAGTTTCTCGCGGAGGCGCAGGCAGCGTATCCCGTGGAAAGTGACGCGCGGGCAGAAGCGCTGCTGGCGGTTGCACAGATGTCGATCGCGTACGCAGACGTACCCGCACTCGATGATGCATCACGCAAGATCCTTCGTGAAAATGCGGCCGTCTGCGTGGGCGAGGTCATCCGCGCGCGGCAGTCCGCGGGCGGGCGCGCCTTCGCCGTCGCGCTCGAGTTGCGCGGGCGATTGGCTCGCGCTGCGGGTGAACTTGCGAAGGCAACGGCGGACTTTGAGGCTGCGCGTGCGGCACTCGGCGATGCGCCCGATGTCATCGATGCTGCGCGGATCGCGGGAGTTCTCGCAGTGCTTTGGGCCGATACAGGCCGCGCCGCGGATGCGGTTCAACTCTTGCGCGTTGAAGCCGGTGTTGCAGAGCGCACGTTTCCGCTCGGAAGCGTCGCAGAACTTGAATTGCGTCGAATTCTCGCCGGGGTGCTTTCGCGCAAGTCCGACGATCCAAACGCGTCATCTGCAGCACTCGAAGAGCGTGTTCGCATCGGGCGACTGCTTGTCCAGCTTCAACGACCGCAAGCAGGGCGCGAGATGCTCGTCGAGGTTTTGGAGCGATACTCGGCTGACGAAACGCGCTTTCGCGAACGACTCGAAGGCGCGATTTGGCTCGCCCGTGCGCTCGACATGCTGGGCGCGACCGACGCAGCGCTTGCGACAATCGACCAACCACGAATCCGAGAGGATGCACGGATTCTCGGCGAGAAGACCGTCCTCGCGCGCGATCATGCGGCGCTCATCGCCGAACTGCGCGCGAAGAAGAAGTAGGAACGTGCTTTCGCGGTCGCCGCGTATTTGCGCGGTCGCCGCTGCGGCGGCGACCTTTGGCGTGATTCACGACAGAGTGAGCGAAAGCGAAGCGAGTGCTCGCGCTTCAATCCCCGCGCGGGCGAAGCCTCGCGCTTCAATCCCCGCGCGGGCGAAGCCTCGCGCTTCAATCCCCGCGCGGGCGAAGCCTCGCGCTTAAATTCCCGCGCGGGCGCCGCCGCGTTCGAGCAGTGCGGCCACATGCTCCTTATCCGCAAGCGTCGACGCGCGCACCTTGGCCACGATCTCGCGGTTTGCGAGGTCGCTCTTCATGTAGCGCCGCGCGAGGTCCGCGATTTCAGCGGGCGAGCAGCCGTCGAAGAAGTCCATGCCCTCGCGGTACGCAATCGAACTTGCCAAGCGATTCGCGATGATCCACGTCTGGTACGAGCCCGGCAGGCTCGACCACACGCGGTCACCCGCGAACTCGAAGAGCACCTTCGGCAGGTGATCGCGAATCATCTGTTTCGCGAGTTCGCGGTCGTCGGCTGGCCACGATGGCACGCCCGCAGCGATGGCCGCGGCCGTCGTGTTGATGACCTTCGACAACTCGACCGAAATCTTCGGCAGCGACAACTCAGGATGCGTCTTCGCCGCGCGCATGAGGAACTCGCCTTCGACGCGCGCGAGCTCGCGCAGCCGTTCAAGCACCTGCGCAACGTACGTGTCCTTGATCGAGAGGAATTCCTCGTCGGTCAGCACCATGCACGCGCTGATCTCGTAGCTCGAGCAGATCACGCCGCATTTGTTCGCCGACGAATCCTTGATGATCGTCGCGCCGCGCTTGCAGAGTTCTTCGCGCGCACCCGGCGTGAGGAACAGATTCGCGCCTTCCGAAATGACCTGCGCACTCGGCTTGCCGTCCGCGGTGAGGAACTCTTGCCAGTTCCCCTCGTGAATCGTCGCGGGGCGTCCGCCGCCCGGCACAAACGCGTCGGTCACGAGGCGATTGTGCATGGTGTTCCGCAACTGCGCGCCTTCCGGCTCATCGACCGAAACAACGCGGCCCTTCGCCGACAACTTCTTGCGGTCGAAGCTTGCGATCGGAAGACCTTCGTTGAAGAGTCGCAAGAGTTCCGCGTGATCAAGTCCTTCTGGGTCTTCGCCAACACCAGAACCATCGCCGACACCGACGATGATCGCGTTCTTACCGTAATCGCGGTCCAAGATGCGCATCATGTTGCCCGCAACGTCACCATCGGGGCCACCAGTGATCTTGATCGTGAACTTCTGCTTGCGCGGATCGATGCCACGCGCGCGCAGCGCGATGTCGAGGAAGACATTCACGCCTTCGCTCGTCACGCCGTACACCTTGTGATTGATACCGGCGCCTGGCTTCGAGCTCATGAACGCCGTTGGCATGGAGTAACCGCGCACGCGGGCGCGATCGACAATCCACACGATGTGCGCCGGCGTAATGTTTTCATCAGGCCCGAGATAGATGAGTTCGTCCTTACCGAAGCGATCGACGACCGCCTTCTTCACATCGGGAACTTGCACGATGAGGTCGAGGATCGAATTGACGAACGCCTTCACGCAGCGGTCGACCGTCGCGCCCGGCTCGAGCAAAATCGCAGCCTTTGCGCCGCCTTCAGGGATGTCCTTGTTCTTGAGTTGCTGCGCCCACGAAAGGCCGTAGACCTCGTCGAAGAGACGCTCGCTCTCGCGCGTGTGTTGCGCGGTGCTCGTCGTGCGAATGACGCGCAAACCACCGCGCGCAATGTCTTGGAAACGATTGTGGAATCCGTCGAAGCCGCGGCCGTGCACGAAGAACGTGCCGTACGGCTTCTCAGGGCGTTCACTGTTGGCGAGATACGATGGGTCAATGCGCAAGCAGAGCGCGAATCGGTCGGGCAAGAAGTAGTTCGTGCGCAACGTCGCCGCGACGCCCTCGAGCATCTTCGTGAGCACCGCGCGATGCATTTCGCTCGGCTGACGCGCAATGTCGGCTTCGATCTGCACGCGACGCGCGGCGAAATCGGCATCGTTCATCGGTTTCGTCGGCTCGAAACGTGCGACGAGCAATTTCACGATGGCCGTTGCGACCGCCAGCGATTCTTCGGCGAAACCATGAATACGCTCGCGCGTCCAAAGGAAGCGATTTTGTGGCGAAAGCACTTGGTGCGCCATGTTGCAGAGGCCGACGACTGCTTCCGCTTCATCGATCGAGAGTTCACTGTGGCGGCCCGACAATTCGAGCGCCTTGTCATCGACCCACTTGATGCGCCGCAGATCGCGCACGACCGACTTCCACAAGTCACCGTTTGGATTGATCGACTTGCCATCGGAGCCCTGCACGACGAATCCGACGAAGGTGACCGAGCCACCCTTGCCATCGCGCACGATGTCGAGATACGCGCGATGAATGGAAACACTGTGGCGCGCGAGGATCTTCGCGGTGCGCTCGAGCATCGTGCGCGTCCGCGCGTTCTCGACGACAACCACGATCCGGCTCATTGTCGGATGTGATTCAGGCTCGAGTTCGACCGCGGTTCCGTCGGTTCCCGATACGCGGCTGTACAACTTCCAATGTGCCGCAACGCGGAGCGGAGTGCAGGTCAGCACGTATTCCGCCGAGCAGCCTGCGAAATAGTTCGAAATCTGATCCGGCGTCCAATCGAGTTTCTGTTCCTTCGCGTAACGAATCGTGTCGGTCAACTTCGCGGATTGGCGCGGGTCGCGACTATCGAACGGCTCGGGGTCGCCGAAGACGAAGGTGTCGAGGACGAGGTTGCCGTCGAAACTGGAGTGGATCTTCGCGGCGCGCAGCGAACGGTCCATCGGCAGTTGCGAAACGAGCTCCGCGAGGATGCCCGGATAGTTCGCGCTCTTGATCAGCGTCAGTTGACGCCCATCTTCGCTCTTCAGCGTCAGATCGATCGGACGGTCCGAAGCCTTCGCCGCGATGATCGCCCGCAAGTGGGCCAGCTGGCTCGCGCGATCCGTGTCTTGGAAGTACATCGGAGGCATTTGCGACACGAACCACGGCACGACGCTTTCCGCGGTTGCGCGGAAGCTGCTGGCGAGGGTGTCGATGATCGAGCTGGCGTCCGGCGTGGTGCTCGGCTGCGAGGAAGGCGCGGTGGTCATTTCGTGTATGTTCCGTCTGAAAAGGAAGCGTGCAGGATAGCCAAGCCCCGGCTGTTGACGTATGACTTCCGATCCTCCCCAGCTCCAGCGGGGCTTCACGCATGCGGGCGATCGTCATCGGCAACTTCGACGGAGTCCATCTCGGACACCAGCACCTTTTTCGGGTCGCCCTCGCGCGGGCCCGGGAAGTGCGTGCCGTGACGTTTGAACCGCTACCCGCGGCGGTCTTGCGCCCCGAGATTCCGATGGGACGGTTGACGCCGACGGCAGAGCGGGCTGAGCACTTGCGGGTGCTGTGCGGTGTAGCGGATGTGGTGGAACTCACGCCGACGGCAGAACTTCTCGGACGTTCTCCCGAGGAGTTTGTCGACGCGCTCTCCCGCGAGGTCCCTTTCGACCTGGTGGTGGAGGGACCCGATTTTCGATTCGGCCGCGCGCGATCTGGGTCGGTCGACACCTTGCGGGCGCTCGGCACCAAGCGCGGCTTTGCAGTCGAGGTGGCAGGGGCCTTCGAGGTCGAACTTATGGATGGCACACGCACGGAAGCTCGGAGTTCAACCGCGCGCGCATTGCTGTTGGACGGCCGCGTTGCGGACGCCGCGTGCGTCTTCGGACGACCGTACGAACTTCGCTGCCCGACGACGCGCGGCGACCAACGAGGTCGCACCATCGGTTGGCCCACGGCCAATCTCGACGCGAGGGGCCGCATTCTGCCTGCCGACGGCGTTTACGCGGGCGAGGCAACGCTTCCTGATGGGCGAATCGCGATCGCCGCGATCTCCGTCGGTACGAAGCCAACCTTTGGCGAGTCGGCGCGCACATGTGAGACAACGCTGCTCGAGCCCAGCGGCGAGCCGCTCTCACTTCCGCTCGATTGGTATGGATGGTCGCTTCGGCTTCGATTCCACGCGCACATTCGAGCGATGGAGCGATTCGATGGTCTGCCATCGCTCCTTGCGGCGATGGAGGGAGATCGTGCGGCGGTGGTGCGCGTGATGCGTTCGGGCGTTGGATTCCGCTAGCATCTGCGCCAATCGCAGCGCGTTGGCCAGTCGGTCACCACTGCGTCCACTGATGCACTACGTGACCAACACCACCATTGATGCGCTCGCACGCGAACTTCGTGCGGCTCGGCGAGTCCTCGTGACGACACACCAAAAGCCTGATGGTGACGCCATGGGATCGGTGCTCGCCGTGGTGCGTGCCTGCGCCGCCGCAGGCGTCGAAGCCGAGGGCTGGGTCGTTGATCCGTGTGAGGGGAACCTTCGGGCATTCGAAGGCACGACGAAGGTCACGCACGTCGATCCGCGTGCTCCGCAATTGCCGGAGGGTGATTTCGACCTGGTGGTGGTGGTGGACACGGGCGCGTGGACACAACTCGAAGTGCTTGCGCCGTGGTTACGTGCGCGCGCCGATCGGGTGATCGGGCTCGATCACCATGCACGCGGCGACGATGTTGCGGCGCACCGGGTGGTCGATGTTTCCTGCGGGTCGTGTACGGCGCTCCTCGTTGAACTGGTGCAAGCGATGGGAGTTGATCTTCGTGCCGGCGCGAATGACGCCGGTCGATTCTCGATCGCAGAAGCGCTTTACATGGGGCTCGCGACCGACACAGGTTGGTTTCGCTTCCCGAACGCCCGTGCAAAGGAGTTCATGCTCGCTGCACACATGTTGAACGCGGGCGTTGATAAGAACGCGATGTATCAACAACTCGAGCAGTCGAGTCGCGCGGAGCGCGTGTTGTTGCAGGCGCGCGCGCTTTCGAGCCTTGAGTTCATCGACGCGGGACGTGCGCTCGGCGGTGGCAAGATTGCCATCATGCGGCTTCATGCGTATGACTTTCGAGAGACCGGCGCGCTCCTCGAGGAAACATCGGGTCTCGTGAATGTTCCGATGGAAATCGCGTCGGTCCGAGCGTCGGTGCTCGTCGTGGAGGACACGGCAGCGGGCGTGACGAAGCTGAGTTTCCGCTCGAAACCGGCGGGCCCGGACGGGCGATTCATCGACGTGAACGAACTCGCCGCGCATTTCGGCGGAGGCGGTCACGTGCATGCCGCTGGTGCGAAGCGCAAGGCGCCGGTCGATGCCGTGGTCGACGAGGTGCGCGCGATGATCCGCGCATGAAGCGTCGCGTGTGCACCAAAGTAGACCGGCGCGCCGCTGATGCAGCACGCCGGTGGATTCTTCCAAGAAACCGTTCATGGTGACGCGTGCGTCTTCAGCGACGACGGTACAGATTTCATCGCTGGGCATTCGTTCACAGCCCTCGCAGTGGATGCCCCTGAAGACGATCGATTTTGCGACGGGCGCGGTCGTCGGCGACGCCACCGCATCGGCCGCGGGTCCGAAGCAACGCACGCATGACGATAACGTTGCATTCGCTCGTGCCGGGAGTCTCCGTGAAGTCGCCGGACAACAGCGCAGGACTCGAACGCCGGACCCCAACGGAAAGACGCCCCGCCGAAGCGGGGCGTCTCGTCATGCGGAGGTCAGCGCGTTTGACGCGGCTTTCGCGATGTTCGCGCTCGTTGAGGCCTTAGCGACGACGACGCGACGCGAAACCAGCGAGACCGAGGAGTGCAATCGCACCCGGCGCTGGGATCGTCATGAACATGTCCTTCGCAGAGCCTGAGGCCGTGTAAGTGGTGGTCACTTGACGGTTGAGAAGCGCCTGGAAGTTCGCGTACTCAGCGATGCCTGTGATGTTGCCGCTGTTCGTGTTCGTACGGTAGAACTTGCCGCCGTACGACCAGAACGAATCGTCGGTGCCGTAGGTGACGCCGTAGTTGTAAACAGTCCCGGTGTTCGAAAGCAGATTCGCGAACGACGTGTAGACCTTGACTTGGCTGCTGCCGCTGTCTGAGTTGTTCCGGTAGAAGTTGCCTTCGCTATCGGCCCAGAAGTCGTCGGTCGTCGCCCACAACTGCGACAGGTTGTGCGTCGAGAGAACATTGCCAGTCAGCACGTTCTGGATGCTCTCGCCGTACTGATAGATCTGGTTGATACCCGACGAGCTTTGGCTCGTGCGGTAGTAGCGCGTGCCGTCGGTGAAGTAGTAGTCGGCGACGAACGCGACATTGGCACTGAACGCGAGCGAAGTGTGGGCGGCCGCCGTGTTGGCCGAGGCCATGTCCTGAATCGATGAGAACCCGAGGAGTGTCGTGTGCTGATTATTCGACGGGTTCGTGTACCCGCGCATGAAGAGCAAGTTTGCGTTTGCAGTCGATGCGCTCGCGGCGGTCATGGCGAGGACGAGGGAGGCGATGTGATTCTTGATCATGGCTTTGGACTCAAACAAATTGCCCGAAACGAAGACCCAGTAACGCCTGTGCTCCGGCACAGGTGCGTCTACGTGCACATGCAGATATCAAGTGAGAGATCGAGGTCGTCAAGCTGTGCGGGTCGAGAGAGAAGTCCGTGGGCATGCTGAGTTCGGCCACGGACCCCGTCGATAGGTGGAAACGATCCACTCATCTACTGTTGGAGGCGCAAAAGCGCGCCGAACCCTGTCACGCGAACATGCGGAAATCTCGAAGTTGTGAACCGTCTGCACGCAACTTTGTTCCAGCCGGTTCGGCGTACTCCAGCGCGCTTTCGCGGGCGCATTCGCAGTCCCCCCCGCAGTCCAGCCCGCAGTCCCGCCCGCAGTCCCGCCCGAAAGACCCACTACGAGCCGTTCGACGAGCGCCGTGGACGCTCTTTCGTTGAATGAGGTCCGCAGAATGCTCACGAGCGCTTTCAGCGGCGTACAGCGTCCGAGGCTCTGTGAGTTTCAAGTCTGAAGAACCTCGAGCACGGGTTGTCGTGTTCGATGGGCCTGCCTGAGCGGTTTGCGCGACGAGGATGTGGAGAAGTCGGAGCCCGGTGGAGCGTGTCGGAGCGCGGAACTGTGGCGCCAACCTCCGGAGGTCGACGGATACGACGTCGTCACTCTTCGATCTTGTACCCGAGCTTCTTGATCGCGGCGACGATGTCGACGCGGCGTTCAGCCGGAGCCAGGACTTCCACCTTCTCGTCGACGTGACTTGCTTTCACCTCGGTGACACCCGCAATCTTGCCGACCTTGTCACAAATCGCTCCCTCGCAACCTTCGCAATGCATGCCTTTGACGACGATCGACATCGCCACGGGCGTAGTCGCCTGCGCTGCCACCGGATCTACCACGGGTGCGGACCGACCGCCGTCGCAGGCGACGAGCATCGGAATGAGGCTGGATGCGGCGAAGAGCGCAAGGCGGGCGAAACGCATGGTGCGAGGATAGCTCCAATTTCGGCGTCGGAACGCGGAGACGTTGTCACCGCGGTCGGTTTGCAATCCATCGCGGGCGACCCGGAATCAGGCCCGCACAACGCCCGCGGAGGGGAAGTTCCCGCGGAGGATCTGGTCGGATGGAGCCTTCATCCAATCGCCGAGGAGCGACGCGTAGACCGAGCGGAAATCAACTCCAAATTTGAGGTCGCCCTGGTCAAGATCGACGAGCGATGGATGTCGGCCGACGACGCCGGGCTTCACCCCGGCACCCACGACGAAGACGGGCGCTGCGGTGCCGTGGTCGGTGCCGCCTGAACCGTTCTGCTTCACGCGACGGCCGAACTCGCTAAACACCAGCGTCACGACGCGCTCCGCATTGCCCTGTTCCTTGAGATCACGCTGGAACGCCGCGACCGACTCTGCAACTTGTCGCAGGAGTTGTGCGTGTCGCCCAGCCTGACCGCTGTGTGTATCGAATCCGCCCATCGTCGCGTAGTAGACGCGCGTCGGCATCCCGTCGCGAATCATCGCGCCGACCGTTCGAAGCTGCCGCGCGAGGCCATGTTCGGGATAGCGAACAAGAGGTTGTTTCGCGACGGCCGCGAGAATTCGGCCACTCGCAACCTGCGCATCAAGCGCAGTACGCATGAGGAAGTCCTTCTGTGTCTCCGCCTGCGTTCCGGCCAGTGCGCCAGCGCGGTTGATCGCGTCGTAAGGCTCTTTCATCGAGCCGTGCAGATCTTCGCCAAGCCAACGGAAGAGCGCGGGATTCTCGAAGGAAATGGGCTTTTGGATGTTTCCTTCCATCGCGAGCGGCGCAGTGCGTCCAACCGCAACCGAACCCTCGGGAATCGGCGTGCCGTTGCACGTTGCGTCGAAGTAGCGACCGATCCATCCTGAGCCCTTTGCATCAAGTCGACCAGTTTGCCAGATGTCCATCGACGTGAAGTGTGAGCGATTCGGGTTCGGATACCCCACGCCTTGCACGACAGAAACGAGACCCTCGTCGTACAACTCTTTGAGCGACGTCATCGCAGGATGCAGACCAATGCCCGCATTCTGATCAAGCTGAAGCGCGACGGTGTTGCCCGAGGCTCCCGGCGCCTGCACGGCGATTTGTGGGCGAGCGTTGAAGTACGCAGGGTCGCCATAGGGGATCACGGTGTTGAGGCCGTCGTTTCCGCCGCCGAGTTGTACGACCACAAGTATGCGGTGGTCGGGAACGCCCGGATTCGACGAGAGCAGCGGGTTTCCAAGGACACCAAGTGCACTGCGCTCGATGAAACAAGGCACAGTCGCTGCAAGCGATGCGAGTGCGCAGCCGCGTTGAAGGAAGAGTCGGCGGGTGAACGGAGTGTCGCGCATGATCGTGCTTACTCGTTTCTGCAGCGTGAAGACTGGCTCAGCAAAGTTGATACTCGGGCATCGCGCCGATGAGGCAAAGCAATGCCTTGATGCGATCGTTCGTGATGGCGGTCGTTCGGCCTGAGCTGTCGAGATTGTCGAGGAATCCTTCGAGTTGCGTCAGGCGTTCAGGCGCAACGCTGCCGCCGAGGGCAAACGATGCGAGCGCGCGCACCGCCTCGTCGGTGTCAAGGCCGCCGCGGCCATCACGCAGGTGCTCGACCAGCGGCAACGAGTCGTAGGCCATCTCGCTCTCACTCCAATCGAAACCCTGAGGGCGCCGCCCAGTCACGAGGTAGATCAGGACATTGTGACGCACGAACATCGTCGCCGTGTTGATCCACGCGCGACCGCCATCCCAGCCTTTGACGCTCGGCGGCTGAAAGAGCTGCTGACCCATGAGGTCGCCCGCGTCAACGAGTGATTTCATCTCGCGGGGCGGAGTGCCGAGGCTTCGAATTGTTTGCACCATCAGTTGCGTCGGGCTCTTGATCACCGCCAGGCGATTCTCTGGCGCGTAGAAATGTCGAGATCGGAAGAGCGTTCGAAGCGTTGGTCGAATGCGGCCTTCGTTCTTTCGGAACTCCTGCGCAAGTCGATCCACGCACTCTTCTCCATCCTTCGAGAGTTTCGGCGTGTCGTTCACGAAGAAGCGGTAGAACTTTCGCGCGATGTACTGCGGGCACTCGGGCCGCGTGAGAATCGCCGAAACAAAGGCGTTTCCGTCGAGATTTCCGCTTCGTCCGAGGATGGTCTTCGGTCCGGCATCGAATTGATCTTTGTCAAAGAAGAACTCGTTGCCGCGATAGGTGCGGCCCGTCAGCGCACGAGCGCCTTCTTTGATGTCACGTTCGGTGTAGCCGTTTCCCTCGCCGAGCGTGAAGAGTTCGAGAAGCTCGCGTGCGAGATTCTCGTTCGGGCTGCGACGTCGATTCTGGTTGTTGTCGAGATAGCGCAGCATCGCCGGGTCGCTGATGATGCCGCGCACGAGTGTTTGAAAGTCGCTCGAGCCGTGGCGGCGGAACATCTCGTTCTGCAGTGCCATGTGCCAACTATTTTCGATCGTTCGGTAACCCGTCGCAAAGTGGCCGTGCCAGAAGAGCGCCAACTTCTCTTCAAGCGGTCGTGGCGTTTCAATCATGCGCTGGAGCCACGATTTCTGCATGAGCGCGAGTTGCGCGCGGTCATCGCGCTCGCGTTGCTGCCGCATCGCTTCGAGTCGCGCAATCGTCTCTTCGTCGCCTTCCATGCGAGCGCGCCGAAGGGTCTCGCGCTCTTCCGGTGTCGGTTCGCGCAGGACGTCGGGTCGAAACTCGCCGTTTGCGAACAGCGGGCCGCGATCGCGCGG
>CAIWCL010000272.1 GCA_903911205.1 uncultured bacterium
ACCACGAATCGGCCGCACAAGTGCAAGATCGATTCCGTTTGCCATCACGCTCGCGCTCGTCACAGTTCCGAGCGCTGCACATTCCTCGACCGCGCGACGCACAGCAGGATGCAGACCAAGATCGTCGACATTGACGATCACGCGAACTGGTTTCGGTTGATCTCGCGCGGAGAGTTTCACCAGAAGACCTGCCCACCTGACTCGACGGTGAAAATACGCTCGAGTTTGCGGGAACTATCTTCGACAAGCCAATAGAGCCCATCGGGTGCGAGGAGCTCGAATGCGCGTGTCTCTTCACCTCGTTCACGACGCCCACTCGACTTCCATCCACCATCTTTCCAAACAAAAAGCTCGTACGCCGCATCGGGTTTGACGAGCGTGCGCGCTTTGATGTGTCCCGTGTCTGGATCTTGAATGTCAGGCTTCGTTGTCGACGCAACAAGTGATGCATCGGCTGAGGCGGTCGCGGCGAGTGAGTGCACCACTCCATCAAGATCGAGAATGAACGGAACGCCTGCTGGAATGTCCTCGCCCTTGACGTGAAGCATCGGGAGATAGCAGATGTTCCTGCCCATAGCTTGGAAGGTGGCAGCCTTACCTCCTGTCGCACTATTCGTCACATGTCCCCAATGAATCGGACGCCATGCTCCGCCATTGAAAACCGCGAGGTACGCAAATCGCTGCCCGTCGAGCAACTCTGACTTTGCGACGATTTCCACTGTGACATCGCTGGTTGGCTGATACTGCGCAGTGACGTCGATGTAGTGCGAGCCAGAAAGCCAACGTGGAACGACTTCGTGACTTTGCGTGATCGCGGCAAGGCTCTCTGCTTGATGTGCGAATGTCTTTCGATACACCTTTGCTGCACGCCCCGCAAGGCCGGCACGTCCCTCGCCCTGTGCATCAAGCACCACTTCCCACGCGTGATTGTTGTCGCTCGCCGCCCACCATGGCGTGTAATCGCTTGCACACATGGTTGCAACGGAGCGCATACCGAAAGACACCATGTTCGTAATGTCCTCACAACGACCACGCTTGTCCTCGATCATCTCGGTGTAGCTCTGATCAGTGGGATGCACGTAGTAAAGATCGCTAAATGCCACCCATGGATGAACAGTGCCACGGACGCGCTCACCAACAACGCGCACGTCTGTTTCCCCTGATGCACGAAGTTCTTTCACAAGTGTTTCAAGCTTCTTCGCGGCGGGTGCACGCCAGAGGTCGAGCGGCTCGTTGCTGCCGCGATATGGCAAAATGTGTTCGCGAAACGCCTCATAAGAAATCGATTTCGCCCAGGGAAGCGAACGCCATGCGTCGAAGGCTCCTTCAAGATGCGCGGTCAGAAATTCTGAACTGGCGTGCTCGAGGTCTGCTTGAAACGAGATCTTTCGGAAATCCGCATCGGGGTGCAACTTGCCAATCTCATCGAGTCGGGCCTGCGCCTCACCTAGGGTTGCAAAGGTCAGCGCATCGAAGCCTAGTTCCTTCTTGTCTTTGTCACAAAGTTCGATGCGCGCGAATCCATGGCCATCCATATTCGCGACGAGCCAGCGCGCAGCATCATTTTTTTGTGCATCACCGGAGTTTGAATACTGCTCAAGGAATCGGTTGATTTCAACGCGATTCTTCCCCGCGAGATCAAGTGCGTTCTTCACGCGTCTGTCGATATCGTCATTCTGATCGACCGACACCTCAAGAGCGGCGAGTGATGAACTCGCCATCGCGGTCGATGCGACAGTGGTACCAACAACGAGCACAGAAGCGTAGAACGCAGGAGTCACGAGCAATGCCATGCTGTGATTGTCTCTGCCAGCGGCATTTGCCGCAACGGTTCATCAGTGGCTGTTGATCAAAGGACCCGATCAAAGAACTGCGGTCAAAGAACTGTGATCAAGGGCTCAGGAATCGAACCCCAAAGTCGCAAGTCCCATCAGGCCGTACGACCGACCAAACAACAAGCACATCCAGATCGACCGCCGCCCGTTCGGGCAGCATGTGTACCGCTCGACCAATGCGACCGACCGGAACGACCCGCTCCGTTCGGAGACGAAATCCGCCGAGACCGTAATCAAGAATCGTGTGGGTCTCCGCCAACTCTGCGGCATCTCGCCAAACGACGACCAGCCCTGCGGAGAGCGCAATGCGCGGCGACTCTCGGCGCTCGCTTGTTCCGGCGACACCCAGCGGCCCGTTCCTTTGACCGTCGAAAAATGTCGTTTCTGACGTGCCCATACGCTTCGACCGTGCTCCTGATTCGTGCCTCAGACTCGTGCCTCAGACTCATGCTCTTCACGCATGCACCGCAAGCAGGTCCGTCTGGGAACTTCGCGGGGGCAACTTCGTGAGGGGAACTCCGCAGTCAGGGATTCTGTGAACCCCTGATTGCATGACCGGGGACGACCGGCATTGCAATTACAGGGCTGATTCGCAAAACCCCAAGCTCAGAGTGCCAAATTTTCAGATTCATCCCCATTCGGACAAATGGAGCCTGACTCGAACGGTTCTCTCTCCCGGGGTTTCCGTCGAGTCACGCCTGATTTTTGCCGATAACGGATGCTGCATGGACGCACGCACCGAGCCAAACCCACCTCAAGCGCCCACCACCGCGTCTCCTCCGACGGGCGGGGCGGTCGACGTCGAGGCCATCTTGCGAGAGGTTGAAGCGCTCGCCTACGCTGCGATGGATCCAGTGTTGAGTTCACCAAAGTCGGAACCACAGAATCAGACGGATCACACACCTGCGCAGTCACGCGGTGAAGTTCACGCGGGTTCCACCTCTGATGTGTCGTTCGATGCCGGAACACTCGATCTTGGCAAACTCGAGCGTGAACTCGAAGCGCTTCTGAACGTCTCCAACGGCGCTCGCAATGAAGGGGCTCCCGTGCCCGTCATCACTCCGGACGCTGCCGCGTCCGATGGCGTGAAACCTTCAGGTTCGGCGATCCCAAACACCAGAGTTCCATCCACACCATCCGTCGCGACGGCATCGATCAACACAGATCCCATCGATCCGATGCTGCGAGAAATCTCAGAAATCCTCGACGACACCAATGAATCAATCTTGCGCACCGCAGACGGGTCGGTGGATGGCGCACTGAACACTGTCTTTGACGCTCGCGCGCTCGCGGGTCAAGAGGAAGATGTCAGTCGTGCGCTCATTGAAGCGTTCGGTACGAGCCGGCGCCCGCTTGGCCTCAGTAACATCGATGGACATCTCGCGGCTGTGACAAATCCTGTTCCGCGGTTCGAGGGAATCTCGCGCGCTCTGCCACCAGACATGGCGGGTTTACCGCCAACGTCATCGACTGTTCCTCCTGCTGAAACACCGACGTCTACACGTCGTTTCGAGGAGATTGCAGCGCAATCGATTGGTCGTGAATCGCTTCCCGATTACGCAGGAGAGACGCCCTTTGAACCTGCGTTTCCAGCCGTGCCAATCAGCGATGTGGCGCCTCTCGACACGTCGGAAAAGCCCACAGCGTCCACATCGACGCTGCAAAACGCGGCACAAGCTGTTGTGGCGACAACCGTCGTTCCGTGTGCTGTCGAAGCACGCGCGACGGTCGACGCGGCCACAAGATCGGGCGAACAGTCTCCCATGCAAATCGCTGTTGGAAGTTCAAAAACTGATCCAACAACTTCCAAAGTGACCAGTGTGCCGTCGCGCATGCGGTTCGCTTCGGCATTCGCGACTCGAGTCGCAACTCAAACCGCTGTGGGTATGAGATTTGTCGCAAAAATGCCATTCCAAGTTTGTGCGCTTCCAATGCGCTGTGTTCCCGATGCATTCCGTGGGTACATCACAATCGCTGCACTCTCGATGCTGATTTGGGTTCCGGTCTCTTGGTGGATGGCCCAGCAATCCATGCATGCCCAAGGTGTCGGCCGTATTGAATTTCCTGTGGCTGATGAACATGCACAGGACCACGAGCACGCTCCGTCATCTGAAACGAACCACAGTGCAAGTGAGCGCGAAGGTGCGAGCGAGCATGGGACGACCGCGGCTCCAACGCTGAATACTGCGTCGAGCGTGACTTCGGGTGTCACTGCATCACACGACAATCCTGAAGCGCATTCGACAACACATCCCTGAGTTCAACGGCACTGGGCTTCGCCACGCAACGCGAGTTGAACCACACAACGCGAGTAAAGCGACGCAATGTGGAATCAGTGACGCGACGAACGACCTTTTTCGATCAGCGCTCGCATCGATTCGTGTGTTTCTTTCGCGGCCCCCGAGAGCATCGCGGCCTGCTCTTCGGCGTGGTAGCTCGATCGAACCAATGGTCCAGATTCACACACCTTGTAGCCGCGCATGAGCGCTTCATGGCGATACATCGCGAATTGATCTGGATGGACCCATCGATCAATGGGTAGGTGGTTGCGTGTTGGTTGGAGATACTGACCAATCGTGATGATGTCGGCGTCACTTGCGCTTCGCACATCATCAAGCAACTCAAGAACTTCTTGGTCCTGCTCGCCAATTCCCACCATGATCCCGGTCTTTGTCACAAGACCGCTCTTCTTGAACTGCGCGAGAACTGCCAGGGAGCGCTCGTATTTCGCCTGTGGACGCACCGCGGGGTGCATTCTCTTTACGGTCTCCATGTTGTGAGAAATGATCTCTGGCCGGGCATCGCACACGGTCTGAATTGCTTTCTCATCACCCTGGAAATCGCCGACCAAAATCTCAACCGACATGTTTGGACAGGCTTCATGAACGCGATGAATGGTCTCTGCCCAAATTGCAGCGCCCCCGTCCGCAAGTTCATCACGATTCACACTCGTGATCACGACGTGCTTCAAGCCCATCAACGCGAGTGACGCTGCGACGCGCCGTGGCTCATCAAGGTCGTACACCGGCGGCTTGCCAGTTTTCACGTTGCAGAATCCGCAGGCGCGCGTGCACGTGTCGCCGAGAATCATGATGGTGGCGGTGCCGCGGCCCCAACACTCACCCATGTTCGGGCAGGAAGCCTCCTGGCACACCGTGTGTAGGCGGTGTTCGTCGATGATCTTCTTCAGCCGTTCGTAACCTTCGCCGCCGGGCACGCGCGCGCGCAACCACTCGGGCTTGCGCTGCACACGTAAGTGATGCGCTTCAGCCTCCCGGTTGTTCACGACGAGTCCGGCCAGATCGAGTTTGGACGTGCCAGTCGCGCGCTGGGTATCTCCACCAAGCGGACGTGGATGCCGGGCCAGGGTGCGAGCAAGTGCTTCCGCAGTCGGGCCGCTCGTGACCCCGGAAGGTGTAGAGCCAGAAGACGATGAACCAGCGTCAGACATGGAACGGCCAGTGTAGGAGATCATCCATACGCGGCGAGTCGGTGGAGTGTGTGATGGTGTCGTTCGCCCAAATGCCCCGGCCTCTGGCCGCGTGAAGTGGTCCTTGAGCGTGGTTTTCAGACCTGAAACACGTCGTTTCACCACACACCTGCGCCAATTCCGCGTACGCGGCACCGTAGACTGCGACCGACACCATCGGACTTCTATGACCACGACTGCCTCCAACATGCACCGAACCGCCCGCCTTTCGAATGGCTTGGAGATCCAAGCTGAGATTGATCCCTTGGCACACACTGCCGCGGTTGGTTTCTTTGTGCGCACAGGTTCCCGCGACGAGCCTTCTGAACTGATGGGAGTTTCGCACTTCCTTGAACACATGATGTTTAAAGGCAGTGAGCATCGTGGTCCCGAAGAAGTGAATCGCGACTTCGATGATCTCGGCGCGAATCACAATGCGTTTACGACCAACGAACTCACCGCATACCACGCGCATGTGCTTCCCGAACGCGCATGTGCTGTGTTGGAGATCCTCGCCGACATTCTGCGCCCCGCACTTCGTCCAAAGGACTTCGATGAGGAAAAGGGCGTCATTCTCGAGGAAATCGCGATGTACGCCGATCAACCATTTTGGGTTGGTTACGAGGCGATGATGGAGCATTTGTACGCGGATCACCCACTCGCGCATCGCGTGCTCGGAACAACGGCGACTGTCACCGCACTCACGCGTGATCAGATGGCCGACTACTTTGAACGTCGCTATTCCGCAGACAACACCGTGCTTGTTGCCGCGGGAAAGATTGATTTTGATCAGCTCGTTCGCGACGCAGAGAAACTCTGTGGACACTGGCGTCCCGCTTCTCCAACACGCGCGCATCCCACGTGGAAGCCTCAATCATCGGAAGCCGTCATTCGTCTGAAGAATACGGCGCGTGCGTACATCTTGCTCTCCATGCCTGCACCGTCGATCCAAGATGAACGTCGGTATGCCGCCGGAATTCTCATGCATATTCTCGGTGGCGGCGACGGTTCGCGGCTCCATTGGGCGCTTGTTGAAACCGGACTCGCCGAAGAGGCAAGCGCGAGTTACGACGGCCATGATGGCACTGGCGATTCCACGCTCTTCGCGGTCTGTGATACAGACAAGGTCGATGAGATTGAGGGAATCCTTCGTCGTGAGTTGAGCGCTGTGGTTGCGAGTCTCACGGATGATGATCTTCTCCGTGCACGAAGCCGTATCGCCACCGGCGCAGCGGCCGCAAGTGAGCGACCAAACGGGCGCATGTTCCGACTGGGAACACTCTGGGGATACGGTGCGACCTACATTCCACTCGACGAAGAGGTGGAGCGTATTTCACATGTCACACTCGCGGACCTTCGCGAGGTTGCAGATGCGTTCCCGTTGCAACCAACAGTCCGGGTCGTGGTCGTACCTCAAGAGAGTTCGACGTCTGAAAGTTCCGCCGACGATGCAGATCTTGCTGACGTCGACGCGACTGAAACTCTGAACTAACACTTAGGCTTCACTTGCCGCGTGCTCGCGACGAAAGAGCACAACACGATTATGGGCGCGGCGACCGCTTGTCAGTGCAAACATCGAAGCACTCACAAGTTGATCTGGTGTTTGAATGCAGTTTTCTTGGCGCAGCCCAGGATCTGATTCGTAGATCGCGGCGCCAATAGAAATGGTCGCAGGGAACGCACGTCCGGCCGCGGTATCGCACGGGACTTCCGCATCTGCGAATCGTCGTCGCACAAGTTCTGCGATTCGGCAGATCTCTTCCGTATCGGTTTGTGGCAAAAGCACTGCGATTTCCGCTCCCACGAATCGGAACGCAGACACATCACCACCACCAATCGCGAGTACCGCATCAAGCGCGCGATCAAGCGCCGCCTCGAGTCCATGTGCGCCGTACGCATCTTGCACACTTCGGGCGCGATCAACTCCCACGAGCATCATTCCGATACCGCTTCGTGCTTCACTTCGGTGTGGCGATCCTGGACCGTATGCACTCGCTGTCTGCGCGACAGTCCGATGAAATGCTGATTCAAGTGCAGAACCGAAGGCGCGTGCATCTGGAATAGACGCAAATCCGCGCGGCATCGGAACCGGCACATCGACCTCGTCGGCTTCGATCGATGGTTCATGGAGCCCCTGTCCACGGCGAATGTCCTCTGCAGCCCGAAGAATCGCATCGATGTCTGCAGATGCTCCTGTATCGAGTCCGAACGCGACAGAGAGTTCGTCTGCCTGATCAGAGATTCGTTGGAGAAGAAGCGTCATTGGTCCAGGACGAATCTCGAACCAGTCTTGCCCTTCGCGGCGGAAACGGGTGAGTTCTGCGTGCGGTTTCGACACCGAAAGGACTGCCGCCGCCGACGCTGCAAGCTCGACGGTGCGCGCGAGGGCGACCGCATTCGGTGCGGCTTCGTGTGAGCGATGCTGACATCGAACCGATTCGACGACCTCATCTGGGAAGCGCCACCGCATCAACATCTCAGCACCCACAAGCGTGTGATCAATGTCGAGTGATCGCTGTTCAAGCGCTGCAAGACGACGATGATCGCCCTTGGTGAGATCTATGACTTGGAGATAACGGTCACCAAATGCGCGCCAAAGTGCGACCATGCCAATGTCCTGAACAAGCGAAGCAACAAACGCTTCATCAGGATCACAGCGCCGTGTCAGCATCGCAATCTCGCGAGCACTTGCTGCGGAGTAGATGGATCGACGCCAGTAATCGGTGAAATCAAAACTGACTTCGTCTTCGCCACCACCATCGACGCTTCGCGCAAGACTAAATCCAAGTACGAGCGCCTTGACGGTTTGAAGACCAAGAAAGGCAAGCGCTTGTTGGATGGATCCGCAACGACGCGTCAGCGCGTAGTAACTCGAGTTCACTGTGCGCAGAACTTTCGTCGCGATTGCTGGGTCATTCTCGATGACCGCTGCAATCTCGCGCAATGAGACATCTGGCTTCGCAGTGAGTTCAAGGACGCGCATCGCAACCACGGGAAGCGTTGGTAGCTTCGGACAAGCGAGCACGCGCTCGAGTGCTGGTTGAAGCGAGTTCTGGTTCGCGTGGGACATCGCGTGAGCTTTCGCACTCAAGAAGTTGCACGGGTTCGCGAGAGACTCAACAAAAGTCTCTGGACGCCCTCGTGCGAACGTCCATGCGGACAGTTTCAATGCCGCCGCTTCCCCTGACATCGGCTCGCGACTTCACAAGGTTGACTTGACCTGTGCAAGAGACGGGTTTTCTCGGTGAGATCCAAGCTTGTTGAAACCTGCTCCCCACACGCCAAAGAACATGCGCCCATCAAGCTTTTTTCTTGCGAGGCTCAAGTGCGAGGCGCAGGGTTGTCAGGTCACTCCCAATGAGTACTCGCGCGTACGCGGCAAGCAGTCGATTCGCGCGGTCTACCGCGTCTGGGTCACATAACTCTGGCGGTTCTCCACGCGCGACAAGCCCAAGCACTGTGGCAGTTTCAGGCCTCATACGCCACGCGGATGGGTGTGTCGTGATATCGACGATGCCGCCGGCAGATGGATCAAATGCAAGTCGTGCGACCGGGATTCCCTCGATGTCGATCCGCGGTTCGTGGCCGGTTTCGCGCATGAGTTGCGTGAAAAAGCGCAGAAACTCAGGCGCCGGCCGCTCTCCGTCCTCGATCGCATCGAGTGAAGAGAGCAATGCGTCGTACAGCCCCTCATGTGGAGCCTCGGGCGGAAGAAAGCGATGCACCAACTCCGCCATCGCGAGTGCGAAGAGATTCGATTCGAGTTCATCGTGCGGACGACGAAAGAGTTGGAGCAGCGTCCACTGCGTGAGGGTTTGAAGCTCACGATCTGGCTTCGTCACAGCGACGATTTCGCCGCGCGCGAGTAGATCGATACCGCCCGAGAAACTTCCGCGCTCACGCCGCGCACCCTTTGCGAGCCCACGCAAAATGCCGTGGGTGCGGCAAAAAAGACTTACGGTCTGGCTGGTTTCGGACCAGTCCCACTGACGAATGCAGATGGCCTCATCGATGAGGTTGGGCACGGCGCGATTGTGCCACGCCGGAAGGCTGGTGTGTGAAGACCAATTTGGCGAATTCGGGGCAACTGCAGCGCGATCTGAAGGCGGCGTCACGCCGCTTCCGGCTTCGACTTGGATGAAACCCTGTTTCGTCCCCCGCGCTTCGCTTGATAGAGCGCGTCATCCGCGCGCTTAACGAGTTCCGCCGCTGTCAGCATTGGTTGAAGTGGCGAAAGCGCAGCAACTCCAAAGCTCGCCGTCAGCACGAGATCGGGATGACGACGCCATCGATGTGCTTCAAATGATGCGCGAAAACGCTCGGCAACCTCTGTCGCTTCATCGACCGTCGTCGCAGGAAGAATGACTGCGAACTCCTCACCGCCATAGCGGCACGGAACATCGCTTGCGCGTCCACCTGCGAGGAGTGTTGCAAAGTGGGCGAGTACTTCATCACCAAACGGATGGCCGTAGCGATCATTCACACTCTTGAAGTGATCGATATCACAGAGGATCACTGCCAGATTGCGCATGTGGCGCCGCGCCTCACTGTGCTCTGCCGCGAGTCGTTGATCGAGATACGAGCGATTCCAAAGCGCTGTGAGTCCATCACGTTGTGCACATTGGGCAAGCATGCGCAGCAACTTCTGCATGCGAAGTGCCGTGCGAACACGCGCTTTCAGTTCAGCCATCTCGAATGGCTTCTGCACAAAGTCCACCGCGCCAAGATCGAGCCCGCGCACACGATCCATGGTTTCGCGTGATTCGCTGATGAAAATGACTGAAATGTCTTTCGTTCGCGCGTCTTCTTTCAAACGCTGCAGAATCTCGAAGCCATCAAGACGCTCTTCTGGTGGGAACTCTGTTTCAAGGAGAATCACATCAGGAATGAGTTCAAGTGCCTTTTGAACGCCTTCTTCTCCGCTTGTTGCCGACAGAATTTCAACATGTTCTAGTTGCAGCCGCGTTCGAAGCAATCGATGCATCAACACGCTCGGGTCGATGAGCAAGATGCGGGGAGTATTGTCACCAGCATTCGGCGACAAGGAGATGTTGTGTGCACTCACATCGCCCCCCTCTCGCCACTCTGATCGTCGCCAATCTGGTCATCGCAGGCTTGGTCATCCGAGGGAAGTTGCTGCATTCCAAAGTCGTCGATTCCAGCAACAGGTTCCGGAACCGGAATTGCATTCCGGCATGTCGCACCAAGATCGATAGCTCGCTCGAGAAGCGCAGAGAGAAGGATTTCTTCCGCGAGCCCGTCATCCGTGATGAGATGTGCATGAGAGCGAAGCGAAGATGCACTATTGGCACCCCTGAGGACCGATGCGATGCACGCCGAGACGTGTTCCACTTCAAGCGCGTTGAGATCTTGTTGAAGCGCGATGAATCGAGCGGTCAGACCATCCGCGCAATCAAGCAGTCCACCACAGGCCGCTGGGCCAAAACGTGGCGCGGCTCCACGCGACGACGCGCCGTGGAAGTTCGCGGATCGGTTCCTGTCCTCGCCTTCCTCTCGCATGGAACGCCCATCGAACCCCAACCGCCTGAACTGAACGTCCAACCGTGTTCTTGCGCGATAGAAGCGGTTTCAATGCCCTCCCAAACCGCAAAGGCTGTGTAACTACCCGCTTGTTTCGCCCACTGCGCGTGGCTTGCACATCGACTACCCTGAACGCCTCATCCGCATCCTGGTCGCGCGAAAGCGCGTCTGAAGGAGTTCCATCTGTGCTACCCAGCCCACCCGCCCGAGAAGGGCAACTCGGCTTCCTCTATCTGCCTCCGTACCGCGTCCAGGGAATCAGTGTCGCTGGAGAGCAGACATCGATTCAGGTACCAGAACTGGATATCGGTTTCGACATTGGCCAGTGCACGCGCGCGATCTTGAGTGTTCCAACCATCGCGTTGACGCACGCTCACATGGACCATCTTGGCGGCCTCCCGTACTGGTTTAGCCAACGCTACTTCCAGAAGATCGGTGGCGAAACGCACATGCCAGACGCGACGCGCGACGGAAAGCCCAAGATTCCCGTTGGTCGCTGTATCTGTCACCCGGAACTCGAGCCGCATCTCAAGGCGCTGATGCGTGCGTGGGAGCCTCTGGAACGCCAACGCACGCCACATGAAATCGTCGGACTTGAGCCTGAATCAACGTTCGAAATCAAGAACAACGTCTTCCTCAAGTCGATCGCAACCAAGCACACAGTGACGAGTGTTGGATACTCCGTTCTGGAGCGCAGAAGTAAGTTGCGCGAAGAGTTTCGCGATCTTCCGCAGGAAAAACTGCGTGAATTGCGCTCACAAGGTGTTGAGATCACTCGGCAAATCGACATCCCACTCGTGGCATACACAGGCGATACGGCGCCTGGTGAGTTTCTTGTGCGTGATGAATTCGCTGAAGCGAAAGTCCTGGTGACGGAGTGCACGTTCTTTGAGCCTGGTCATGGTGATCGTGCAAAAACAGGCATGCACATGCACATTGATGACATTGTGCGGCTTCTTCCTGTCTGGAAAGCCGAAGCGATCGTCATCGTGCATGCATCACGGCGAACAACGATTCACTATGCCCGTGAACGCATCGAGGAATTGTGCGGCAAAGACGCTTCGCGCATTCATCTTCTCATGGACCATCGCACGAATCGTCAACGATTTGAGCGTCAACTTGCGGAAGCGCAAGCACAGGTGGACGCAAAGTCTGGAACAAGCGTGGAGCCTGATGTAAGTCAAGAGGAATCTGAGACGAACGAGGGATCGACTTCTGTGTGACGGACGATCGCTTCGCGTGTCTGTCTGCCGACAAAACGGCGCTAGCGTTGCGCAAACGCCGTTGAGTTTTTCGCGGCGTCGACAGGATTGACGCACTTCGCGCGTTCTTCTATCGTCCGCCCCCCGTGATCGGACCGGCGCGGTGGGATGTGCCGGGTCGAGCTCTCACTTCACGCGACGAACGAAGAATCGTGAAGTGAGGCAAATCGAACAGAGAACAGCAACTCATCCGCCTCTCTACGGCGGCGGATGCAACGCCCGCATGATCGGATGAAACCGATGCTGCGCGCTGGAGAATGTGATGCAGAGGATCGAGCCCGGTTTCCGCGAGTCGCTCGTCGACTACTTGCGCAAGAACCATGCCGACATCTGCAGGCATTGGTTCGATGACGTTGAGCCCTCTGAAGTGCGCGATGGTGTTCTGCGCCTTGTTGTGCGCGAACCCGTGCAGTTGAAGTATCTGCAACGTTGCTGTGGGCCACAGTTCACGGAAGCCGCTCAAAACGTCACTGGGCGACTTTTGGTCGTGCGATTCGTGAGTCCGGAAGAAGACGCGCGGATGGATATGAAGGGTGCGTCGCTTCCTGCCGCAGACGCGGAGAGCACCGAGCGCCCTGCTTGGCTTGATGAGCAGATGCTCTTGAGCCCTGATTACACGTTTTCATCCTTTGTGGTTGGTCCTGGAAATCGACTCGCGCACGCGGCCGCGCAGGCTGTCGTTGCGAAGCCAGGGCGCGCCTACAACCCGTACTTCATTCATGGTGGTGTTGGGCTTGGGAAGACGCACCTTCTGCACGCGATTTGTCAGGAACTCCTTCGTGGACAGCCGTCGCTTCGGCTTTGTTACATCTCCTGCAACGCGTTCATGGATCTCTTCCATGAAGCGGTCAAAGCAGGTCGAATGACCGATTTCCGCAATCGTTTTCGCACAGCAGACGTGCTCGTGATTGACGACATTCACTTCCTGTCGAAGCATGAGCAAACGCAGGAAGAGTTCTTCCACACGTTTAACGCGCTGTACCAGCTTCAGAAGCAGATCATTTTGAGTTCTGATGCTGCGCCGACGGAGATTCCTGATCTCGAGGAGCGGCT
Source organism: uncultured bacterium (assembly GCA_903911205.1). GTDB lineage: Bacteria > Planctomycetota > Phycisphaerae > Phycisphaerales > SM1A02 > QWPT01. The sequence continues at coordinate 13,161 of CAIWCL010000272.1, forward strand.
GACAAGCCGTTTTTCAGCAGGGCTTGTCGCGCGCATTGAGCGCCCTTGTTTCGAAACGCGTGTTTCGATTGTGAAGGCGAAAGCAGACCTCCATGGACTCGATCTACCGGATGACGTGCCGTCGTACGTCGCTGCGAAAGTGGATACCAACATCCGCGAGCTCGAAGGCGCTCTGACCCGCATTCGCGGGGTTGCGATGGCTGCGGGACAACCGATCACGCTTGACCTTGCGAAGCAGGCCCTCGACGGGGAGTTGAGTTCGCGGAGCGGAAACGCGCCAAGCCTCCAGTCGATCATTGAAAGTGTGACTCGTTTCTACGACGTGAAACTGACAGACCTGCTTTCCAAGAAGCGCAACAAGTCCATCGCGATGCCGCGACAGGTCTGCATGTATCTCGCGCGCAAGCACACGCGCTTTAGCCTTGAGGAGATCGGCGGTTACTTCGGTGGTCGTGACCACACCACGGTCATGCACGCCGTTCGGACCACCGAGCAGAAGGTGGAAACCGACAGCAAGCTCCAGGCTGAAGTCGATCGAATCGAGCAAGACCTCCTGCAGCGCAGTGGCCGTTGAGCGGCGCTGGTGAAGCGGAGAGTTCTGGAAAACGCGGGGCAATCCGCTCCGTGAAATCCACAACGCGCACCGTTCGGACAAGGTTTACGGCTCGAATCTGCCGTGTGGAAATCCTGTGCGCTTCAGTCGAGAATCGCCCGAGTTACGGCGTTCCAAACCTGGCGTTTGCTGGCGTCCGTGCTCGCGTGTTGGTGGGGTGAGTTCCTCAATCGAATTTCCCTGATCGTTGCGGACAGGTAAAAGAGAGGTTCTTCGCAGGCGCCGTGTTTTGTAAATCTCTGTCTTATATAGGTTTACAACGACGGTCTGCGGGTTGTCCACATCTGAACAGGGCTATTTTCTAGGAAGAGAGACTTCTTTTCTTCTTCTCCCCTTTACAGCACCTGACCGGACAGACAACGAAACTCGGTCGAAAGTGCTCGAGATCTCGGTCGTTCTGACTCACTTCTCGGTCTTCACGTCCGGTTTAAAGACAGCTGCGCTTGTGTCGAAAAGCGCTCCAAGCATTGCCCCCGCGCGATGTGGATCGTCATGTGGATAAGTCTTGGCAGTGTGGGCAGTGGACCGTCGCTCGTCCTTGCAAGCGCATCCCAAGCAAGGTTGTGCCGCATCGAAGGCACGGGAGCCCGTCCCGGCCGTACGCGGCGTGCGCCTGGACCGCGCTTCCAGGCTGTCCGAAGGCATCCCGGTAGTCACGGAGGGTGGAGCCCCCTGCTTCGGTCGCTCGGCCAAGGATGCGACGAATCTCGGCCGCAAGCGCGACGACACGGGACTCGGAAATGGCGTTCGCGATGGCGAGGGGGTGAATCCTGGCCGCATGGAGGCTTTCGTCGGCGTAGATGTTGCCAACGCCGGCGACGACCGATTGGTCGAGAAGTGCCGACTTGATGGGTCTGCGGGTGCGCGAGAGGGCGGCGAGCAGCGCTGCGCCGTCGATATGGAGGGCGTCTGGCCCAAGGCTGCTCCAGGCCCGGTCGAGCGCCTCACGGGAGCGATAGGCGGTGAGGCCGCCAAAACGCCGAGGATCGCGAAATGCGAGCCTCCAGTGTGGAGACTGATTCGAAGGTCTGGCGCTGTGTGTGGACGAACTTGTGGACGAACAGGCTTCCCACACGACATGTCGATGTCGTCCTTCGATGCCGCGAGGCGATGGACCGGTTTCGACCGTGATGCTGCCGGTCATCCCGAGTTGAACGACGAGCATGCGACCGCTGCCAAAAGCGATCGCCATCTGCTTTCCGTGTCGATCTGTACGGACGATGGTTTCACCGACCCCAAGCGCCACGCGAAATGCCGCGGTGTTTCGCGGCTCGTCTGACGTGAGCGTGACGACGCTCTTGCGTGCAAGACGCACATCAAGCAGTCGGGCGCCGACGATCCATGGATCGAGCGAGCGACGAAGGTGTTCGACTTCAGGTAGTTCAGGCATTGCGCACAAGTTCCGACAGGCTTGAACCCTATACTCGCAACTTCGCAACGGCGGGTCTTCCGCAGGAGCCTTTATGTCCGATCCCGGTTTCCAGCATCCCGCTTCAAGCGCGTCACACGGCGGTCAGCCCGCACAGAATCCGCCAATTCAAAACCCGCCAATTCAAAACCCGCCAATTCAAAACCCTTGGTCCCAACCCGCATCAACGTCTCCTTCGACGGATGCGTCGCGAGAATTGATGCCAGCCGAACCAGCGTTGAGTTCGCAATGGCATGATCTTGTGGCGGGAATTGGCGAAGTGCGCCGGGCCGTCGAGCGTGTCCGGGGCGAGATTCACCGCACAATTGTCGGACAAGACGAAGTCGTTGACCAGGCGATTCTGGCGATCCTCTGTGGCGGTCACGCGATCGTCGAGGGCGTGCCCGGTCTCGCGAAGACACTGCTTGTTTCAAGCATCGCAAAGACGTTGAGCCTGCGCTTCTCGCGCATTCAGTTCACGCCCGATCTGATGCCGAGTGACATGACAGGCACAGAAGTTATCCAGGAAGATCGCGCAACAGGTTCGCGAGGACTTCGCTTTGTGAAGGGTCCGATTTTCGCGAACATCGTTCTTGCCGACGAAATCAACCGCACACCACCCAAGACGCAGGCCGCCCTTCTCGAAGCAATGCAGGAGCGGCAAGTCACGGCGAACGGCGTTCACTACCGCCTGCCAAACCCATTCTTTGTGCTCGCCACGCAAAATCCGATTGAACAGGAAGGCACCTACCCGCTTCCTGAAGCACAACTCGATCGCTTTATGTTCAACATCCGGATTGGCTATCCGACGGAAAGCGAAGAACTGGAGATTGTGCGCCGTACGACATCAACGGGTCTCGCAGATCCAAGCCCAGTGCTCACGGCGGAAGACATTGTTCGCATGCAAGAGTTGGTTCGGAAGATCGATGTCAACGACGACACCGTGCGACTCGCGATCGGCATCGTTCGCGCCACGCGCGTGAAAGAAGAAGGCCAAGCACTCGCCGTCTGTAAGGACTATCTCGCGTGGGGTGCTGGTCCGCGTGCGAGCCAATTCCTCGTGCTTGCCGCGAAGGCGCACGCGCTCCTTCGCGGGAGCGGGAATGCGACCGAGGAAGATCTCTACGCGATCGCGCTTCCGGTCATGCGTCACCGCATCGTGGTCAATTTCAACGCCGAGGCAGACGGCGTGAAGCCTGACGATGTTGTGCGACTCATCCTCGAAAATATGCGTGGTGATCGCGTTTCTCGAAAACTTGATCCTGTTGCGCGCTAATGCGCTGGAGGACGTCCTTTGGCTGATCGCGCGATGCGCGCCGAGCAATATCTCGCACCCGAAACTCTCGGGCAACTTGCTCCATTTGAATTACGCGCACGCATGATTGTCGAAGGCATCATGAGCGGAATGCACCGCTCGCCCTATCAAGGTCTTGCGGTCGAGTTTGCGGAACACCGCCAATACGCGCCGGGCGACAGCATTCGACAGATCGACTGGAAGGTCTTTGCGCGAACCGACAAGATGTACGTCAAGCGCTTTGTGCAAGAGACAAATCTCGATGTGATCGTTCTTGTCGATCGTTCGAATTCGATGCGCTTTGGCTCACTGGCGATCAAACAAGGCTGGGGCGGCACAGACGCCTCGCGTGATGGTGGACGTTGGACAAAATTCGATCACGCGACAGCGACGGCGGCGGCACTTGCCTACGTCTGTCTCCATCAAGGCGATCGTGTTGGACTTGCGATCTTTGACGAAGAGATTCGTGCACAGGTGAAGCGATCGAGCCAGCGCGATCAATGGCGCGCGATGGTTGGACTCCTTGCTGGAGAAGCCGTGCAAGGAAAGGCGCAACTTGGTCGCTCGGTTGATCAAATGCTTGCGCGCGTCACCAATCGCGCACTCTTCTTCGTGGTGTCAGACTTTTTAATGCCGCTCGACGAGATTCGCGGTGCTGTTGCGCGACTCACGCACCGGGGCCACGACGTCGTACTCGCACAACTGCTTGATCGTCAGGAACTCGAGTTCTCCTTCGACACACCCGCACGATTTGAAGGTCTTGAAGGTGGTGAGGCGCTTGAGACCGATCCTCGTGCGGTCCGCGCTGCGTATCTCGATTTGATGCGCGAGCATGTTGAGGCAGTTGATCGCATTGCACGCTCATTCCGAGCAGACGCGATTCTCTCGAATACACACGAGTCGGTAGGTCCAGTCCTCGCAGCGCTGCTTGATCGTCGTATGGCGGTCGCGGGGAGGCGCGGCGGATGAGTTTCTTGCATCCAGCACTCGCGTGGGCTGCAGTCGGAGCGGTTGCGCTTCCGATCGTGATTCACCTCCTCTTTCGCCGTCGTCGAGTGCCGGTTGATTGGGCGGCGATGGAGCTCTTGCGCGAGGCGATTCGCCGAACAAATCGACGACTTCGATTTGAACAATGGTTGGTGCTTGTTTTGCGCGCACTCGCGGTACTAGCGGCTGGGCTTGCGATCGCGGTGCCGATGTTTGGAGATGCCGCGTTCAATGAATCACGCGAGAAGACATGGGTTGTCGTTCTCGATAACAGTGCAACATCGGCGTTGACTGTGGGCACAGAGTCTGAGCTTGCACGACTCCGCGAGGAAGTTCTTGCAACAGTGGAAAGATCGCGTGCGACGGGCGATCGATTTGCGATCGTCTCGGCGGCGTCTGAGCCATCACTCATGCTCGCGCCAACGGCAGACTTCGCGGAGTTCGAACGCGTTCTCGCGCGCATCGAATCCACCGAAACTCCAGGTGATCTTGCTGGTGCTGTGAGTCTGGCGCGCGAGACCTCAGTGGATGTTGGTGACGACGCATCGCGCATGCGCCGCGTTCTTGTTGCGAGCTCGTTCCGTCGCGGCACACTTCGTGAAGGTACAACACTGGGAGCGGATTCTTCGGCAGAGTCTGCGATCGATCCCACGCGTCGCGACGGTGAAAGTCCGCGGCAATCAGTGGACGCTGCGTCCAACCTGACGCCGATCGAGTACTTGGCCATTGCACCCGCGGTTGAGCTTCCCACTGATGTACGCATTGATCGCATTGAGACCCGAGCGTTACCTTCTGGCGGCGCTTTCCTTGTGCGCGCGGTCATTTCACGCGAGGGATTGAACCTTGATGCTGCGGAAACCACCGTGCGCGTGAAGGGTGAGTCCATGAACGCAGTTGCGCCTCGCGTTGTGCAGTGGGACGCGGGCCAATCAGAGTCGACTGTGGAGTTCCAAGTCGTTCCGCGCGAGGGTGGTCATGATGTCAACGGCCGACGTCGAGAGATCGTTGTCTCGATCGACGACGATGTGCTCTCGGTAGGCAACACTGCGTACGCGGTCATTGATGTTCGTCAGGAGATCGAGGTTGCAGTCATCGGGAGGCGAACATCGCTCGATGGCGCTGATCTTGAGAAAGTGCCGGGCTCGCTCTGGATTGCACGCGCGTTGATGCCCGGATTGGGCGTGACGAATGGGATTCGCGTGCGCGAAATGGACCCAGCATCGTGTGACAGCCGCGCATTGCTTGGAGTTGATGTTGTTGTCATTGCACGGCCCGATCTCCTTTCGCCATCATCCTGTGATGCGATTGGAGTATTTGTGCGTGAGGGTGGCGTTGCTGTGATTGTTCCAAATGGAGAATCGCTCGCGCAAACCTGGGGACCAACAACATTGACACGTCTTGGTGTGTCGATGCGCGTTGGACCGGAGGCGCGCGATTTCGAAACACCACTTCTCCTTCGGGACGAGCAACCATCATCAAGCCTTCTCGCTTCCATCGCACCAGAACTCCCCGCACTCTGCGCGCCTATTGAAGTTCGTCGCGCGATCACATTGGAAGGCGTGACTGGAGCTGAGGCGATCCTCGTCTTTGCGGATGGGACACCATTCGTTGTGGCGCAGTCACCAGTGCATCGTGAAGTGCAGACCAGTGGTGATGCAGGGACGCCATCGAGTGCGGTCAAGAAGGTCAACAGAGGGGGTTCGATTGAGCGCGGACTTGTTGTATGTCTTGCGGCGAGTCCTGAACTTTCATGGACAAATCTTCCCGTGAAACCACTGATGGTGCCGCTCTTTCAAGAGATTGTGCGGACCGGTATTGAGCTTGCACATGCGAGTGATGAGGTTGCCGTTGGTGATCCATTGCGCACTGGAAGCAAGGGTGTCTTTCGTCTGTCTGACACCGCGCGTGCATCGAGTGCTCTTGAGATTGGCGATGACGGCGTTTCACTGACCGTCATCCCCACTTCTGGGATCTGGAAGAGCGACGAAGGATCATTGATCGCAGCGAATGTTCGACCCGCGTCGTTGGTACTTGCGCCAAATGCACGCGAATCGGTTCGTGCAGCATTTCTTCCGCTCGGTGGGGTTCGAATTGCAGAGTCTCCAGTCGAACGCTCGAGTAGTGGTGGGACTTCCCTAAACAATGTTTCAGGTGAACGAGCGCTTGAGAGTGACGCAATGTCGTCAGCTGACGTGTCATCAGTATCCGCGTCAGTATCCGCGTCAGTATCCGCGTCATGGTCGAGTTTCTGTGCTCTCTCACTTTTGATTTTGGCACTCGCCCTCCTGCTTGCAGAAGGTGTCTTGAGTCGCATCTTTTCGCATGCTTCACTCGCCCGCGCGGGTGGTCGTGATGGTGGTATCTCGACGGTTGGAAGTATCCGTGCTCGTGCAACACCACCCTCGCGAACACATCAGTCATCTTCAACAACCGGTGTGGGCGTTGGAGGTCTGAAGTGACACAGACACACATGACGCAAGAGTGTTCCTTTGTGAGAGTGCAGCGGCCAATGCGGTCGGATTGGATTCGACGCCCCTCCTCTTCGTCGGCGCTTTCGTCCGCGTTTCTGTCGGTGTTTCTGCCGGTGTTCGTGTCGGTACCCGTGTTGGTGGTTTCACCAGTCTTTGCGCGCGACGAAGAGCGTTCCATGACACAGCGGATCGCACAAACGATCTTTGGGAGCGACGTACCAAGCGACGTTGACGCGATCCGTGTGATCTTCTCGCGCCCACTCCCCCTTTGGGGCTGGTTCCTCGTTGGCGTTGCAGCGTTTCTTGTTGGTTTATGGAGCTACCGTCGGATTTCTACAGGAGCGAGCAAGTCGTCACGTTTGTTGCGCGGTGTCCTGACTATTGTCCGTGCAACGACGCTCGTGCTCTTGGCGCTCCTTATCGCGGGACCAAGTTTGCGCTTTGAGCGAACACGTCTTGAACGTGATCGTCTGATTGTGCTTGTGGACAGAAGCTTGTCGATGTCGATTCAAGATGGTCCGAACGGTGTGACTCGTGACGCTCAGGCGACAGCGATACTTGAAGAAACACGTTCGACGCTCGAGAACATCGCGCGTACGAAAGACATTGATTTCGTCGGCTTTGCCGGCGGCGCCTTTTCACTGTTGCCAACACGCGGCCTTGAGCTTGCGAATGCTCGTCTGAATGAGAACTCAGAATCTGCAGCCACGACTATTCTTCCTGCACTCGGCGCGGCGAAGGGTGATCGGACAGATCTTGATAGCGCACTTCGACAGGCGCTTGCGCGGGCAAGTGGACGTCCGGTGAGTGCAGTGCTTCTGCTGTCAGATGGGCGATCCGCGGTTCCGGTTTCCACAAATGTCTTGCGAGGATTTGAACGTGACTCTGTGCCGGTTCACGCAGTTGCACTTGGATCTTCGAAGCGACTTGGTGATGCAGCGATTGTCTCAGCGTCGATTCCTGCGCGTGCATTCGTACGCGACCGTGTTCCCGTGGAGGTTCGAGTTGATCGTGGCGGAGTGGATCGTGAACTCTCGGTGAGAATCATCGATACGGTGAGTGGTGTAGAGATCGCTCGGAAAGCTGTACCAAAGACAGAAGACGGCACAGAAGACGGCACGAAAGCAGGCACAGAAGTCGGTAGGGAAGTTTCAGTGGTGCTTGATGCTGTGAGTAATGACGCCGGCGCTCGGTCGTGGCGCGCGGAAATCGTGGCGGTAGAGCCAGATCTCGTGCGCGAGAACGATTCCCGAGAACTTGCTGTTGAGTTTGTCGATCGACCACTGCGCGTCCTTTACGTCGAAGGTTCGTCGCGATGGGAGTATCGATACTTCAAGAACCTCTTGATGCGTGAAAAGGATCTTGAGAGTTCGATCATGCTGCTTTCCGCGGATCGCGACTTTGCGCAAGAAGGCAATCTGCCAATCTCGCGTCTACCAAGAACACGCGATGAGTTCGCGAACTATGACCTTTTCATCATCGGCGATGTTCCGAGTGGCTTCTTTTCGCCGGATCAGTTAGCGATTTTGAGAAGCGAGGTTGCGGATCGAGGCGCTGGACTACTCTGGATCGGCGGCGAGAGGAATACGCCGATGTCATGGGAGTCGACGGCGCTTGCAGATCTGCTTCCATTCAAACCACCATTCATGTTGGAAGCTCGCGTTGGCGCGAGCGTGATGGAGCCAACCGCTGCCGCAGCGCGTTTGGGTGTCCTCCGACTCACGGATGATGAAGATGGCTGGCCGGATGCATTCACAGATCGTTCGCTTCGATGGCCGCAGTTGCGATTTGTACAAGACATCCCGCGCGCCCGACTGAAGCCCACAGCAGAGGTCCTCGCTCTTGCAGAGGGTGTTGTGGTGGGCGCGCGTGAAGCAAGCCCTGCTGTATTGCGTATGCGGTTCGGTGCGGGTGATGTTGTGTATGTCGCGACGGATGAAATTTGGCGTTGGCGATATGGGCAAGGCGAGCGATATCCGGAGCGATTCTGGGTACCGCTCGTTCGACTTCTCGCTCGCGAAGCAATTGCACGCGGCGATGCGCGCGCGGAACTCACTGTTGCACCGAGTCGAGTGGTTCCTGGTGCATCGACCGTCGTGTCACTTCGCATCGTCGACGATGAGTCTGCAGAGCGCGCACCAGCGATGGTGCCTGTTGAAATTCGTGATGAATCTGGAACTGCTGTTGCGAGTGTCGAGTTGACGCGCGATGGGGCGGATGCCAGCGCGATGTTCACACCTGAACGGACCGGTCGCTTTGTTGCGGTCGCTGATGATCCAGCGTTCGGACGAATCGAGACAGGTTTCGAAGTGGTCCGTGCGGACGATGAACTTCGACGTGGCGATACGGATCACGCTGCACTCGCGGACCTCGCGAAACGCACCGGCGGACAATTGCATGACAGTGCATCGCTGCGTGGCCTGGCCGAACTCCTACCACTTCGTGCACGAGAAACCGACGAAAGTGTCGAACGCACGATTTGGGATACATGGATCGCGCTGACAGCGCTCCTTGCACTCCTTGCAATCGAGTGGTCGGGAAGGAGGTTGCTGCGACTCGTGTGACTGGATTGAACACCCGAACACACACGAAGCGGCAGGTGATATGGAGCAGCACGAATCAAACCCCGTGAACGAGCACGCACATCAAGTGCCTCAAGAAGGGAATCCGCGTTCCCAACACGAACGATCAAAGGGCGCGCCATTTTCCAAGTTGACTCGAGATGTGCTTGCGATCGGGCGGCGCATGCGATTCTTGCTCGCGGTCGGTGCTTGGTCGACGTTTGCAGCGGTGTTCCTCTCACTTGTCGCCGTGTCTGCAGGCCTTGATGCCGCGATTCGGTTTCCATGGATCTTGCGACTCACACTGTTGCTTTTGATTCTCTTCGTCCTTTGGACACAGTTCAGACGTCGAGTGTTCCCTGCATTGCGTGTGACCGCGACTCCCGTGGAGGTTGCTGTACGTATTGAACGCATGCGGCCCGAGCTCGCAGGGCGCTTGGTGCCCGCAGTGGAGTTCGATCTTTCAGGGGCATCTGGTTCGAGTGTGTTGGCCCAACGCGCGGTTCGTGACGCTGAGGAGTGCGCCGCGGGTGCAGAACTTCAGAAGGTTGTTCGCTATAAGCCAACCGGATCACGTGTACTTGTCCTTTTGTGCGTGCTCGCTGGATGGGTGTCCTTTTTCATTGTGACACCCCAGTCGGCGTCCATCGCATTGCGACGCATTCTGACTCCTTGGAGCGACGTCTCTTGGCCTGCGCGGACCGCTGTTGAGTCGCTGATTCAAGATGGAGTTGTCGCGGCGCGTGGTCGCCCATTTGCGCTGCGTGCTCGACTTGTGACCGGTGATTCAGATTCGGAACGCGTGCGCGCGTTGTATCGCGTCATTGATGGGAATACTGAAACACGTGATCCATCCAAACAGCCAAGCAAGTCTGTTTGGGAAGAAATTGTCCTCTCTCGACAACCCAATGGTGACTTCGAACGCCTTGTGGACACGAGTGGAGATGCTCTCGAAGTGCGATTTGAAACAAGCGATGCGACGACAGGCGTTGTTCGCGTTCGATTTGTCGACCCGCCGTCTCTTTCGAGCGCCACGGTTACGTTGAGTCCACCTGCCTACGCCGCCTCCATGTTGGCTGTTCGCAGCGAGGATTTGGGCAGCGGCACTGACGCACGTTCGGTGGTGCGTGACCCAGTCCTTGAAGGGAGTCATGTTCGGATTGAAATGCAACTTAATCGCGAGGTTCCTCTCGGAAGCGGTAAGTCGAGCGTGCGGGTGATTGGGCGCGATGTGGATGTTGTGACAGATGTCGGTCGTGCCGATGGGGAGGTGAATTCGTCCACCACCACTCCTGCCGACGATGTTTCCGCAGCTCCTGGATCAACGTCGCGAAGTGTGGGTGGCGGGTATTCGCTTGAAGTTGACGAGGCGGATCCAACGCGATGGGTTGTGTCGGGACGTGCCACTGAGCCCGTGCGTGTTGAGGTCACACTAGTTGATAGCGACGGTATTTCACAGGACGAGTCGATCGCATTTGCGTTTGACGTCATCGCGGATCGTGCGCCGACAGCGACATTGATGGAGCCCGAACAAGATGAGTCGGTACTCCCGGACGCTAGAATCGCGTTGCGCGCGGAGTCGCGTGACGATCTTGGGCTTCGCAGCGCTGGTATCGAGATCGCGACTCGGATTGGGAAGGACGGTGCGGACAGTCTTGTGTTGGAGGAGATTGCACCAGCGTTGCAGGCCGGTTCAAAGAATCGAAGTTCCGCACAGAATGACGCGGGCGCGAAAGTGATCGAGGCCGAGACCGAGCGGGTTCTTGATCTTTCGAAACTCTCACTGAAGGCAGGCGATGTTGTTCTGCTTCGTGCGTTCGCGGAGGATTTCCTTGATCGACATTTTGGTCGTCCTACGACAGCATCTGTCGTCGACTCAAACGAGATCGATGGGTCGGCGTCAGCACTACCACAAGAAGATGGACGACGCGTACGAAGCGCGGCGAGACTGCTCCGAGTGGTTGGAGAAGATGAGTTCGAGCGACAGGTTCGATCTTCACTCGCTGGGGTGCGACGTGACGCGATGCGTCTCGATGAGCGCCAAGCGAAGGCGCGCGACATCGTGGAGCGAAACCCGCAGGATGATACGGCTCGCGATGCACAAGGCGCGGTGACAGAGGGACTCTCTCGAACCTCAGAGGCACTCAAGCAAATCAAGGCACGCCTTGAACGAAACGGCGAGGCTGAGGGTGTGCTCGCGGAGATTGCGCGTCAGGCTGATGAATTGGTTGAGGCTGCACAGTCGAAGAGTTCGCAAGCAAGCGCAAGTCTTGAACAGGCGAACAAAGCAAGTGCCGCTGAGCAGGCACGCCAAGCGACCACAGATGCCACAGAGGCACAGGAAGCCGTGCGTGAGGAGCTCGAGGATCTTGTTGGCCTGCTGGATCGAAATGAGGACGCGTGGGTTGCGCGAAAGCGACTTGATGAGCTCGCGAACAAAGTCAAACAACTGACGCGCGAAACCGATCAAGCAGCTTCACGGTCGAATGGCGAGTCGCGTGAGGAATTGACAGCTGAAGCGCGAGCGGAGCTTGATGCGCTGGCGGAGCGCCAGCGACAAGCAGCGGAGGAGTCGGATCAGGTTGCACAAGATCTTCGGGATCGCGCGAAGGCGCTCGAACAAGCTGATCGTGAACAGGCAAAGGCGCTTGAGGAGGCTGCAAAGACTATTGAAGAGGGACGCGTTCGCGACGAGATGCAGCAAGCCGCAAGTGACGCGCAGCAAAATCGTTTGGAGCAGTCCAAGGGTTCTCAACAGCGCGCGAGCGACGCGCTTTCAAAGGCTGCCGAAGCGCTTGCGCAAGACAATAAAGTTCGCGCGGAAGAGCTTGCACGCGAGCTCGAGTCGTTGGTTGAATCGATTCGTCGGCTTCTTGACGAGGCGGATGGTTTGCGTGGTGAACTTGTGAGTGTTGAAAGGGATGCGAATGCGGCGGCATCTGCTGAACGTGACGGCTTGGCGCGTTCGATCGGCATGCTCTCACAGAACACTCGTGGCACCGCGAGTGACGCGCGCTCGATGAGCCGCGAATCAGCTCGTGCTGCGCGATTCCTTGATGATGCCGCGAGCGATCTTGCGGCGGTCTCAAGCAAACTCAGGATTGATCCATATCCACACAATGACGCAGAGAGCGCAATGGACGCCGCGCAGAAGGCGCTCGAGGCAGCGTTGACTGCGGCGGAAGAGGCACAGGAACGTGCGGAGGAACGTGCGGAGGAAGAGAAGCGAGATGAGTTGCTGGTGAAGTATCGCGACTTTCTGGAGCGCGAAGCTGCCATTCGTGGATCGACAGAACGGATTGTGTCAGCGGATGGTGGGCGGCTTGCACGTCGTGAGTTGATCGAGAGCCGTCGACTCGCGACGGTTCAAGAGGAGTTGCGCGGAGCGGTTGACGCTCTCCGGAAGTCTGAACTTGATATCCAGGACTCAGATGCGCTCACGGAGATGCATGACATCATCGATTCGGCTCTTCAAGACGCGAAGACGGGTTTGTCTGAAGGCAAACCATCCGAAGCGCTTCCTTCCGTGGATGAGGCACTTGAAGCGCTGTCGACGATCGTTGCCGCGCTCGATGATGCCGGACAGCCGGAAGAAGACCGATTTGAGGAATCCGCAGGTGCAGACGGGTCAGGTGAGGGTGGTTCAGAGAGTGGTCCTCAAGGCGCAGTACCCCCGGTGGCGGAAATCAAGATTTTGAAAGGACTGCAGGAGTCGCTCGCGAGGCAAACGCGACGATTCGCGGAGGGGGCTGACGCCCTCGATGTTGTCACGCGGTCGCAGCGGCTTGCTGAGCTTGCGGCGAAGCAGCAACGGATTGTCGAACTCGGTTCAAAAATTGCCGACAAGATCGGCAGCAATCGTAGTCCCGAGATTGAGCCGACCAGTCAGCAAGAAGGCGATCCTCCTCGTGGAAACTCTTCTCGTCTCATGCCCAGAGGATCCGTGGACTTTCCGACGACTCGAGGGGTTGTCGACGAGAAGTTGTCGTTATCCCAGGGCGTTCTGTTGCGTGTTCGGGAGCCGTCCCAAGGAGAAGGCGAGTAATGAACAAGCTTGACTCGGTTTCAGAATCCACACAAGGCTCGGATGAACGCAGCCGACGCGTGTGTGGCCGTACGGGAGTCCGATTCAAACTGCTCTATGAGTTCACTCCTCGAGTTCGGTTCATTCCGCGAGTGATGGGTAGCAGCATTTTTGTTGTGATTGTGGGATTGGCTGTTTCCGCTGCACACGGCAGTTTCCAGTCGGAGCAGAATCCTCCGAAGGCGGGAACAACGTCGACGGCGACTTCGACGAAGCAGGAAACACCAACCTCGGATGGACAGGATGACGCTGGAAAAACTCCCAAGTCGCTCGATGAGTTGCTTGGCGTACCTGGGGGTTCGAGTACTTCCGGGGATGAGCCAAGTTCGAGTGCAAGCGATGCTGCGGAACGTGAACAGGCAAAGCGCCTAGAGCGTTCACTTGATGAGGCTTCTCTACAAGACCTCGCCCAGAAGGCACTCGAGGGGATGCGCGCAGCTTCCGCCCGATTGACCGACCAGAGTGACGCTGGGCTTGGTACCCAGCGGATTCAAGAAGACGTCGTGAAGTCCCTTGAGAGGTTGCTCGAAGAGGCCCAGAAGCAACAAAAGAAGCAGCAGTCATCGAGCAGTTCATCCAGTTCCTCCTCCCGCTCACAGAAGAAGGGACAAAGTGGCGAGCCTCAAGATCCGAATGAGCGAAATGGACAGCAGCGCCGTCCTAATCGCAGCGACAAACAAGGACAACAAAAGTCTTCGAGTGCAGCGTCGGGTGACGCTGAGTCTGAAGCTGGTGTCCGTGATTCGGACGAGGTCGCCACGGGTGGAGAACTCTCCGAATCGCGAGTTGAGTGGGGACAGTTGCCTGAACGAGTCCGTGAACTTGTATTGCAAGGCCGACGGGATCGAGTCTCGACAATCTATGAGCGCCTCACACGCGAGTACTACCGCCGGTTGGCTGAGGAGGCATCAAAGTGATAACTCATGCGCGAGTTGAGTGCAGAAAGCTTTGCAACCTCATTTTGTCGCGGCACTTCCTCAAGAGTGTCATCATTTCAACGACGACTGGGTGGATCGCGCAGCCGAGTGCGGCAGTATCTCCCTCTCTTCGAGGGGTCGATTTGAAATCGGAGTTTCCCTGTAGCGCATCCATGGATGCCACTGATACTGACAACATCAAATCTCGCGCTTGTGGAGTATCTCCACCAGAGAGCGACGTCTCCCTGACGATGTATCACGCGTCGCATCACGTGATGCGCCAGATGAGTCGCCCTTCTGAGTTGATCGTCAGCCCGACCTTCGCCGCTCCTGCGTTCAGGACTCTCGCTGCTCAAAGGCCTTTCACGAGTCACCTCGTTCCTCAGGATGAGCTCAAGCCCACGACTCCGAAGCAGTCCGTGAATTCTTCCACGGAAAATGGCATCAAGCCCGCGCAATCGGTCACGCGCGGAGCGGAGAATGCACCTCTTGCCGAGGAGATCTCGCCGAAGCTTGAGGAAGCGGTGCAGCGCGGGTTCGAGTCGCTGCGAAGGCTGCAAAAGTCGGATGGTTCCTTCGGTCAAGGACGATTCGGTGAGCATGTCGGCATCACAAGCCTTTGCGCTATCGCTCTGATGGCAGATGGCAATGTGCCCGGCAGAGGCGAGTTTGGCGACTGCGTCCAAAAGGCACTCGATTTCGTCCTCTCTCATTCCACCGAAACGGGTCTCCTTGTTTCCGATGACACTCACGGCCCCATGTACGGCCATGGCTTCGCGACGTTGTTCCTCGGTGAGATCTACGGGATGAATCAGGACGACGATCGGGTTCGTGACGCGCTGGTCCGCGCGGTGCAACTCATCGTGAGTAGCCAGAACGACGAGGGTGGTTGGCGCTACAACCCTGTTCCCGCAGACGCTGATGTCTCTGTCACGATCTGCGAGATCATGGCGCTTCGCAGTGCCCGGAACGCAGGAATCAAGGTTCCGAAGTCGACGATCGACGACGCGATTCGATACGTTCGTTCGTGCCAAAACGACGACGGGGGCTTCCGATACATGAAAGAGGTAAGCGGATCGGCGTGGCCTCGGACCGCGGCGGGGATCGCGAGCCTCTTTTATGCCGGTGTCTACGAGGATCAATCGATCGATCGTGGTCTCGACTACTTGACGCGCAACGCGTTCCCACGCGGTACGGGTGGGATCGGCGTCGGTTTCGCCCAACAACACTATTTTTACGGGCACTACTACGCGGTTCAAGCCATGTATCTCGCTGGCGGAGAACGGTGGAAGAATTGGTGGCCCGCCATTCGGGATGAACTCATCGCCAAGCAGAATGCGGATGGCACGTGGACCGACCAGCAAGTCGGCGAGGCGTACGGAACCGCGATGGCACTCATCGTGCTTCAGATGCCGAAGCGATATCTCCCCATCTTCCAACGCTAGAGGTGAGTCATGCGAAACTCGACGCAACCAGCGACCTGGAAATCTCCTCGCCCTTCGATGACCGCTTGGAGCGCTTTGTTGAACTTGCGATTTTGTTACCGAGCCCAGCGACGATTCAGCGCTCTGATCGCAAGTTCGATTGTCTGTCTTGAGTTCATTTTTCCAAACTTTGTCGAGGTTGGTACCGCGCTGCGCGCTGCGACTCTTCAGGATGAGATTGTCATTCCAATTGGAGTCGGCGCGGAACTTCAAGGCGCGGAGCGGAAACAATCGACGGATTCCGCAAGCGTCACTGTTGATCAAACTGCTTCTATGGTTGTGAGCCTCTTGCTCAATGATGGCAACTGGATCACGGGAACCCTTCAATCTATTCGCGCCGATTCCTGGTCGATTGTGGTTCGCAGTGCTCGATCCGCTTCGGAGCAGGACCTCGCGGTTGCGGACATCGTTGCCTTCGTGGTCCGTCGACAACCATTGCGCCCCGCGATTGGATCTGAGACGGAGTTCCGGCAACCGAACGAAGGATCGCTCTTGCGTGTAGCGCCACTCTCGCTTGGTGTCATCGAAACAGTCGATGGCCAGCGGATCCCAGGGACGTTCCGAGTCGTCAATGGTGTTGCTGTTTGGGATCACCGTTGGATAGGTGCGATCCCTATTGATCTCGAGCAAGTTTCGAACCTCCGCATGATCGCGGATCGAATCGCACCACAGACTGCGGACTCGGACGCGGTTCTTCTCGTCAATGGAGATGTTGTTCGCGGCTTCGTCGATGAACTCGTCGAAGACCTCAAACTCTCTGTTCTGCAACCCACGACAGCTCAAGAGAGTGTTCGTTCGGGGACCAAAGCAACAGAAACCGCGAACGAGCAAACTGGGCAACCTATTTCGAGTGAAATTGGAAAGCCAGATCAAGCCTCGGCTGAAGAGTCCAAGACCGCAACATCCAAGGATGCGGTGCCAACAGAGAACTCTTCGACTCGCACCATCGCGATGAATCGCGTTGCTGCGATTGCCCTTGCGGAAATGCCGACCGAACCGCGTGATGGACTTGAGATTTGGACATCGGACGGTTCGTTGGTGGCTGCGCGAAACCTGACCTTCAACAGAGATACAGGCTGGGGATTCCAACTTGCCAGCGATTGGCTCTCGAAGTTCCGCTCGAAACCAACCTCGGATAACAGCGCGGCGGATCCAATCGCGGGCGTACTTGATCGAAGTCGATGGACTCCACTCTCTTCGTGTTCGATCGAATATCGCCGTGACGAGACGGATAGTTATCTCTACGACACAGTTCGTCTTTCGAGCGTCGCTCGGCGTGAGCGATTTTTGCTCGGTTGTGCTGATGTCTTGATCGAAGGTCCTTGCACTGTCCGCTTCAACGTCCCGACCGACACACCGCTTGAAGGCACGTTGTTGACAGGTGTCATGAGCATCACGGAACCCGCACCCTCCGATGTTCGAGTTGAGGTGAGTGTTTGCTTCGAGGGAGGTTTGAGTGAGACCTTTGTGCTCGATGGAACATCGCGCACGAAGCCATTTGTCATTCGCGCAACCGCTGGCGTGACCCCTGTTGTGGTTGTGAAATTGAATGACGGCGGAAATGGCATCATTGGTGACCGCATTGTTCTTGAGCGAACCGCACTTGTCGCGCCCCGGTGAACGAGTCCATCGCAAGCGTCGACGCAGCTTGTTCCATGCACGACGCGAGCGCCATCGCGGCCAACGCCCAGCGGGTCTCCAGAGACGATCGATGCTTGTGTCGCAAAGAAACGCAAACAGATCTCGCTCGTAAAAATCGATGCGAACCGCGCCATCACGGCATGTCACAAGTCGGGAACTCGATTCCGGAAGTTGTCCTACGAATCGGTCCATCCGAAAGCGACGCGCGGCTGTCGACTGCAAAATGAGATCAGGATCACAGCGCTGCAGCAGCGGAACAACCGCTTCACGCCAGCTTCCGTGGTGAGGTAGTTCCATCACCGCCGCGCAGAGTGCCTGCTCATCTTCTGTATCTCGCGTATCGCGCGCCAGTAGTTGTGCGCACCCAAGGGTCTCAATGTCACCGCAAAGGAGAATCGCTCCTCGATGAGAAGTTGTCTGTACGCCCTGATGCGCGTTCACTTCCGGCTCGGAGTGCGCGCGGGAGTTCAAAGTCGAAGTCGCACTTGGAAGATCGACGCGCATCACGAGCGACACATCATTGTCGCGAACCGTGCGCAATCCCGCTGGTGGCCACAACACACTCCATGTACTTGTCCCGAAAGTGAGCCTGTCTCCCGCGGCCACCGTCTCGATAGTGACACCGTGACGAATTGCGATGTCGAGCAATTCTTGAACAGCTGGTGCTCGTTTCGCGGCTGCCAACATCGAATCATGCACGATGAGTCGTCGCACTGTTGCGAATCGCAGCAAGTCAGCCGCGCCACTGAAGTGGTCAAGATCAGGATGACTGACGATGACCGCTTCGACCTCGCCGCCTCGCGCATTGATTTCGGGAAGCATGATTCGTGAAGCGGTCGAACCAATAGAACTTGACCCAACATCAAAGACGACGAGTTTGTTGTCGCATGCGAAGAGGTGTGCGGAACC
The DNA here is from genome assembly GCA_903911205.1 of uncultured bacterium. Taxonomy (GTDB): domain Bacteria; phylum Planctomycetota; class Phycisphaerae; order Phycisphaerales; family SM1A02; genus QWPT01. Next base: position 31,530 of record CAIWCL010000272.1, read on the forward strand.
GTCGCCAACAGCAAACGTGGTCAACGACGCGAGTTTGAGTTGCGCGGTCTCTGTCTCGGGAACCACTGATTTCGTTGTCCCTCGAAAGATTTCGGGACCAAGCCAGACACCAACCGTGATGGTCATGAGCGCACCAAGTCTGAAACGCCAGCGTGCGGTCGAGAGAAGGAGCACAACACCCAAGAGTGTGATCGCGGCACATGCAATTCGAGTGATAAGTGGCGGTGCTGACCAATTTTCGAGGCTCCAACCCCCTCCTCCGAGTGCGATCGATTGATCGACGATTGCGACCTGTGCATGTGTAAGAACGTGAAGGGGATATCCAAGCGGTGCCACCGCTGTTTCTGAGATGGAGCCGATGATGGATTTTGGATAAGCGATCGCGAGCGTGAGTGTGGAAAGAGGTGCGCAGAGAAAGGTCAGCAGAAATCCTGATGGATGCATCGTTCCGAAATGGGCGAGCGCGATGGGCGTGCCGACGGCGAAGGCGGCAACACCCGCGGCGATGGAGCGCGCGCAGTGTTCACCAACAATTCCACGCCATGCGACAGATGTCTGCCATGCTGCATCGCCTGGAATCCACGGCAACCATGCGTGCCGCACTCGTGGTGCAAGATGACGCAGCGCAATGACACAACCGAAGCTCAACTGAAATCCCGCATTGGATGCGACAGAGGGATCATCAACGATCATCCACACTGCGGCGAGCGCAAGTACCGCATCACCGTGCCAGTCTCGTCGCAGCATGGACCCAGTGGCACCCAAGATTGCCATCAGAGACGCGCGCTCTGCGCTGGCCGCAGGTGCCATGACAAAGAGTGCGCCCGCGGCGCCCATCATCACGCATCCGGCGACGATTCTGGAGTCTCGAAAGACAACCCTCGCAACAGCTCCGACGACCCAACCAAGGACAGCGAGGTTGAAACCAGAGATCGCGAGAATGTGCGCGAGCCCGCTCGCACGGAATGCATTCTCAATCTCTGCGTAGCCTTCACCTGAGTCACCAAGGACAAGCGCAATCAGCATGGACTGAACGCCCATGTTTCTCATGTACTCGCTTTGCTTGTCTCCAGGTTGAGACACACCCGGCATCCCAGCGAGCAGCCCGATACGAAGTCGATCACGGAGTGAAGCGCGGACGCGCGCGATGGCGTCCTTGATAGGAGTCGTGGATCGCACGTCGGTCAGTACCGCGCATACCTCTGCGGACTCGACGAAGATGGATCCAAAGACGCGATTCCGTGCAGCCCATAACTTTGGATTATTCGAATGAGGATTGTGATCTGCATGGACTCCGCGGAGAGTCCCGATGACACGCACACGGTCCGCGACTCGCCATGAGGGACGAGTTCCCATCACACTGAGGGTCAACTTGAAATCTTCGCTCGAGCCTTCACCTTGAGCGAGCGATGGAGTACATGAGATCGCATGGTCATCGCAAAGAAAGCGAACGTCACGCAGTGTGCATCGATGGATTGGATCTTTCTCGAAGTGCCGTGAGAGGATGTCTGTCGCGAAACCGCGCGTCACAAACTCATCATCGACGGTTGCTTCAATCTGCACCAACGTTCCAGCATCACGTTCATCGTTCGGAAACGTGAAAGCGATGAAACTCTTCTGTTGGTCAACTTGTTGGACACGAATCGTGAATCCGATGGTTCCTGACGCGAGTAGTAGCAGCGCGAACGCAGGCCAAGATCGCTTCCAGAATCGCCACCGCTCCATTCTTGCGGCAAGAAACCTCGATCGACGAGTTTGCGTCGTCCAGTCTCTCAATCGCCCGTCCGTGGGCTCCTCACGATTCGCGCCATACAAGCGCCCCGTGTTCCAGAAACAGAACAGCGCTCCAAACGCGATCGCGACTCCACACCATGAGAGCGTCCGATGTAGTTCTGCGCCAGGCGTACCGCGCGCGAGATCGAACCAAGGCATCGTGTCGACAAGTGCAGCACCAGCCCAAAAAGCGACAACGACCGAGAGAAAGACGCGCGGAGACTCGGACGCCATCACCCTGTCATGTGTGATGATCTCCTTCGCGCGAACATCGGTCTGTGACACAAGTTCTTCAGGCGGTTGGTCGCGTGCAACAACACCGAGGTTTCCAACAAGAGGAACCCCCGACGCTCCCAGTTCTCCACGATGTTTGACGGACATCAATTCCCCTGTTCAAACGAATCCCACGCGGATTTGGCGGAGATTCCCGCGCAGATCTGCGTTCCAATTTCCACCTTGCGATCACGCATCCGTTCGACCTCATCGCCCGCGACCGTCCTACAGACAGTTCTGCCAGATGAGCCTGAAATCTCTTCTCGTCCCATGAACCCACATGAAATCACATGAACCCACATGAACTCGCGTGAGCCCACGTGAAACCGCGTGAGCCCACGTGAGCCCACGTGAAACAACGTGAAACAACGTTGACGCCTCACTGCGCGCGCTCAGGGCACAACCAAACTACCGCACCGCGCGCGGTGATCTTTGAACTGTGGCACTTTTTCCACGCGGAAAAAAACGAGAGAGATTTTGAATTTCGCGCGAACGGATTTTGATCGGCTCTGCGCAGGACTCGATGAGTTTGACGTCTCGGAGCGCGCGCAGGATCATCGACCGTGCGACTTTTCACGCAGCGCTTCGAGCGTTGCATGCGCGCGACCGAAGTCAATTGCTTCAGCGGCCGCACCAATTCCATCCTCGATGGATGAGGTCACCCCTGCGACGTACAGCGCCGCCGCCGCATTCACGAGCACCATCGCGCGTCGCGCTCCACGCTCTTCGCCAGAGAGGACATTCATGAAGAGTTTCGCAGCCTCATCAAGCGAATCGGGCGCCAGCGTCGCTGGATCAGCGCGTTCGAGGCCGAGCACTCGCGGGTCGACGGTCCATTCGCGCACCGCTCCGTCGCGCACTTCGGCGACGCGTGTGGGGACAGCGATTGAAATCTCATCAAGTCCATCATCAGAGTGCAACACGAGCGCATGTGTCGCACCAAGTCGCACCAACGCATCCGCAACCGGACGCACAAAGTGTCCGGCATACACGCCCATGACTTGTCGCCCGGCACCCGCGGGATTCGTCAGTGGTCCAAGTAGATTGAACAACGTGGGCACGCCGAGTGCTTTCCGCACTGGCATCACATGACGTGCAGCGGGGTGATGGTGAATGGCGAACGAGAAGCAAATGCCGACCTCGTCGATGCAGCGCGCCTGTGTTTCGGGCGACGCGTTCACATCAACGCCAATCTTCTCCATCACTTCCGCAGAACCACGCCCGGTACGGGAACGATTGCCGTGCTTCGCAACTTTCGCGCCCGCGGCTGCTGCAACAACCGCGGCGAGCGTCGACACATTGAACGTCTTGGGTGCGCCGCCGGTTCCTGCCGTATCAACGATGGACTTCGGATCCGTCGAACACGGAACACGCTCCACACGCGCGCGCATCACACTCGCGGCGCCAACGATCTCATCAACCGTCGGCAAGCGCGTTGCCATCAGCGCAAGAAAAGCACCCATCTCAGCGTGGTGTGATTCACCCGAAGCCATCTCTTCGAAGGCCGCACGCGCGTCGGCTTCTGTGAGGGTGCCACCTTTCAGTAGCGTACGGAGGAACGGGGTGAGTTCACCGGGCCGGGACGACTTTGCGAATTCAGCGGGTCCATCGTGGGGCATTCTTCTAGCGTAGCGAGAATGCTGCGCTTTCCCGTAGCATTCAGGGATGGCGTGGCTCAGCAATCTTCCAACGACGCTCGCCGAATCGATCGTGCACACACTCGATCCATTCGTGTTTCAAATCAGCCCGGGCGTTGGCCCGCGCTGGTACGGCATTGCGTATCTCGCGGGGTTTGTCGTGGGCTGGCTCGTCCTGCGATGGCTCGCGAGTTCGGGTCGCATTCCACTGTCGCCGCGGCAAGTGGGCGATCTTGTCACCAACGTCATCATCGGCGTGATCGTTGGCGGGCGCGTGGGCCACGTTGTGTTTTATGAACCGCATCTCTTGGTGGAGTTCAGCGACTCATTCCCGTTCTGGGGTTTGCTCGCGATCAACAAGGGCGGCATGTCGAGTCATGGCGGCGTGATCGGTGTTGCGCTTGCGATCATTCTCTTCGCGCGTCGCGAGAAGTTGCCGATCCTCGTCGTTGGTGACGCAGTCGCGTTTGCCGTCCCGTGGGGATTGATGTTCGGACGCCTCGCGAATTGGGTGAATGGCGAGTTGTGGGGTCGACCATTCCCCGATGCGATGCAAACAAATCCACCATGGTGGAGCGTGAAGTACCCCGAAGAACTCACGCTTTTCACGCGCGTGCCGGCGCAGCTTGAACCGTTGCGTGAACTCGCACCCGCGACAGAGCGCCTCTCTGACGCGAAGTTTCTCGAGTGGATCCAAACGACCGCGTACGACCACGCAAACAGCGCGCACGATGCAGTTGTCACTGCGATCGCGCCTGTCCTCACCGCCTACTACCCGAGCCAGTTTTTCCAAGCGATTGCCGAAGGTCCGTGCCTTCTCATCCTGATGTCGCTTGCGTGGCTCGCACCGCGTCGTGCGGGCACGATTGCCGCCGTGTTTCTCGCGGGTTACGGCGTATTGCGCTACACGACCGAGCAATTCCGCGAGGCCGATTCACCGGTCATCGCACTCGGTTTCCTCACACTTCCGATGCTGCTCTCGATCACCATGATCGCGTTCGGCGTGATGTTCATCGTGCTCTCGCGTCGATCGCCCTACATCGGCGGGCTCTTGCGGAAAGCGGCATGAGTGCAGCGACGCCCGCGACCGTCACTCCCGACGCGCGCGAACTTGCCGCGATGTTGCGAAGCGCGCGTGGATTAGAGGAGAACTCGCAAACTCTCTCGATGTTGATGGCATCTCCGCGTCTCGCACGCGCTGTGCTTGGGCTGTTTCTCGTTGGGGCGACCATCGCGGGTGCGCACTTCTCGGGCGGTCGGACCCGTGAAATTCCTCGCGATTCTTCCGGCGATCTCGCCATTTTCCACCACAACGCCGCTCGTCATCCCTCCCTCTCTCCTGCTGACGGCCGCGTCCGGTCGCACACACATCAAGAGGAGAATGGCATGCGCAGTCTTCGTGCCCTTGTGGCTTCTACGGTTGGGGTTGGTTCGATGATGGCCGGTGGAATCTCAGGTTCCGCGCTCGCGCAGGACGCTGTCCAGTGGCGCGTCGAGGACGGCGGGAATGGGCATTGGTACCGACTTGATCCGACAATCCGTCTTCAGCCTGCTGCGCGCGCTGTGGCGGAGGCGTCCGGGGGACATATGGCAACGGTCACTTCAGCTGCCGAGCAGGCCTTTGTCCGAGCGCTGTGTTCCAACTGCACGTGGCTTGGAGGCGAGCAGTCGGAAGGATCATGTGAGCCAGGTTGTGGATGGAACTGGTCAACAGGTGAGGAGTGGAGTTTCACCGCCTGGAGAAAGGGCGAGCCGAACAATTCAGTCGGAGAGTACTTCCTTGCGCTTGAAGGGCAGACTCTGGATGGTGGATGGAACGATGCCCCGCCATACGCGATGTGCGCCCTGATGATTGAATGGTCCGCCGACTGCAATGCCGATGGCATCGTCGACTACGGCCAGATCCGCGCGGGCGATCTTGAAGACACGAACGCAAACAACATCCCTGATTGCTGTGAAGCTGCCGAGGGCTGCAACCCCTGCCTCGCAGACATTGACGAGTCTGGCGCTGTGAATGCAGTTGATCTCGCCGCGATTCTCTCGAATTGGGGCACCAATGGCGGCAAGTACCCGCGCGCAGATATCGACGGAAACGGCGATGTTGATGGAGCCGATCTCGCAGCCGTTCTCAGCGCGTGGGGTCCATGCCCGTGATGAATTCGCGCCACACCACTCGCGATGAGTGACATCTTTCCTACCACGCACGCAACATGGCTCGCAACGGTGATCGACAGCGAACCATCGCTCGCGCGCGATCATGTGATGTCGCGCTACCTTGAGCCGCTTGTGATCTACACGCGCGCATCGAGCCTGCGTCTACTTGGCGAACCAACCGAAACCGTGCACGAGTTCTTCGCGGCGCGGCTTTCCGATCCTTCCTATCTCGCACGATGGCGCGCGAGCGGACTTCCGCTCCGGAGGTGGCTTGTGAACGGACTCATCACGCATGCGCGCAATCGCGCCGAAACCGAAGCGCGGCGTCGAACGATCACATCGTCGACGCCAGGCGATCAACTCGATCAGATCGGCCGCGCGACTGAAACCGACGCACTTGTTGCACTCGAGCGCGCGTGGGCGATGCGCGTGATGATCGAGGCGCACGACCGCGTGCGCAGCGAACTCGACGCCGAAGGGAAGAGCGCGTGGTGGGAGCTCTTCCGACTCCACACGGTGCAGGGTCTTGGTTACGCCGATGCTTCACGCGCGACAGGTGTGCCGTTCACAAGCGCATCGCATGTGAATCGTGTGGTGGCCGAGCGCCTGCGTGCGACGCTCGCGGCGCTTCTTGCGCGCGACGGCGTTGCACCCGACGAGGTCGAGCGCGAACTGGCGCTGATGCAGGATCTGCTCGGCTGACAGCGTGTTTCCTGTAGCCTCCCGTTCATGGTGGCTCCGAGGATGTCGACATGGAGGATGGACGATCGAGGCCGTGGCGCGGCACCGCGCTTTCAGCACAGCGAGCTTGCGCTGGCCTTGCGCGCGGTTCGCGCGCTTGATGCGGGTCCGACGAGTCGCGGCCGCAACGCCGCCGTGGTTCTATTTTCCGCGATTCTTCTCGGATTACTACACACGGCGACGGTGACGCGATTCCCCTCGTACCCCGTCGGCGCAACTGCGTCTGCTGCGTTTGGTGCGGGAAATGAGGATGTTTCCATGCAGTTCAAGAAAGTGGCAGCGGTCGTTTCGTCGGCACTTGCGGTTTCAGCGGGCGTGCACGCGCAAGACGCTGTGCAGTGGCGCGTGGAGGATGGCGGGAATGGGCATTGGTACCAAGCGAAAATGCAACGCGGATCATGGAACACTTCGCGCGTCGCTTGTGAGCAACTCGCGGGACACCTCGTGACGATCACTTCCGTAGGTGAGAACACATTCGTCGTGCAGCTCGGTAGTTCGAATCTCTGGCTTGGCGCCTCAGCGACGGAGTCGACGGGTTGTACGCTCACCGCGTGGCAGTGGGTCACCGGAGAACCAATGAACTATCTGAACTGGGCTGGGGGTGAGCCAGGTCTCTGTGCAGAAACATGTATGCAGTTCGCATCATGGGGTGGATACAGCGGCGGTTGGAACAACTACTTCTGTGATTGGAGCCAAGCGCCAGGCTACATCATCGAATGGTCCGCCGACTGCAACTCCGACGGAATCGTCGACTACGGGCAGATCCTGCTGGGGCAGTTCGCCGACGCGAACGCGAACAACATTCCTGATTGCTGCGAGCAAGGCGTGTCGTGTGATCCCTGCCCGGGCGACATCGATGAATCTGGCACCGTGAACGGCGTCGATCTCGCAGCGATTCTCGCTGTGTGGGGCAGCGACGGCGGCAAGTATCCGCGCGCCGACACGAATAATGACGGCGAAGTGAACGGTGCAGATCTCGCGACCGTGCTCGGTTCGTGGGGTTCGTGCGAGTGACGCATCCCGATCTGAAGATGCACTCATCACAACCAAGACACACGTGACGATGTTTCCAACTACACACGCGACTTGGCTCTTGGACACGATTGCAATCGATCCACCGTCAGCGCACGCGCATGTGATGGAACGCTACTTCGAGCCGCTTTGCGCGTATGCGCGCGCATCGAGCCTGCGTGTGCTCGGTGAGCCCAGCGAACTCGTGAGCGACTTCCTCACGTCACGTGCAAGCGATGCGACCTATCTCGCGCGCTGGTCGCAGTCGGGGATGTCGTTGCGAAGATGGCTTGCAAACGGCCTCCTCACGCATGCGCGCAACCGCGCTGTTGCGGAAGCGCGACGCAAGCGGCTCGGTGCGGGTG
>CAIWCL010000273.1 GCA_903911205.1 uncultured bacterium
ACGCGCATCACCTACGTCCCAGGAAACCACGACGAAGCCGCGCGTCAATTCTGCGGGCTTGTGTTTGGCGGCATTCGCATCGCGATGGATGCGGTGCATGAGACCGCCGACGGGCGGCGCTTGCTCGTGACGCACGGCGACAAATTCGATCTTGTCGTGCAGAATTCGCGGCTGCTGTCGGTTGCCGGCGCGGTCGGTTACGAAATGCTGCTCAAGATCAACCGTTGGTACAACGGCGCGCGCAAGGTCGTTGGGCTTCCGTACTACTCGCTTTCGCAGGCGATCAAGGCGCGCGTGAAGAGCGCTTGCACATTCATCTCGAACTTCGAACAGGCGCTCGTTGAAGAGGCGCGGCGCGGCGGATTCAACGGCGTGGTGTGCGGCCATATTCACAAGGCGGAAATGCGCTCGCTCGGCGGAGTTGAGTACCTCAACTGCGGTGACTGGGTTGAGTCGTGCACGATGCTTGTGGAGCACGACGACGGTCGCATGGAATTGATCGATGGGCTTGCGTTTCTCGCACGTCATGATGCGGCGAAAGCGATGCGCGAGGGCGGCGATGATGACTCGCGCGAGCTTGTTCCCGCCGCCGCGGGCGAGGGCGACGACGCGGAAGACGCCGATCCGTGGCTCGAGACGGGCATTGCGTTTCGCGCAGTCGGAGTCTTTGTAGGAGCGGCGAAGTGAGATTGCTCCTCGCGACCGATGCGTGGTCGCCGCAAGTGAACGGTGTCGTGCGAACGTGGCAGCAGACGATTCGCGAACTTGAGGAGATGGGGCATTCAGTGGATGTGGTGCATCCAGCGCTCGGGCGCACGATGGCCGCACCGCGTTACAACGAGATTCGGTTGGCCCTCGCGCCGTGGAGGATCGTTGGCGCCGCGTTTGATCGCGGATGTGACGCGGTGCACATCGCAACCGAAGGGCCGATCGGCTTCGAAACGCGTCGTCGTTGCGAGCGCGCGGGCATTCCGTACACCACGAGCTACCACACACAGTTTCCGGAGTACATGAAGCGCTACTTCGCGCTCCCGATGGGTGTGACGTGGCGATTTATGCGTTGGTTCCATGGCGGCGCGCGTGCGACGCTCGCGCCGACCGAGCAAGTCACACGACAGTTGCGCGATCACGGAATCGCGCGTGCGCAAACGTGGTGCCGCGGCGTGGATACAACGCTGTTTCGCCCAAGCGATGCAGCGCTCTTTGCACACTTGCCGCGGCCGGTGCACCTCTACGCGGGTCGCGTCGCGCGCGAGAAGAACATCGATGCGTTCATGCAGGCTCAGCTCCCAGGCTCGAAGGTGGTCGTTGGCGACGGCCCTGAGCGCGCACGGCTTGAGCGCGCACACCCGGATGTCTACTTCGCGGGTTATCGATTCGGCGAGGAGCTCGCGGCGCACTACGCATCGGCGGATGTCTTTGTGTTCCCGAGTCGTACCGACACCTTCGGCGTCGTGATGCTCGAGGCAAACGCCTGCGGCTTGCCGATTGCCGCGTACCCCGTGACGGGTCCGATCGATGTTGTGCGCGAAGGGGTGAACGGTGCGCTCGATGAGCATCTCGAAACCGCGTGTGTGCGTGCGCTGCAAGTCTCGCGAGCAGCGTGTCTTACACACGCACAGTCGCAGAGTTGGCGACGCGTTGCCGAGGTGCTGCTTTCGCATGTTGTGGAGACCGACGTCGCGCGAGGTGGGGCGCGCACACTTCTGTCGACGCGCTCCGCGAGAGGCTGACACAACGCGAACACTGAACTTGCATTGACTTAGGAATCGAGAGTCATCGTCCCCCTGCGCCGTGGGTGGATGGCCCGCGCGCCCCGATGTCCCCTCGATGTCTCTACGACATCTTTCGGGTTCATGTCCAACCATCCAATGGTCCTGATTCCCTCTACTTTTTCGGAGTTCCCATGTCGAAGCAGTTCGTTCTTGTCGCCGCGCTCGCGGCTTCGTTCGCATCCGTTGCGAGCGCCAATATCCGCATCACCGAAGTCATGAGCTCGTCCAACGGCGGCGGTACGCCGACTCCGGACTGGATCGAAGTGACCAACTTCGGCTCGTCTGCTGTTGATCTCAGCTCTTGGCGCATCGACGACGGCTCGTTCAACTTGGCGGCTTCCGCGGTTCTGAACGGCATTAGCTCGATCGCCGCTGGCGAGAGCGTGATCTTCATTGAGTCGGCGGCTGGCGCGGGCGTCTCGGGTTTCCGCACGTTCTGGGGCGGCATCTCGGGTCTTCAAGTTGGCTACTACTCAGGTTCGGGCCTCGGCTTCTCGTCGGGCGGCGACGGCGTATGCCTCTTCGACAATGGCGGCAGCATCCTGAGCCAGGTTTCGTTTGGCGCAGCCACGAGCGGCTCGTCGTTCTTCTTCGGTTGGGACTCGGCGGGCGCGCTCGATCCTGCGTACAACGCAGTCGTCAGCACCGTTGGCACGATCGGTACGCAAGTCACCTTCACGTCTTCAAGCGACACTGGCTCGCTCGGCACCGCGATCGGCGTGCCAGCTCCAGGCGCGCTCGCGCTGCTCGGCCTCGCAGGCTTCGCGGGTCGTCGTCGCCGCTAATTCGACGGTTCCACGCCTCTGCAATTGCATCGACCCCGCTCGCGCGCCCCTGCGCGGGCGGGGTTTCTTGTGTGGCGCCCGTGCCGTGCACCACGCCTGTGCCATGCACCACTCGTTGTCACCTGTCATCATGCCGCGATGCAATCCCGGCTCCGACGCGCCATCCGTGTCACGCCATATCTTCTCAGCGGCGTCGCGCTGACGCTCTTCATGGCCTGGGGTATGCCGCTGCTGCTTGCGATGCGTGGTCTCGGACCCTCCGCGGCGTCAAGTGATGTCTACCGGCTCGCGACCTCAGCGGTCGGTGCTTCCGCAAGCAGTGTTGTTGTGCCGGACTCCATCGCCACCGTCGAAGTTCGGCGCGGCGTCTTCAGTGATTGGTGCATCGTGGAGCCGGGTCTGTCGCACTCGGAACTCCCACCAGCGCGAATCTGGCCGGTCACAGCGCTCTATGGGCAGTCATCGCCCACGGCAGTGCAACGATCCGCGCCGCTTGGGTGTGTGCTCGCGCCGTCCGAGGTCGAACGCGATCAGTATGCGCGCATCGACACGGGACTCTCTGGCTGGCCATTTCGCGCTTTCGCAAGCGAAGCCTGGTTTCAAAGCAATGTTGCAGGCGACGGGTACGACCCATTTCCCGAACATCGGTGGAACGTCTATCTCGGCGATATCGGGGGAAGACAGACGCTCGTGGCGCTGCGACCACTTCCCGTGGGGCTCATCGCAGATGTGGCGTTTTGGGGTGGCGCTTCATTCCTCGCCATTTCGATTCCGCATCGATTGCGCCGTCGCAAGTGGGAGCGCTTCGGCCGATGTGGCGCGTGCGGGCACACGCTCGATCCGCATCTTGCGAAGCGACCCGTCGCGTGTCCGGAGTGCAGCGCACCACTTCCGCGCGATCCGCTCGGCTTCGCACGAAGCCCTGAGATGCACTTCCAGAACGCGTATGTCTGGCTTGTGTTTGTCTCGAGCCTCGACATCATGCTGACGTGGAAAATTCTTGATCGCGGCGGGCTGGAAGTGAATCCGGTCGCCAAAATCGTGATCGATGCATGGGGCATGCACGGCGCGATTGCGTTCAAATTCGCACTCATGCTCTGGGTGATTGTGGTGTGTGAGATCTTGGCGCGCCTTCGATTGCGCTCCGGTCGTTTCCTCGCATACACCGCTGTCGCGATCAGCGCGTCGCCGGTCGCGTGGTCGTTCTTCCTACTTGCGTGGCACGAACTCGTGCCGCCGTAAGCCGCGGAAAGTCTGCACGTGCTGCTTCGGCATTTTCACTGGCCACATCAACCGAGGCTTTGGGCGAGAGACGCGTGATGCGCTCGACAAGTCCGCGCACGATCGCGTCGGCGGCAAACGGTTGTGCGCGCGCTGCAGCTGCCTCGCGCATCGCATGCATCCGCGTTGGATCCGCCAACAACTGGCCGACGCGCCATCCGAGTGACTCGGGTGAATTCAATCGAATCGCACAACCCCATTCGAGGAGATGGTCGCTGTTGCGCTCTTCTTGCCCAGGAACCGGATGCACGATCGCCATGGGAAGGCCGCTCGCGAGCGCCTCGCTCGTCGTAAGTCCGCCCGGCTTTCCAACCGAGAGCGACGCGACCCGCATGAGTTCGTGCATGCGATCAGTGAATCCAAAGACGCGGCATTGCATGCGAGTCGCGCCAGATTTTTGTGCGTGGAGCGCGATCTGCTCTGCTCGTGCGCGCAGTGACTCGTTCTTTCCGCAGACGATGGCAACCGCGCCGTCCATCGGGAGCGCGAGGAGCGCGGTCAAGGTGCGATCAAGCATGCTGACACCGACACCGCCTCCAGAAACAAGCACAATCGGTCCTGAGGCAGGTAGGCCGTGCACTTCGCGGAGCGCAGCGTCCGTAGCCATCGGCGCTGCGAATGCTCCGACGATTGGGATGCCCGTGACTTCGATGCGATCACGCGGAACACCCTTTCCGGCGAGGATCTCGACGGTCTCATGCAACGCGACAAACCATCGATCCGCGCTTGGGCACACGGCCCACATCGCGTGCGCATCGAGGTCGGTCACAACGACACCGAATCTTCCGCGCCACTCTCCGCGTTCCACCATTCCGTGCACAAGTTCCGCCGCGAGAAAGTGTGTGCAGACAATCGTGTCGGGATTGTCATCACGAATCCGGCGTCGCATACGCGCAAGTGCCTGGCGTTGCACGAACCGCCGCAGTCCGCCGCCGTCGGTGGTGTCGCTCGATCGATAGATCCAACCCACAACACCGGGAGCACGCTCGATCAGCGAGACATACGCATCGCGATAGGCGAATCGAAAGGGCGCGGCTGCAAACGCGAGTACATCAAGCACTTCGACTGAACCCGCGTCATGGCAGCGCAGCATCGCTTCACGCACGGCATGCGCCGCGCGCGTGTGGCCCGAACCAACCGAGCCCGTGAGGATCATCGCTCGGCCAAGCGGGCCGGACGGAAGAGGACCATGCATGTGTGAAATTTCGCCTTCGTCGATGCGTGCCGTGTCAAGGCTCCGTCAAAATCGGAAGAAGCGCGATCGGATCGATACGAACGCAAAGCCCGACGCGACGGAGTGCGTCTGCACTCGCTCCGGCGCGTCGGGCTCTCGAAGTTTGCAAGAAGATTGGAAACGTCGCGAACGTCGATTCAACGCGCCATCGCGCGCTCAATCTCGGCGATGGTCTTTGGAATCGCCGCAGTCAAGTTGACTCCGCCGGCTTTCTTGGTCACGAGGATGTCATCCTCGATGCGCACGCCAAGCTTCTCTTCTGGCAGATAGATACCAGGCTCGATCGTGATGACGGCGTTTTCAGGAATCGGGCCCTCTGGCGTGATGTCGTGTACCTCGAGTCCGAGATGGTGACCGCAGCCATGGAAGAACGCATCGCCGTAACCAGCCTTCGTGATGACATCGCGCGCCGCCTTGTCGATCGCGGCGAAGGTCGTACCCGCCTTCGTCGCAGCGATCGCCGCGAGCTGCGCTTCGAGCACAATTTCGTAGATCTCGCGCTGACGCTTCGTGAACTTGCCGCCAACAGGGAATGTGCGCGTGACATCGCAGGCGTAGCCGAGGTAATCAGCGCCTGAATCGAGCAGGATCACGTCACCGTCGGCGAGTGGCTCGCGGTTGCCGTGATAGTGGAGGACCGTCGCGTTGAACGCGCCGCCCGCGATCGTGTGATACGCCGCGCGCCGCGCACCATTCGTGCGGTAGCCGTGTTCCGCGAGTTCCTGCACATCAAATTCCGAAATGCCAGGCTTCAGGCCGCGCAGCACCGCGTCGTAGCCCTTTGCCGTGATGTCGGCCGCGCGCTGCATGAGCGCGATTTCTTCCGCGTCCTTCGCCGCGCGCATGACGGCCAAAAGCTGCGTGTGATCGACAAACGACGAACCTGGAATACGCTCGGCGCTCTTCCGAAGAACATCCAGATCGGGCGAAACCGGCGCTGTATGCGCGGCGAGCGGATGGAGGAGAGCGAAACGCTTCGCACGCTTGGTCGCGTCGAGCAAGAAGCGCGCGAAAGCCGTCGTACGCATGATCGTGCCGACGCCGTACTTTCCACGGAGTTTCGACGAGATCTCTTCGCGGAAGCCATCCCACTTTTCGAGTTCAGGGTTGAGCGGCTTCAAGAACAGAATCGCGCGTCGCGCTTCGACCGGATTGAGCGGGTCGAGCAAGAGCACCGCGCCTGGCTCATCGCCGATACCCGTGAGGTATTGAAAGTGCGGATGCGCACGAAACTCGCCGTGGATGCTTGCGTCCATGTCGCCTGCGAACACAAGCGCGACGGAATCCTTCAGGGTCTTGAGGACATGCGCGCGGCGCGCGGCGTAGGTTGCCAGCGCGATACCAGAGAGAAGCGTGTGAGGAGCGGCGTCGGTCGTCTTCTTGGCCATAGTGGCGCGAGTGTAACTCTCGATCGTCGATCTGCGAAAGGGGACGTGACGCGAGATTCGCGTGTGATCGCTGAGCGCCGAAAAACACCGCGACGCCGCATGAAGCGGCGTCGGGTGGATTGAAACTCGTGCTTGAAAC
>CAIWCL010000274.1 GCA_903911205.1 uncultured bacterium
ACCGTTTTTGCAAAGAGTTCTTTCGCACGGAGTCGTCGCGCGACCTCATCTGCTTGTGCGAGCAATCGTTCTTCGACCTGCACAACCGATACGAGATCCTCGTGAAAGGTCTCTTCTTCGCCGACCGACTTCGCAGCGCGATCGGACTCGACCGCGCGATCATCGAGCCCCTGCGATAGCCGCCACCATGATCGCCCCGCATCGCCGAAGTAGAGCGCCAATTGCCGCTCACCCGCGCGCTGCAAATCACCGAATGTCGCGTAGCCGCGTGCGGCAAGTTCCTGCGCAGTGACTGGCCCCACACCCCACATTCGCCCAACCGAAAGCGGTGCCAGACGAGCCGCAAGCACGTCGGGCGCGAGCATCAGGTCAACGAGCGCGTCGGGTTTTTCGAGGTCGCTCGCGATCTTCGCGACGAACTTGTTTGGCGCAACGCCGACAGAGCACGTGAGCGCAAGCTCACGCCGGACGGCGGTTCGAATCTCTTCGCCGATGGCACGGCCGGTACCGAAAATCGCAAGCGACGCCGTCACATCGATGAATGCTTCATCGAGTGCGATCGGCTCGACCTCGGGCGAGTAACGCTCGAAGATCGCGCGGATCACGCGCGAGGCTGCGGTGTACTTCGCAAAGTCGGGCTTGACGACTGCAGCGTGCGGGCAAAGCCGCATCGCTTGGGTCATCGGCATCGCGCTGCGGCAACCGAACGTTCGAGCCTCGTAACTCGCCGCGCACACCACCCCGCGCCCTTCTCGGCCACCAACGAGAACAGGTCTCCCGCGCAGCGCCGGATCGTCACGCTGTTCGACCGACGCGTAGAAAGCGTCCATGTCGACATGCAGAATGGTGCGGGGCGCATGCACGCGTGCCTTCCTTCGATCTACCGCGCGGTATCGGCCGTCAAATCCCAGACAAAGAGCGACGCGGGATCCGGCTTCTTCTTCACTCTCCCGATGTCCGCGAGTTGATCTACCAGCGTCTGCCACTGCGGAAGTCGCATCCCGCCAAGCCCAACTCGCTTGGTCTCGTCGTTTTCAATCAAACTTCGTTGCACAACTGCCGCGCGATCCATTGCCTCTTTCGACATGCCTGGATTGAGCGCACTCATCGCAACATTGGCTGGAGCGGCGTCGTCGAGATACGCGCGCCATCCCGCAGCACACGCACGCACCATCGCAAGACACGTTGCTTTGTTCTTCTCGTAGTACGCGCGACTCGTCGCGACCACCGCGTTGTACGGGTCGAATCCGCTTTCACCGATGCGGAACACGCGCGTCTTGACGCCTTGCAACTCCATCGACACGGGTTCCGCGGTGATGAAGCATTGGCACGCGAGCGACTTGTCACCCGCAAACTGTGCGAGATTTCCACCCCACGGCACCATGCGAAGTTTCCCTCCGGGGTACGCCTTCGACAGCCACGCGAACTCCGCAAGCCCCTGCTCCATCGCAACGGTTGCATTCGATTCCCACAGTTGACCGAGCGTTTCGTACGGCGCATCTGCGTGAACCATCACGCCCATCGGGTTGCCTTGATACACCGCAAAGAGCGCGACGAGGTCGCCGCCCTGCTCGGCGAGTTCGACGACTTGAGGTCCGGACACAATGGCGAACTCGACTTTGCCGCTCGCGGCGAGTTGCGGTGCCGGAATACTCGGGCCGCCCGGAACGATCTCGACGGCGAGCCCTTCCTTCTCAAAAAGGCCCTGCAACTGGGCGGCATAGAAGCCGCCAAACTCGGGCTCAGGTAGCCAGTTCAGTTGCAGCTTCACGGCAACGGTCGCGACGGCATCCGGAGGCGCTTGCGCAGCACTGTTTGAGGCACTGGTCGACCCGTTTCCGTCGCAGCCAGCGAGGAAACCCCCGAGCGCGAGCGCCGGGAGCGCGAACGCCGTTGCAGCGACACGAAGACCGACCTGAAGACCGACCTGAAGACCGACCTGAAGACCGACCTGAAAGGAAGCGCGAAGTGAGGTCATGCGCGGAGTGTAAGGTGTGTACAACTCCCCGCGACAGGCGCGGAGCGCACGCTCCCAAAGTCACGCTCCCAAAGTCACGTTCCAGAAGTCATGTCGCACGAGGCATGTCGCAAGAGTCATGTCGCACGAGTCATGTCGCACCAGTCAATCTTGAACAGAATCCACCGACACGAGCCGACGAAGGCGTTTCAAACCACCCGATCCACCGATCCTGCCTTGCCCTGACGCTGATGCCCTCCACCGCACGTTGTACAACGCTTCCTCCCCCCGCAATCCGCCTCGCGGGGGTGTCGCATGCCTTCGGGACGGTCGAAGCGGTGCGAGACGTTTCGCTGGAGTTCGCAGCCGGATCATTCACCGCATTGGTCGGCCCCTCTGGCTGCGGAAAGACCACCATTCTTCGTCTGATCGGCGAGCTCGAGACGCTTGGAAAGGGCTCACTTGAACGTGAGCGCGACACGACGCTCGGATTCGCGTTCCAAGAACCGCGACTTCTCCCCTGGCGAAATGTGCGCGACAACATCGCACTCCCGCTCGAACTCGCTGGTGCGCCTCGCGCGGAACGCCACGCTCGCGCGCTCGAAGCACTTGACCGCATGCAACTCGCGGACGCTGCCCTGCGATTTCCTCATCAGTTGTCGGGTGGCATGAAGATGCGCGCAGCGATCGCCCGCGCGCTCGTCTCACGGCCTCGCGTGCTCTTGCTCGACGAACCCTTCGGCGCGCTTGATGAAGTCACGCGACACGAACTCGACCTTGCGTTGCGCATGCTGTGGGAGGCCGAGCGGTTTACCGCCATCCTTGTCACCCACTCCATCCCCGAAGCTGCGTTCTTGGCAGAACGCATCGTCGTCTTCAGCCCGCGCCCAGCACAGCTGGTTGCAGAGATCACAACACCTCTCGGCACGCGAGACGCACGCACATGGACGCGGGACGATCTCGGCGCGTGTGTACGCGAAGCCAGCGATGCACTTCTCGCGGCGATTGCTGGGAGTCGCGCATGACAACTCGCGTCCGCCACACGGTTGCCGATCATCCGGCAACACGACTTGTCGTTCCGATTCTCGCAGCGGCGAGCGCGATCGGCCTGTGGGCCGGAATCAAAGCCGCGTTTCATATCAGCGATTACCTCTTGCCCTCACCGTTTGCCGTCCTTCGCGCGTTCAACGAACAGCCTCGTGTGTATCTCGCCGCGACTGCTGAGAGCGCCTTTTGCGCATCGCTTGGATTCTTGATCGCCGCCGCAGGCGGAATCGCGCTTGCGAGCGCGCTCTCCATTTTCCGCATCGTCGAACGCGGCATCTACCCACTCACGCTGCTCTTTCAAATGGTGCCGCTCATCGCGATCGCGCCACTTCTCGTCATTTGGTTTGGATACGGTCGACCTTCGATCGTCGCCTGCGCGACGATCGTCTCCATATTCCCGGTGATCGCGAACACGCTCGCTGGACTGCGCGGCCGCGACGCCGGACTGGAAGAACTCTTCGCGATCCTCGGCGCCGGACGACGCACCACATGGTGGAAACTCGCGCTGCCTTCGTCGGTTCCATCGATGCTCACCGGCCTTCGTATCGCGGCCGGTCTCGCAACCATCGGAACGATCGCCGGAGAATTCATCGGCAGCGATCGGCAACCACTCGGCGTCCTCATCACCTCGAACCTTCGCGCATCGCAAACTGCAGCGGTGTTTGCGAGCGTTTTGCTTGCTGCGTGTGTTGGCTTCGCATTGTTCGGCGCCGTCAGCGTGCTTGGAAGAGTGATCCTTGCGCGCTGGCTCCGTGGCGTGTGAGACGATGAACTTCTTTACCATCCCACAGACAAAGTTCTCATGCTCCGCGTTTATGCATGTGCTCCCGTTCGGAAACTCTTGAGTGTTTCCGTAATCACGGCAACCTGCGCGCTTGTTTCGCCTGCGGTTGCCGCGAGTTCTTCGCTCGCTGCAGCATTTCCCTGCGTGGTTTGATCAATCTCTTGCATGCTCGACGAGACATGGCGAATCGCCTGTGACTGATCGTTGCTCGCACGCGAGATTTCTGTGAGGAGTTCTGCGACTTCACGCGAACCGCCGACGATCCGACCGAAGACGCCCTCGACGTCGCCGACAAGTCGCACGCCCTTCTCGGCGCGTTGGCCCGACTCTTCGATGAGCGCGGCCGTATCACGCGCGGCTTCGGCCGAACGCATCGCAAGGCTTCGAACCTCTTGCGCAACGACCGCGAAACCACGGCCAGCGTCGCCTGCACGCGCCGCTTCAACCGCTGCATTCAAGGCGAGGAGATTGGTTTGGAACGCGATTTCATCGATCACGCGAATGATGCTCGCGATCTTCTCGCTCGAGGTGCGAATACCGTCCATCGCTGTGACGAGTTCCTTCATGCGTGTTGCACCGCCATCAGCATCTGCGCGCGCTTTACCTGCAATTTCTGCGGCGCCGCCAGAATTCGTCGCGGTCTTCGAAACCATCGCCGCCAGTTCTTCGATGCTTGCAGTCACTTGCTCAAGCGTTGCGGCTTGCTCGCTCGCGTCGCTTGCCAAGCTGCGGCTCGTACCATCGATCTTGGAAGCACCCGATGCGAGTTCAAGCGCTTGCGTGCGGATCTCACCGATCGAACGCGAGATTTTCTCGGCGAACGCGTTGAAGTTTCGTGCGACCGATCCGAGTTCATCTGTGCGCGAATCATCGAGGCGCCGCGAAAGATCACCTTCGCCCGATGCGATATCCGAGAGTGCTGCGTTGACGGCGCGAATGGGTTGCACGATCGAGCGCGAAATCAGCCACGCGCAACCAAACGAGAGGAGCAGCGCAACACCGCCAAGACCAGCGGTGAACACGGCGGTCGATCGCATTCCTGCCGCGGCCACAGCGGCCTCCGCTTCCATTGCGCCGTCGCCCGCCTCTTCGAAGTGTTTGATTTCTGCGAGGAGTGCCGTGGACGCCAGGCGATAGGCTGACTCTGCATCACGTCGCGCGACGGTCGCCGCGTAGTACGCTTCGAGTTCCGTTTGAAAGCGAGCGAAAATGGCGCGATAGCGATCACTGATCCGTTCGGCCGCTCCCTCGCTCACCGGAACATCAAACGCTCCGGTTCCGAGCATGCCCTCCGAAGCTTCGCGCTGAAACGTCAACCCTTCATCAATACCTGCGCGACACGTTGCGAGCGGCTCACCGGCAACGGCTCGCTGAAGGTGATAAAGCACGGTGAGCAATCCAATGTTCGACTCCATGCCGCCGTCTGCAGCTTCCCATGCCGTGGAAAGACCACCGTTCCAAGAGAACGCTTGATCTGGATTCGATTCGATCTTCTCAACCTGCGCGTCACCGAGTTGCTCGACTTCGCGGCCAAACGCGACAAATTCTGCGGTCGTTGCATCAAAGGCTGTACGCGCCGTAGCCCATGATTCTTGACTCTTGGTCAACTGTTCAGCGCTTTTCAACTGCGCCCGCCGGAGCTCTTCCACACGTCGCGAAAGTGATGCATCGATCAGACCCGTTGCCAGTGCTGCTTCGAGCGCCTCATCGGTTTCACTCTCGACCTGCTGTAATCCCGTCGCACGCGCATCACCCCGCGCAAGCATGTCGGAGACCACACGCATTTCGGTGCCCACACCAATCGCTGATTCCATGGCGCCATTCGCGGTCGTCCATGCAGGACCCGTGAGTTGTGCAACCGATTTTTCCGCGCTGCGCGCACCGAGCCAGCCCGTCGCAGCGCAGGCCAAAACCAGCGTGCCAGTCGCTGCGAATCCAAGGGCAAGACGTGTTGAGATATGCATAAGTCAATCCAGTTTCGTACGCGTAAACGCGGCTTTTCGGCGATATTCAGAACGTGATGGTGAGACGGAGTGTTCCGACGAGCGAGTCGTCGACCGACCCATCACCCGCAGGATCGTGGAACCACTGCAAGTCCGGCTTCAAATGCAGATACGGTGTGATCGCGATGTCGTAGAAGACTTCGAGAGAGAATTCGTCGTCGCCAAGACCAGAGGTCGGATCGTCGCCAAAGACGACGTACGAGCAGTAGATGCCGGTGGAGTCGTCATCGCGACCTGGGAACGTGCCCGTCAGCGAGATACCACCGCCGTACTGCTGCGCAGCAAGCGCAACATTCGGATCACTCCAACCTCCCTGCAAGAAAGCCCAAAGTCCACGCGTGTCGTCTTCATTGGCGAAGTCCACGCCATCGGGCGTCCAGACGCGAGTCTCGGCAAGCGCGTACAGGCCGCCCGTGCCGTCGTCGGTGCCGCCATCGAAAGTCGTGACATCTCCGACGAGCCACCAACCACCAGCAGCAACGCGCAGATTGCGGAGAAATCCGGCCTCGCCAAACGTGAGACCAGATTCCGCAATCAAGAACCAATCATCCGAAAGATCATCGCTGAAAAACGTGGAGGGGCCGCGCGATCCAGTAGCCACACCGTCGAGCGTCGATGCGCCGTCGTACGCACCAAAACCGATGTACCACTCTTCTGTTGGATAGAGAAACGCATTCACGCTCGTCGAAGGATTCGGATAGGTCGGGAGCGCGAAAATCGTCGGCGTAAAGCCCGCGCTCGCGTTGATGAAGCCGCCAGCCGCCGGGATGTATGCAAACTCCGTGTTCGCATCGACCTTGCCGAGTTTCACGCGGAGCACGTCGTCGAAGAGCCACTGCTCGTACCAAAGTTGCGAGAGCTGCGTGATGCTGCCATCGATCGCGATGTTCGAATAGGGTTGGAATCCACCATGCACCAACGCGCCAACGCTGGTGTCTGCGTTCTGAAAGTCTGCAAAGACCTTACCGCCCTTCAGTCCGACGACCTTCTCAAGTTCAACCGTGAGATTCAAATCGAGGAGGAATCGAAACGCACTTGCGTTGTCGAGACCACCGGAAAAGACGCGCGACCATTCAGTGATCGCGGATCCGTTGAAGACGAACCCCGCGTCCTCGATGGCGGTGCGCGCACCACCCCAGTCGCCAGTCGCACGAGACCACGTCCACCAGTCCGCGCCACCAAACCACTCGCGCGCGCGCTCCGTTGGCGGCGGCACAGGCGTGACCGCTCCCCGCTCACGCGCACCTGGCTCCTGTCCTGGCAGAATTGGAGGTAGACCTGAGGATGCGGACGGAATCAGTTCCGCCGCGTCAAAGGAATCACCCACGCCTGCGATATCACCGGCATCCTGCGCAAGGGCAAGATTGGTCGCCAAAAATGCACACGGCGCAATCGCGAGGACTCGCGCACTGCGGAAGTTGGGCGCATGCTCTGGGCACGCGCGTCGGTAGGTTCGGGACATCAATCGCCTCGCTCGTCGATTCAAACGTTGCTCGGATGCGAGAAACCACAAGGCTCCCCGCGGGACTCTTCCGACTCGCGATCGGCCCCGTGTCAGGGCAACTTCATCCACGCTTCGCGAAGAAGCTGCGAACGGGGTACGTTCCCGCCTCTACACTGCGCGCCCAACGTCGGCTGCTGCGCCGCGTGGGAACTACTCCACGCGTTCCGCCGCGTGCTTTCTCGCTTGAGGTTCACCTTGCTCGCGTACGCCATCTTCAACCCGCTCGATTACTGGCCCATCCTGATCTCGTTCCTTGGCGGCGTCGCGGCATTGCTGGCGCTCGACCTCTTCGTCATCGAGCGGCTTGCCCATGGCGGCGCGACGCCTGCCGCACACGCGCGGCGTCAGATGCAGGTTTCGGCAGCGTGGACTGTGATCTGCGTGCTCATGGCCCTCGGGGTCGCCTGGGCATTCCGGCAGTTTGCGCTCACAGAAATCACCGCAAATCCTGCGCTGCTCGAAGACACGCGCTATTTCAAGATGGAGCCAGCGCAAGCCGCGGGCACACTCTTCCTCGAGTTCCTCACGGG
>CAIWCL010000275.1 GCA_903911205.1 uncultured bacterium
TGCGGCGGGTTCGCCGTTTCCACCTGTTGAAATTGGCGGACGGGTTCTGATTCCCGGGCAAGGCAACAACGTCTACATCTATCCGGCGGTGGGGCTTGCGGTCTACGCTTGCGAGGCGTCGCGTGTGACCGATGAAATGTTCTTGCGCGCCGCCGAGTCACTTGCGGCACGAACAACCGATGCGGAACTCTCGGTTGGGCTGATTTACCCGCCGCTGCAGCGGATTCATGAATCCGCCGTCGAAGTTGCGATGGATGTCGCCGAACTGATTTACGCGCGAGGTCTTGCGGGCGTGGAGCGACCGAAAGACATCCGCGCGTTTGTGCGCGAAAAAGTCTACGACCCTTCGTACTAAACCGCTGCGCGAGACGCGTGTCACACAGATTCGATGTGGCTGAAAGTCTGCGTCGTCGCAGATCAGACGGGCGGAAGCGTTGCATCCGCGGCAGAAGCCTTCGCCTTCTTGCGCACGATCAGCGCAGGAATGCCAAAGGCAAGCGCTGCGAGACAGCCGCAGACCGTCAGGCAGCCGCCGCCAACACCTTTGAAAATCGCGAGGCCCGCGTTTGCAAGGCGCTCGGCCGTTGCCTTGTCTGCGGCCGCAACCATCACGGCAGCGGGCGTCTCACTCCCGTCCGATGTCTTTGACTGGATCGTGTAGGTACCCGCAGCCTTCGTCTCGAAGACTCCGAACATCTCGAACGGGGCCTGCGGATTGCGCGGCGCGTTGTTCGCGTCGAACTTCACCGAATTTCCGTCAGCATCGGTGATGGTGAACGTGTAGTTCACGTTCGCAGGCGGAACACCGATCTTCTTGTCTCCAACCATGCCATCTGGATGCAGCGCGAGCATCGCGCCGCCTTCCGCGAGTTCGACGGTCGCCGTGCCCGGTGCCTCGAATGTCTGCGAGTTCGCCGCGATCGTCTTGATTTCCGATTCGAGTGCGGTCACGGCGTCGCCCGCGCCCGAGGTCAGCATGCTGATGATGCCAAAGACTGAAACGAGGATGCTGAGTACCGCAACCGCTAAGAGCACTTGAAACAGGCAATTGCCGCGACGAAGTGCGGGGTTTGAGGGGAAGGTGCCGCGTGCGAGTCGCCGATTCGGGGTGGAGCGGGGAAGCATGCGGGCAGCGTACCGCGGACGCGGAACGTGTGATGCGCGAGGCCACGCCCGGCCGATATCCCGCGACCGCCCGCGGCCTGCGCGTGGGTTGGGCGTTGTATGCGTGGAGGATCCTCCCAAGATGTATTCCGACCAAGTCGATCGTTTCAAGAGGTTTCGCAGCAGGGACGCCGTGCGGCTTCGGGCGTTTCACGCGGCGCGATTCGGGAGGTTCTCCATCGTCCGCGCGGTAGGGTTCTTTGCGGCGGGCCTCACAGTTGCCGGGATTCCCGCAGGTTGCGGCACGGTGCCCGAAACGGGGCGCTCGCAGTTCAACCTGATCTCGGCGAGCGATGAAATCACATTGGGCGAAGAGGCGTACACCGAAATGTTGAAAGGGGCGAACGTCGTGACGACGGGCCCGGATTTCGTGCGAGTCCAGCGCGTCGGCGAACGCATCGCCGAAGCCGCAGAACGACGCTACCCGAACGCCGTGAAGGGATTTGAGTGGCGGTTCACGCTCGTCGATAGTCCCGAGGTCAATGCTTGGATGCTCCCGGGTGGAAAAAGCGCTGTTTACACCGGGCTTTTGAAGGTGGCGACGACCGACGACGAACTTGCGATTGTCATGGGCCACGAGGCTGCGCACGCGATCGCGCGACACGGTGCGGAACGTATGTCGCGCGGCGTTGCGACGCAGGTTGTTCTTGGTGCCGTTTCGGCAACAGGCGAAGTGAATCCAGCGATCGTCGAAGCGACTGCGGTTGCGTATGGCGCACTCGGAGAAACTGCATTTAGTCGCAGCGAAGAAAGCGAAGCCGACGAGATCGGACTCATGATCGCTGCCGACGCTGGGTACAACCCAACGGCAGCAACCGGTTTCTGGCGCAAGATGTCTGCGCAGGGCGGCGCGAAGCCCCCAGAGTTTCTCTCGACCCATCCGAGTGATGAAAAGCGCGCGAATCGACTGGCGAAACTCATGCCGAAGGCTGAAGCGATCTATCGCAGCAGAACGGAAGCGCCGCAATGATGGCAGCCGCGCGTGGTGCTCATGACTCGGCAGAGATGCCCGATTCCGCACGTGTCGACGTGACGACTTCGGATGGTGGGGTGCGTGTCACGGTTGAAGGGCAACTCGTCGCGAGCGCCATCAGTGCCGCACGCGAAACGCTCGAAAGGGCGCTTCCTACGAAGGCGTTGTCGCGTGGGTCGATCGAATTAGATCTGACGAAGTGCTCTGAACTCGATGCGTCGGGCGTGTCGCTCGCGGTTTTCCTCTTCCGACTCGCCAAGACGCGTGGTGCTGAGTTTCGCGTTGTGGGTGCGGAAGGCGACCGCAAACTCCTCGTGGATCTTGCGCTTCGCGGACAGGAGCCGACACCGCCGTCACAACCGATAGGCATCGTTCGCGAGGTTGGAAGCGCGTCGATTGCGATTGCTGCGAGCGTCGTCGATCTCGTGCGCTTCGTTGGCGAAGTTTCGATTGTTGCGGCGCAGGTCGCGAGGAATCCTCGACTGCTCCGAGTGCGCGACACGATCGCCGGTATGTCGCGCCACGGGACCGACGCGGTTCCGGTGGTCTCGCTCCTCGGACTTCTCATTGGAACCATCATCGCGTTCCAGACCTTTGATCCGATGGCGAAATATGGCGCGAAACTGCAGGTTGCAGACGTTGTCGCCATCTCGATCGTGCGAGAACTCGGCCCACTCATCACCGCGATCATTCTCGCAGGCCGATCTGGGAGCGCGTTTGCTGCGGAAATCGGCACGATGAAGGTCACGCAAGAACTTGATGCGCTGCGAACCTTTGGCATCGATCCCGTTCGATTTCTCGTGATTCCACGCATCCTCGCGGTCGTGCTTGTGACGCCGCTCCTCTCGGTCTATGCGACGCTCCTTGGCGTTGCAGGCGGCTTCGTGATTCTTGGGCCCGAAGGATTTACCCTCGCGCAATACGTCGACGAAGTTCGGGCCGCGCTGACGGTCGGTGGATTCCTGCAAGGACTTGCGAAGGCAGGAATCTTCGCGCTTCTGGTTGGCGCAATCGGCTGTCTCGCGGGTTTGCGCACGGGTCAAGGGCCCGGTGCCGTTGGATTAAGCACCACGCGCGCAGTCGTTGCCGGGATTGTTGCCATCGTGGTCGCGGATGCGATTCTCGGGAGCTTCTTCTACGCGCTCGGTATCTGAGGTCACGAAGCACGCACCCAGCACATTCGACAGAGACACGAGTTCAAAAGAGTTTCAGTTCAATCTCACAACGCGAAATCTTCCCACGATGCAGTCTTCGGAACCAACCCAACCTTCGAAAGCCCCGCGCGACGTCGCGATTGCGTTGCGCGGCGTCTCGATCGGCTATGACCGACCGATTGTCGAGGGAATCGACCTCGACATTCTGGCAGGTGAGATTCTCTTCATTGGTGGCGGCTCGGGCTGCGGCAAGACAACGCTTCTCTCCTGCTTGACCGCGTTGCGGAAGCCACTTGCTGGCTCGATTCTGCTCGCAGGAACTGATGTGGCAACGGCCGATGACGACGCGATTCAGCGTGTTCGGCGGCATTTCGGCGTGATGTATCAGTTGGGCGCGCTCTTCGGCGGAAAGACGCTCCTCGAGAATGTCCGGCTGCCACTCGAAGAGTTCACGAATCTCTCGGATCAAGCGATGGATGACATCGCGCGCGCGAAACTCGGGCTCGTTGGGCTGGGAGCGCACGCACAGAAGGAGCCGAGCGAAATCTCTGGCGGTATGCAAAAGCGCGCAGCGATCGCACGCGCGCTCGCGCTTGATCCGCCCATCATTTTCCTTGACGAACCGAGTGCGGGCCTCGATCCGGTGACGAGTGCCGATCTCGATGCACTGATCGTCGCGTTGAATCGAATGCTCGGCACGACGTTCGTCATCATCTCGCACGAACTCGCGAGCATCTTTGCGATCGGTCATCGCTTCGCGATGCTTGATGGCGCTCGCAAGCGCCTTGTCGCGCTTGGAACTCCCACGGAACTCCGCGATTCGTCGCCAGATCCGTGGGTTCGAAACTTTCTCAATCGTGTACCGACGGCGGAGGCTTGACGCCATGACGCGATGTACCACGCACAGCACGAATCGAAAGTCACCAATTGAGCGCCAGGCGGCGCAGTACGAGTCACGGAGCAAGTCATGAGCGCATCGAAGGAATTGAGAGTTGGCATCTTCGTCATCGCTTCGGCGACGCTCGTTTTCGGCGGCGTGATCGCGATCGGTTCTGGCACGCTCTTCAAGGACTCGGAAATCGTTGAAACCTCGACGACCGAGTCTGTCAATGGGCTTCAGGTTGGAAGTCCGGTGAAGTACCGCGGCGTACCGATCGGTGAGGTCACGGCCATCAGTTTTGCGGATCGTTGGTACCCCGAAAGCGGCGGGCAGGGTGAGTACTTTGACTTTGCGTCGCCAGTGGTCATTCGCATGAAGGTTCGGCTCGATGTTTTCGGGCCGGATAGCACGCACCTTTTCGGCGCGAATGTCGAGGAAGGCGTGAAGCAGGGGTTGCGTGCGCGGCTTACGACCGCGGGTTTGACGGGCGGCCTCTTCGTTGACCTTGATCTGAACGAGGGACAAGTGTTTCCCGCGACGAAACCGCCGTACACGCCTGAGTACGCGTACATCCCGAGTGCGCCAAGTCGATTCGATCAACTCATCGATCGCATCAACACACTCGCGAACAATCTCGCGGAGGTCGATTTCTCGTCACTCGGCTCGAGTTTGCAACAAACCGTCGAGAACATCGATGGCGTGGTCAAGCGGCGTGTGGATCCAATGATGCTGAGTGCTGAGAAGTTCCTTGAAGAGCTTCGTACATCAAACCAGCGGCTCCAGGCGATTCTCGACGACAAGGCCATCGACGCAACACTGGACAATGTCGCGAAGGTCACGGGTGAACTGCGCGTGGCATTTGATGGAAATGGCAACAGCCTCAAGGAAGCGCTTGTTGAAATTCCCGCGATGATGAAGAAGGCGCGTGAAGCCGCGGACCGTCTCGATGCGATGCTCGGAAGTGACAAACTGCAGCGCATCCTCGCGAATCTCGACACGGCGACGGGAACGCTCGCCCCGACTGTTGAGGAGTATCGAGGAATCGGTGAGCAGGTGTCGGAGTTGCTGCAAAGCGAGTCGTATGAGATTCGGCAACTCGTAGAGGCGCTGCGTAAGACTGCGGAAAATCTCGAAGAA
>CAIWCL010000276.1 GCA_903911205.1 uncultured bacterium
CTCGCAAAGCCTTTCTCGATCTCGTCGATCCAGAGGACAGCTGGAGCCATGCGATCGGCTTGCGCGAGTGAGTCGCGCAAACGACGCTCGCTTTCGCCGATGTACTTGTCAAAAAGCGCACCCGCGTCGAGCTTGAGCAGGGGCACATGCCACGCTGTCGCGACCGCTTTCGCGGCGAGGCTCTTTCCCGCGCCCTGTACGCCGAGGAGTAAAACGCCACGAGGAAGCGTGAGACCAAAGTCCTGCGCTTCGTCCATGGATCCGAGATGTCGCGCATCAAGCCACCGCTTGAGTTGTGAGAGTCCGCCGATCTCATCCATCGAAACGGGTGCCTGTACAAACTCAAGGACGCCTTCGAGATCGGCGCATGCGTTTCGCTTGAGGAGCAGCATGCGTTCGAGGTCGCTGTCGTCGAAGCGATTGTCTTCGGTGACGGCGGCGAGTACGACGCGTTCCGCCTGGCGACGTGTGAGTCCGCGCAGGCCGCGCGCCATCGCTTCGAGCGTGGAGCGGCGCACCGATGCCTCGATCTTCCGTGAGCGCGAGACTTCGCGCACCGTCGCACGGACGAGTTCGGAAAGATCCGCTTCCGAGGGAATGGGAACAGCGATGCGATGCGCTTCCGCAGCGAGCGCGCCGAAGGTGGTGGCGGAAAGGTCCACGCGATGTTCGACGAGGACAATCGAGCAGAAGTTGCGGCGAGCCCAGGCGACGGCCTCCTTGAGCGCGCGTGCGACGCGGGCATCAGCGAGGTGCACGCCGAGGTCATAGAAGACCGTCACCGATCGTTGGTGTGACTCATTCGCGGGCATCCACGCGAGTGCCGCAGCGGCGTGCATCGTGTCCGCGATCGCCTCACCTGTCAGGCGCGCGTTTCCAAGGCCACGCACGGCGGTCCATTCACGAAAGGGAAGCTCGGCGCGAACGGCGTCGAAGAGCGCGGTTCGGAGGCCATCTTCATCGTCGGTTTCGATCACGATGAGCGGGTAAATGCCATCGAGTTGTCGTCGAAGCGTTTCCACGAAGAGCAGGATGTCGTTGTTCGCGGGGTTGCTCGCGGGGTTGCTCGCGGGGTTGCTCGCGGGGTGAGTCAATGCCGATCTCCGATCGTGGCGGCGGGGGGAAGTCGCACTGCAATCGCAGGATAACGGGACTCAGGATCGGCCGGATGATTTCACCGGGCCGCTATGATCCGCGCCCCCTCCGTCGGAGGGCATCCGACAGGCGAAAACCATGCATCTCAAGCGCGACGACAGTCATCATCACGGACCGCCGGTGATTCCGATCACCTTCCACCTCGAAGACCCCGAGGGCTTGACGGGCACCTCGCAGAAAGTTTGGGAAGTGCTCGGCGGTGAGCACGAATCCATTCTCGAAGTGGCGATGGACAACGGCATCAACATCGAGCACGCGTGTGGTGGCGTTTGCGCGTGTTCAACGTGCCACATCTACCTCGAGAGCGGCGTGAACCAGGTCAGCGAAGCTTCGGAAGACGAAGAGGATCGCGTGGAAGAGGCGCCTGGCATCAAGCGCACGTCGCGGCTCTCGTGCCAGTGTGAGCTGAAGGATCTCGGCGAAGGAAAGCGCGTGCCGATCGTCGTGCGAGTTCCTGCGTGGAATCGCAACGCTGTAAAGGAGATTCCGCACTAGGCTCTGCCTTCTTGCGCGAGGGAACGATGCACTGGCTTGATGTTCAAGAGATCGCAGAATCGCTCGTGGATCTCCATCCGGAGATCGATCCGACGGCGATTGCGTTTCCGAAGTTGAAGTCGCTTGTGACGGCACTGCCCGATTTCGCAGAGAAGCCCGGGCACCCATGCAACGAGCGCATTCTTGAAGCGATCCAACAAGCGTGGATTGATGAGCGCGCGTGAGGATGCGCGCGTGAGTATGTACGTGCAGATCTGATTGGCTGCGCCGCTGGCGTGAGGAGCCGTGAGGAGCATTGAATGCCGAGAGTCGAGCGCTACCACGCCGCCGCGATCCAGACCGCGTTTGAGAACCCGCGCACGCGGGCCGAAATTCCCTCGCGCGTTGCGCGCATGATCGCGATGGCCGAGCAGACGGTCGCGGGATACAAGCCGTTCTTCGATGTTCGGCTCATTGCGTTTCCTGAGTTTGCACACGCGGCGCCGGTCTATTTCACGGTCGAAGAGTTGTTCGAGCATCTCGCGGTCGAGATTCCAAACGACCACACCGATGCGTATGTGCGCTTCGCGCGCGCAACGGGTTGCTACGTGCAAACGGGCACGTTCATCGAACGCGACGCGCGCTATCCGGGTGCGGTGTTCAACACGACGTGCCTCATCGGTCCGGAGGGAATCGTCGCGAAGTACCGCAAGGTGAATCCGTGGATTCCGTGGGAAGTGCACGCGAGTCCGCATGATTTTGCGCAGTACGTTGAAGAACCGTTTCCGGTGGCGGACACAGAGATCGGAAAGATCGGCTGCGCGATTTGTTACGACTGGCTTTTCCCAGAGTCCATTCGACAACTCGCGTTCAACGGCGCAGAGATTCTCGTCCGTGTGAGCGCGTACATGGATCCGTGGGGAGCAACCGCGCCGATGGATTGGTGGACGACGATCAATCGTGCCCGCGCGATTGAGAACACCGCGTTTGTGCTTGCGTGCAATCAAGGCGCGACCTTCGAGGGCTATCCGCCGTTCTCGTGGCCAGGTGGTTCGATGGTTGTTGACTTCGACGGTCGCGTGCTTGCGCAGGCGGATCCAGGGGCCGGCGAAAAAGTCGTGGTTGCGCCGATCGACTTGGCAGCGCTGCGCGACGCGCGTGCGCGACGTCAGGGCCACGACATGCGTGCGCACTATCGCGCCGAAGTCCATCCATACGCAGCGATGCCTCGATTTGCCCGGGCAGGGAGTGGCGCGATTGATATCGCGTCGAACGACGCGCGTATTGCGGCAGCGAAGCGGACACTTCCGTAAGTCGCAGATCGCCGCGAGAAGTGCGCGCCTACGAAGTTCTTACCTGAGGGGTTTGCACCCACGAACGCCGCGTCGGGCCGTATGCTCGGGACATGTCCCTCGCTTTAAACTTCGCCAACCTTCGCCGTCGCCTTCGCCTTCGCCTTCGCGAACACGTGCGTTTCGCGCTCGGTCTCTCCTTTGCGACGCTGCTCGTTTCGGTGAATCTCGGTTGCGGTAAAGAGGAAGGCGCGACGGAAGCGGCGGGGAAGAGCGAGAGGTTGAGTGCAGAACCTCTCGACGCAGCGCTCGCGGCGGAACTCAATCGTGCGGTGGGCATGATGGGGCGATTCGAGTTTGAGCAAGCCGCCGCGGAGTTTGCGCGGATCGCGAAGTTGCCGAACGTGCCGCGTGAGGTAGCGCTCGGTCATGCAATTGCGATCTTGAATCAATCGCGCGATGGAGCGCAAGACGAGGCGCTTGCGCTGCTCGGCGAGTTTCTCAAGACCAATCCGCCGAAAGATCTCGCGCTGCGTGCACGCTATTGCCAAGGCCTTTGCCTTCTCTATCTCGGAAAGCCAGCCGAAGCCTTGACGGCGTTTCTTCCTGTTGCGCAGGCACGCGGTGAAGATGCGTACGCGCAGTACTTCACGGGACAAGCACTCGAGCAAACCGGCGAGTACGCGAAAGCGTTTGAGTGGTATGAAAGAGCGGCCACGCGCGACACGCGTTTGAAGAGTGCGTTTCTCGGCATGCAACGATGTGCGCGTCGTACAGGCGATGAAGCGCGCGCTGAGAGCGCGCTGAAGTCATTCGAGGATTTGGCGGCCAATCCACGCGCGAAGAACGCGGAGTTCAAGTACACACGCATGGGTTCACTCGGCTTGGCACCACTTCCCAAGTCGTTCACGCCCTCCGATTGGAAGCCGCCGTCGGGGCCGATTTTCGAAGCACCGAAAGAACTCATGATTCGCTGGCCGGAGGGTTACGTCCCGCAGTGGTCGCAGGATCTCGAACAACACGCGGTGGTGGGCGATCTCGATGGTGATGGGCGACTCGACATCTTGATCGCACGCGCGCTTGTCTTGAAAGGTGCGTTGGATCTCTCTGCCCTCTTTCTCGCAGGTCAGCCGGATGGCTCGTTCGTTGCGATGCCAGATCACGCGCTGGCGACGTTGGCGGGAGGTTCGACGTGGTCCATCTTGCTCGGTGACGTCGACAACGACGGGTTGACCGATCTCTATCTCTGTCGTAGCGGCGGAAATCGGTTGATTCTCGCGGAACCAGGTGGTGGCTTTCGGGACGCCACCGACGAGTGGCAGGCCTCGGGGACGACGACAAGTTGCGGTGATGGCGCACTCGCGGATCTCGATCACGATGGTGATCTCGACGTCTTATTGCTCGCGCGTGATGGACCGGTCGAGCTTCTTGCGAACATCGGTGGTCGGTTCAAAGACATTGCAAAGGAAGCAGGTCTTGACGCAACGGAACGGTCACCGATTTCGACCATCATCGGCGACTTCGACTACGACCGCGACGCAGACATCTTCATTCTGAACGAACTACCGCCGCACACGTTGCTCTTGAATGAGCGATTGTGGCGTTGGGCGCCTGGGACCGCGCCGGGCTTCGCGCAGGAACAACTCGAGGAACAGGCGCTCGCCGCCGCAGTCGTGGATCTCGCGGACATTCCACTTCGGCGCCTCGCGCTCGCAACGTCGAGTTTCTTGCGTATGCCGACGCGCATCGAAACGTATGCGCGCGATGCGCGGACGGAACTCGCAGTCGTCGATGCAACAGGCGACGGACACAGCGATCTGCTGTTGATGCGCGCCAAAGGCATGATTTTGCTCGACGAATCTGGACGAGTCGTCACGGAGATTCCGTACGGTGAAGAAGTGGTTCGTGGGCAGGCGATACAACTCGAAGCGACGAAGGGGCCATCCGTGCTCTTGCTTCGCGCAGGGAAAGCGCCGTTGCTTCTGGCGCCCGGCGAAGGCCGCGGAAACTCGATCGCGATGCGCTTCAGTGGGCGTGATGATCCTTCGCAGTCGATGCGCTCGAACACAAGTGGGATTGGCACCTCGTACGCCGTCCGTGTTGGCAATGAGTGGTTCGGAGGCGAGACGTTTCGCGCTCACACCGGTCGCGGGCAGTCGCTCGCGCCGGTGTCGGTGGGGCTTGGACCGTTCGAGGCGGCGGACGTCGTCGAGATTGAGTGGTCCGATGGCGTTTTCCAAAGCGAGGTCGGAGTGAAAGCGGGGGTGTTGACGCCGATTGTCGAGACGCAGCGGCAGATTTCATCGTGCCCGGTGCTCTTTGCGTGGAACGGCGAACGGATGGAATTCGTTTCGGATCTCCTCGGCGTCGGCGGGCTCGGCTACTTGCTCGAGCCCGGCGTTTATAGCGAGCCGAGACCTCGCGAAACCTTCGTTTTCCCCGAAGGCGCACTCGTACCGCGCGCGGATGGCTCGTTGTGCATCGCACTCGCTGAACCGATGGAAGAATCATGCATGCTCGATCAGGTCGCGCTCCGTGCGATCGACTTGCCGGCGGGCTGGGATATCGCGCCCGACGAGCGCCTTGCGATTGGTGGCGCCGCGCCCACAGGTGACATCGTTGCGTGGAAGAACGAGTGGATCGCATCGACCGCAAACGCGTCGAGTCGCGAAGCGTTGGCGAAGGTTGATCTGATCGCGCCCGACGTGGGGCCGCACGATCCGCGCTTCCTCGGAAGACTCGCCGGTGAGCAGGTGCTCGAACTTGAGTTCGCAACCGACATTCACGCGATTGCCGATCCGTGGCTCGTGATCGACGGTTGGGTTGAGTACCCGTACTGCCAAACGATGTTTGCGGCGTGGCAGGCGGGCGCGAAGTATCGCGCGCCGAGTCTCGAAGCGCGTGGCGCCGATGGCTCGTGGACCACGCTTGTCGAAGAGTGGGGCTATCCGGCGGGCATGCCGCGGCGGATGGCGCTGCCGATTCCGCGCGAGAAACTGCCCGCAGGCGTCAACGCGCTTCGCATGCGCACGAACATGGAGATCTACTTCGATAGCGTGCGGCTCGTCGCGCGTGAAGCACTGCCGACCGCGCCGATCGAACTCGCGCTCGCAGGCGCGGAGCTTGCGTCGGTCGGTTTTGCGCAACGAACCACCGGACCGCAGAAGCAACCGCACTACGACGACGCACGTCGACTTCCGTTGTGGGATTGCCGATTCCAATTCGGGCTCTACACGGAGCTCGGCGATGTCGCGGAGCTCGTGCGTGGTGGCGACGAGTCGCTCGCGGTCTTCGGGCCAGGCGAGCAGGTGACGGTGGATTTCTCGGCAGCGACTTCGCCCGTTCCTGCGGGCTCCACGCGCCGATATGTGCTCGAAGTCCGCGGCTGGTGCAAGGACATGGACCTCTTCACGAAGGACGGCGAGACGATCGAACCGTTGCCGGGCACAAAACCCGCGGCGATGGAGAAACTGCGCACGCGACCGATGGGCGGGCGGTGAGCGGTCGATAGAGTGCGCGTATGTCGAAGTTCCGCCCAGCGGTTGGTCCGAAACTGAAGTGGCTTCTTGCCGCGGTGTTCGGGCTGTTCGCGTTGCTGGCGGTGAACAGCGTCTACCTCGGGTCGGTGACGTTCCTGCAGTGGAAGACCGGCGAAACGCTCGAGAACCGCTTCTACCTCGTCAACTTCCTCGCGCACCTCGTGCTCGGGTTCGCCATTGTGGTGCCGACGATTGTGTTTGGTGCGCTGCATTGGCGCAATGTTGCGAACCGCCCGAACCCGCGGGCGATTACCGCGGGCATTGCGACCTTCGTCGCATCGATCGTGCTGCTTGCGACTGGCATCGCGCTGACGCGCGTTGAACTCGGTGGCGTGACCATCGGCGTGCGCGAGCCGACCACTCGCGAGATCGTCTACTGGGCGCACGTGATCGCGCCCGTCGTCGCCGCATGGCTCTTCGTGCTGCACCGGTTGTCGGGCCGTCGCATCAAGTGGGTGGTTGGTGCGCGGTGGGCAGCGGTTGCCGCTAGCGTCGCGGTGGTCGCCACGCTCGCGCACGTCGTGCTTCCCGAGCGCGCGCCGCGCGTTCCGGAAGATGGCGCGAGTTACTTCGAGCCGTCGCTCGCAAAGACTTCGACGGGCGGCTTCATTCCCGCGAAGGGGCTCCTCGCGAACGAGTATTGCCTCGAGTGCCACGCCGACGTCGTGCATTCGTGGGCGCACTCGGTGCATGCGACGAGTTCGTTCAACAATCCGTTCTACGCAGCGAGTGTGCGCGAGACGCGCGCAGAGGCGTTCAAGAAGGACGGCAATGTGCAAGACGCGCGTTTCTGCGCAGGTTGCCATGATCCGGTCCCATTCTTTGCAGGAGCGTTCGAGGAGTCGAAGTGGGACGACCCTGCGTACGACGTCGCGAACGATCCGCTCGGCCGCGCGAGCATCACATGCACGGTTTGCCACGGCATCGTGTCGATTGATAGCCCGCGAGGCAACGCTGACTACACCATTGAAGAGAGCCCGCACTATCCGTTTGCCTTCAGCGATTCGGAGATGCTGCAGTGGGTTTCGAATCAGCTCGTGAAGGCGAAGCCGTCGTTCCACAAGCGCACGTTCCTGAAGCCAGAAGTACACCGCTCCAATGAATTCTGCGGCGCGTGCCACAAGGTCTTCTTGCCCGAGCCATTGAACGATTACAAGTGGCTGCGCGGGCAAGATCACTACGGGTCGTTCCTTGCGTCTGGGCGCAGCGGGCATGGCGCGCTTGGTTGGTACTACCCCGAGAAGGCTGCGACCTCGTGCAATACGTGTCACATGCAGGCGGTGCCGAGCGACGACTTCGCCGCGCGCGATCGCGATGGAAGTGGCGTGCGCAGCGTGTTGTCGCACGCGTTTCCAAGCGCGAATACTGCACTTTCGAAGGCGATCGATCAGTCGGCCTGCGCGATGCTTCCAGGCGCGACGTGCACCGAACTTCCCGATGAGATGGCGAGCGAAACGGCCGCGGACGCGCATGCGGCGATCGTCGCGGGTCACGCGGCGTTTAACGCGAAAACGGTACGTGTCGACCTCTTCGCGGTGCGTGAGGGCGGTGCGATCGATGGAGCGTTGCGTGTGATCGGCGCAGAATTGCCCGTACTCGACGCTGGTCAGCGGTACTTGCTTGAAGTTGTCGTCCGCACGCTCGATATCGGGCACGAGTTCACGCAGGGAACCGCAGATTCGAACGAGGTTTGGTTGTGGACGCGCGCGACGCTTCTACCAGCAGATCGCGACGCGCGCGTCGTTGGCGTGAGTGGGGGCCTCGATCAAGCAACCGGCGAACTCGATCCATGGTCGCGCATGTTCAACGCGTTCGTCATTGATCGCGAAGGGAATCGCATCGATCGACGCAATCCGCAGGACATTTTCCTCCCGCTCTACAACAACCAAATTCCGCCGGGCGCGGGTGATGTCACGCATCTCCTTCTCGACGTTCCGGCGGACGCGGCGGCGCCGCTCCGCATCGAGAGTGAAGTGCGCTACCGCAAGTTCGATACGACCTATCTGCGTTTCGTCGAAGGTGCGACACGCGTCAACGACTACCCCGTGATGGTGCTCGCACGCGACGAAATCGTTCTTCCGGTGCGCAGCCAAGATGGTCGCGTGTATGGCGAGGCGACCTCCGCACCCGATGCAATTCCTGAGTGGCAGCGTTGGTACGACTACGGAATCGGGCTTTTCCGCGAGAGTGACCGCGGCACGGGACGTGGTGCGCTGCGACAGGCCGATGAAGCGTTCGCGCGCGTTGCGGCGCTTGAACCTGCAGTTGGTGCGTTGGCGCGTGCGCGGCTCGCGATCCGTGAGGGTCGACTCAACGACGCGGCTGCGCTCCTTGTGCCAGCGGGCGGCGAAGGAGTGAAGTCGCCGTGGACGGTCGCGTACTTCACGGCGCTCGTCGACAAGCAGAACGGAAACTTCGCGAAGGCTGCGGAGGGCTTCCAACGCGTGCTCGCGACGGACTTCGCGGGTGCGCGCGAGCGTGCGTTTGACTTCTCGATCGATGTGCGTGTCCTGAACGAACTGGCCGAAGTGCTGCTTGAGCAGGCACTCGCGATGCCCGACGACGGCGCGCGCACGGCGCTGGCAAAGGAATCGCGCGAGGTTGCGCAGCGTTCGCTCGCGGTCGATCCTGAGCAAGCACCGACGTGGTGGTTTGTGAACCGCGCGTGCGAGATGCTCGGTGATGCGGACGGTGCGAAGGCGGCGCGCGAGCAGCATGCTCGGTACAAGCCCGACGAGAACGCGCGTGACCGTGCGGTGCGGCTCGCACGGGAAAAGTACCCGTGGGCGAATGCGGCCGCGGAGGCGACGGTGATCTACCCACTCGGTCGCGTGGGTCGACTTGAGGGTGATTTGCTGCCGGGCACGCGGGTTGAGGTGCCGGGATTGCGGCGTTGAGCTCGACCGTAATGGTGCACGGCACGTGCCGTGCAGTGCC
>CAIWCL010000277.1 GCA_903911205.1 uncultured bacterium
CGCATCCGTCGTCGCATACGAACGACCATGGCTTGCAAAGGCGATACTTGAGCGCGTTGCCGCACGGCAGCGACTGACTTCGAAAGATCCTGTGCAACTCATCGCATCTGCGGAACCCAAGGGTTGGTTTGCGATGCTTGCGAAGCCACCGAGCGAACTCTTGATCGCGACACCGATTGATCGCAACGTCTTCTGGCCAGGTCGCGAGGATGTTGCGTTCATCGCGCCGAAATTGAAGCGCGGTGCAGAGATGTCATTTGCTGAGTTTGGAAAGCGCCTCTACTCCAATTGCATGAGTTGTCACCAGGCGAACGGTCGCGGCCTTCCGCCTGTGTATCCACCGCTGCGCGCGAGTGAGATTGTGCTCGGCGATCCCGAGACACTCGTCAAGATTGTGATGCATGGACTCGAAGGAAAGATCACGGTGGACGGGCAGCTGTACAACCAAGTGATGCCCGCGGCACCACTCCGCACCGACGATGAGATCGCTGCGGTGCTTACCTACGTGCGTAGCGCCTGGGGAAACTCGGCGTCGGCAGTCGATGCTGCGCTCGTCGCGAAGGTTCGTGAGGAAACGAAGGGGCGAAACCGAAGTTTCACCTCGCGTGAACTCGGTATCGAAGCGAAATGATCCAACCTACACGCGCGCGAGTTCGACGAACTCGACTCCCGATTCAGAGAGGAGTTCGCGCGATTTCGCGAAGTTTGTTTCCCAATGCTCGTCGCCTTGACCTGCGCGGTACGTCACAACCCGCACGATGCCGGATTGGATGATGGAGAGTGTGCAGTGCACACACGGGGAGAAGCTCGTGTAGATCGTTGACCCAACGGGCGTAACGCCATTGCGTGCGCACTGAACGATCGCATTCATTTCCGCATGCACGATGAGATCATATTTCACGGGCCGTTCAAGCCGCTCCGGACGGTCTTCGATACCGCGTGGGAGTCCGTTAAATCCTGTCGCCACGATCTGTCGTGATGGGCTCACGATCACAGCGCCAACACCACGCGATGGATCTTTCGACCAACGAGCGATGACGTCGGAGAGTTCAAGGAAGCGTCTATCCCACTTCAGTGCGCGAGCCGGATCTTGCATGGGATGGAATGTACGCGATTCGACTTTCGGCACCAAGATGCATGATGACGCGCCATGATCCGCCGACATCGCGTGCAATTCACCAGGCGTAGAGAAGCAGCGACAGATCCGCTGCGCCGACATCTCCACTCGGATCAAAGTCTGCACGATGTCCAGCAGACGTTGGTCCCCATGCTTCGAGCAAGAGTGAGAGATCTGCAGCGGTCACATCGCCATCGAGATCAAGGTCGCCGAGCGGAGGAGCAGGAGGTCCAACGTCCACCGCGCCGAACGCGCTGATGCGTGCCTGTCCAAGCAAACCGGCATACGTCGGATTGGTCGCATCAATCAAAACGCCGGTCGTACCGAGCGTCGTGGTGATCGTGGATCGAATCATTCCAGCGGGTACAGTCGTGGATGGCCACTCAGGATGCTGAGCGCGCACGAGCGCAGCGGTTCCCGAGGTCAACGCTGTCGCGAACGATGTTCCAAACCACGCTGCGTATCCGCCACCAGACACTGGACCGACAATCGATTGCGTCGGAACAGGAAGGCCCTTGAGAAGTCGTGTGTGTCCCGGTGCGGCGAGATCAATGCGATCACCGAAACTCGAGAATGGCGCTTTCACATCATTCCAATCGAGAGCACTCACGCCGATGGCAGCACCGTCGCATGCGGGGAATTCACGAGGATCATCGGTGTTCGAATTTCCGGCGGCACCAAAGACTGCAACACCACGCGTCTCTGCTTCCGCCACGATGTCCTCGAGCGCCTGTGATCGGTAGGTTTCACCGAGGCTCATGTTCGCGATATGCGCACCATGATCGATAGCCCACGCGAGTGCCCGTGCGATTTGAAACGTTCCGGCATTGCCATCGCTGTCGAGAACGCGCACTGGAAGAATGGTGGCTTCTGGTGCGACAAGATGGATCAATCCAGCAACAAATGTGCCGTGACCTACTTGTTCATCAACAAGCCCGTCACCATCGTTGTCGATGCCATCACCAAGATCGCTGCTCAAAGCGGATCCTGGAAGAAAACTCACACCGCTTGGTGACACGCGCCCGTTGAAGACGGGATGCAAAGCGTCGATACCGGTGTCGATCACGGCCACGACGACTCCCGCGCCGCGCGAACGTTCGTGCGCCAATTCAATTCCAAGCATTGGAACCGCGTACTGATTGGCGAAGGTCTGCGCGTTGAAGCCGACGCCAGAAAGCCAAAGGCTGTCGGTTTTTCCTTCGCCTGTTTGTCCGATGTAGTTCAGCTCGCCCCAAGGAATGGTGCTCTTCGCGATCAGCGCATCAATGCGCGCAGAAACATCCTGCGGGGTTTGCTTTCCGGTCAAACCGTACGAAAGGAGATACACCGGCCGTCCGCTGATTTGATCGACCACACCAACATTCACAAAGTGAGCCGAGAGGTCTGCGATGGTTGCCGCGAGCGTCTCTGAGGTATCGGCGCGCACGATCACTTCGCCCGGGACAACAGGCTCGGATGGATCGTTGCCGGCGCGTGCGACGGAAGTCACAAGGCTCGCCACGGATGAGGCGAGCAGAGCAACGAGGATGGAAAGTTTCGCGGTGCGCATCAAAGGACTCCCGAGAGAACAAAGGGCGCCCACCATGAAGGATGCGGCGTCTCGTGGCGCAAAGCAAGGATGGAATTCCGAAGTGCCGCGGAAGCGCGAACTTTCGAGCGAAATTCCATATGAAATCGATCGGCGACCGCGAGCGCTGCAGCATCTCGGACCGGCCAGAGTGTGGTGAGAAGCCGTCGCGCGCCCGCGGCGTGGAACGCGCGCGTGAGCCCCGCGAGCTCTTCGCCCGCGTCAACGGCGCAACGCCCGGTTTCACAACCCGAAAGGAAGACAACATGCGCGTTGAGGCGAAGGTCGAGAATATCTCGGATCGAAACCCAACCATCCGCGAGTCGAAGTCCACTCGCCGCAGGCAACGTTGGAACAAATCGCCCATGGCACGCAAGATGCACAATCGTTGCATCACCGATGCACTCACGAAAAGTCCGTCGCGTTGCCGCGGAACCAACAGCCGCCCGAACCTTGTACTGACGTGCGATGCGCTCCGCCTCTTCGGTGATGAGAGGAGCATTGTGATCCGCGAAGGCGATGACCGCAGCGTTCTGGAGAGACTCTTCAGTCGTCGCAGCGTGCGAGCACGCGATGCTTGCACTCGGTGCCACTTGAATCTCAAATCGCTCGATCAGTGGCTTGGTGCCATCGTCGAGAAGCGCGAACGGCAATGCGTGCAAAGCGCCGCAAGGAATGATGATGAGGCGTCGTGCTTCTTCGACTTTCGTACAGAGATCCAGTACAGGTTCGATGATTGCGCGATAGAGCGCGCGTGCCAACGCGTTGATCCTGTGATACTCAGCGTGCGGATCACCAGCCCGCGCCCCAGTCCGCAAGAGAAAGAGCAACTTGTCGACGAGTGTTGTGATCTCTGACATCGAAGCAAGCGCTCGAACGCATTGCAGTTCGCCATTCTGTCCGACGAACGCGACGATTTCATCGCCGGCCGCGAAGAAGGAAAGAAGTACTTCATCGGGCGCAAGGCGCGCGAGAATCTCTTGAGATTTGAGTGGAGTATTCAGAAGCGATCGAACACCACGAGCGGTTTCAAGTCGCGTCAGTACGTCTTCGATAGCTCGTTCTGTCGATGCAAGTTCTGACAAGATCGTTGGCTGACTTGACGCTCGACGCTCACCAGTTGTTGTTGGCGGTACATCGAGACGAACTGGTGTCGCGTGCAGGAGTGAAAGCCGAGCGCGAAGTGTCGCGAGTTGCCTCACTGTTTCGGTATCGCCAGTGCTCGCGGGCGTGGGATCTCCCGCGACTTTCGAATCTCGATTCGAGTCCAGAGTGGGATCGTGATCGACAGCGCGATCGACAGCGCGAAGCATGGTGTCGAGAAGAGTTCGACTCCGAGCACGTTCGGTTGTCTCAAAGGCAAGCGCGAGATCTTCCGTACTTCCGCGTTCGATCCCTTTTGCGAGGAGATCGAGCGCGAGATCTTCATACGCGCGAAGACTGAGCGACGCATACGCGGCACGATGACTATCAGCGCCAAGGGTCGCACGAGTTGATTCTGCGATTTCGACAGCCTTCGCGAGTTTGTCGATGGAAGCGGTGATTCCGTCCTGTGATCGAGCCACATCTGCGGAGACAAGGAGCGCTTCGAGCTCGATCGTTTTCACACCGAGTCGACGAGCAGCTTCAAGCGCCTGTGCTGCAAGACTGCTTGCAGCGACCTGGTCATTGGTGAGAAGCCGTGCGCGCGCGAGTCGGAGATTCGCGTGCGCTACATCGAGTGGGCTTTGCGTTGAGATTGTGGGATTTGTCGCACCAGCTTCGAGGGCACAATCTGTGGCTCGTGTTGCATCACCATGAGCCAGCGCAATTTCACTCGCGAGAAGTGCGGCCGCGCGGCGGCCGCGCACATCGCCAGAGTGTTCGATGCTTGCGGTTGCCCTTGCGTGCGCTTGCTGCGCTTCGAGAAGTCGACCTGTCGCGAGGAGCGCCTTGGCCTGCACCAATTCGCCACGCGCGGATTCAGTCTTCAGACCCTTGACGTCTGCGACCGCCAGCGCGCGCTTCGTCGCGTCGAGTGCCTCAGCGAAGGCGCCGATTGCGAGCAGCGCCTCTGCGCGGTCAATCTCAAGCCGCGCATGATGTCCAGGCGCGACCTCCCTCGTCGCACGCGCTGCATCGTCGAAGATTCGAAGAGATTCACCGATGCGTCCTTGGCGCGCGAGGAGATCGGCGAGGTTTCCGGCGACGATCGCGTGTGCGAACGGTTGTGTTGCAAGAAGTGTGTTGGCATCGCGAAACGCGCGTTCCGCTTCATCAAATCGATCAAGTTGAAAGAGGATTTCGCCAAGCGAATTCAACGTGATGCCGCGTGCGTTCACATCGCTTTCTGGAATACCGTCGAGCGCCCGTTCCAGTGCGGCGAGCGCGTCTGCGGTTTCACCTCGCACTTTGTGAATGTTGGCGAGATTGAGATCCGCACGCGCGGCGAGATCAGCGCGTCCGGCTGAGAGCAGTGCATCGCGTGCGGACGTACCTGTGGCGATCGCTTCGCTTGTTCGACCGAGCTTTGCGAGTGCGTGCAACGAAGCGACTCGCGCGCGTGCAGACTCAATGACGTCATTTGCGGCAGCCGACTCCTGAACCGCAAGCGCAGCGCGCGTGATGGAGGCATCAAAATTCCCTTGATATGCAAGCGCTGGAATGGTGGCTCGAAGCGCACGTGCGGCCGCACTTCGCGCCCCGATGGATCGAGCAACATCAGCGATGGTTTCGCCATAGGCGATCGCATCGGAAGGTGATCCAGCTGCCAAGCGCTCGCACTCATCACCAAACGCAATCAAGCATGCGCTGATTCCGCGACTGTCAGATTGAACAACCGCAAGCCGATCGGTCGGTGGAAGTGCGATCCACGACGAGAGATTCACAACGCACTCCGCGATCGGAGTGGAAGCACACTTGCGGTGTGCAAGACGGTCGACCCGATTGGACCACGTGCATGTGGAACAATGGCAACTTCTATCGCATCGTCGGTCACGCACACCGAGAAAAGTCCAACTTCATCGGAGTCGACGAGATCAATGACGCGCGCGAGTTGATCGAGCACGATGATGCTCGCGCGTGCAGGCGAGTTGTCACCCGCTCGCACCTCGCCGACAAGCCTCACGATTCCGTCTTGTCCACGCGTGCGTTCCGCGTTCAACCGAAGGTCACTTTCGAGAAGTTCAGCCGCGAGGACTTCGGCACAAAATCCAGACGTGATGTCATCGCGGAGCCCGGCAAAGGCGAGTCGTGCCTCCTCCATGCTTCCCTCGTCGGTGTTGGTCGTGGTCACCCAAGAAGCAACGACTGCACTCGCGCGATCGAAACTCGATCCAAGTTCGGCAATGTGCATGCGGATGCGCGCGCCGATCGTGGCGGCATTTGCGCCTTGGCCGGCAACTCGCATCGCGATCCGACGCTGCAGCGCCCGGGCCGCGGCAACCGCGGTCGCCGGTGGCTCAAACCGGGCGTCGTCGCGCAGAAGCGCAGCGAGCTCGTCTGGGCCGTTTGGACGGGGCATGGATTGGCGAGGGTTCACAGGCATGCGTGGCGATATTCGAAGGCGTCTGTTGGTACCGACGCAACCGACCGTGCTTCAAGAGTGACGCTGACGGCTGCACAGATACGTCGCCGCGCGAAAAAGGAGAGAAATCAGTCCTCATCATCGCTGTTGGGCGGGCGGACGTCGGGTTGGCCCATGGGAGACAGGGGTGCGTTCGCGCCGAAACCCAAACGCCCGAGAAGTGCCCCGAGTTTCTCAAGGCAGCGGGCGCGGGTTGGGCCGATCGAGCCGATGCGGATCCCGAGCCGCGCAGAAATGAGCGTGTAGTT
Organism: uncultured bacterium; assembly: GCA_903911205.1. Classification (GTDB taxonomy): domain Bacteria; phylum Planctomycetota; class Phycisphaerae; order Phycisphaerales; family SM1A02; genus QWPT01. The sequence goes on from CAIWCL010000277.1 coordinate 6,498, forward strand.
CGGTTCTCCGGGCGCCGAGAACAGCGCTTCGAGAAGGTCGCGGCACTTGCCCCCGAGGCGCTCCAACGACTCGCGAACAAGTTGCCGTTCGGTGTGGCGAGCGATCTCTGCGGGGTCGACGCGATCGTCGGGGACAGATGCAATGTCTCTCGAAACGTGGCCGTCGCCGTCACCGACGTCGCCACCTTCTCCACGACCCGCGGTCCCGCGATCGCGTTCGCGGCGTGATTTCGCAGACATGCGCCACGTGCAGCGCTTGGTGGTCGTGATCAGCCAACTCGGCAGCGCTTCCTCGTCACGAATCGCGTCGATGTGTTCTACAAGTGCAGCGAACACCTGCTGAAACGCGTCTTCCGCAGCTTCAGGCGACAACCGCGCTTCGAGAATCACGCTCCAAACGAGGCGACGGTAGCGCGTGACGAGGGCATCCCACGCCGCCGCGTCACCCGCGCGGCAGCGTTCGAGAAGCAGTTCGTCGTTCGCAAATCGACCCACGACCGCAGTGTACGAAGAGGTGCGGCTCGTTTCCGCATCCGCGGCTTGTTGTTGCTTGGCCGGTCGTTACTGGCACGCGCCCCAACCGGAGAGGACTGCGGCGAGATCTTGGGCGTCGACAAAGCCGTCGCTGTTGGTGTCGGCGCGCGGATAAATGCCGCCGTCGGTCCCCCACACCGACAGCAACGCCGCGAGGTCCGCGCCGTCGACGATGCCGTTCGCGACGACGTCGCCGGGGCAGATGGGCGCGAGGATCTGGAGTTCGAAGAGAAGCGCGGTGCAGCTCGATCCCGGATTTTCGCGTAGTTCGATCATGGTCGCGTTGGGTACATCAAGTTCGAACAATCGACCCTGATCCGCCTGGTTTCCTGACAACGCAGCGACGCCATCAATGAGTATGTCGAAGGTATTTCCATGCTGGCTGCCGTTGAACTGTGGCGTGAATCGAACTCGAAACTGTCCACTTCGCGGTGCAGTCCAGCGCGCGATCGGCCGTCGGTTGATTTGTGGCGAACAGCATCCGCCCGCTGTCTGTGTGTGCATCTGAGCGCGGGGGGCATCGACGGGTCGAGATGAGATGTGGCAGACTGCAGTATCAACACTCGAACATCCAACGCGCGGAGCGATGCACCACGAACCTGTCGTCACGGCTCCATCATTCCACACTGGATTGAACGGCATGAACTGAACAGTCGATCCCGGCCCAGAGTCGTAGTGGTACGTCCACCCATCTTGGCCCTGCGTGTTCGAGAACTGGGTGTACGCATCTGCGATGACCATCCACCCCGGTGGCACTCCATCACCCTTGCCACCAGCGCTTGCTTCCGTTGCGACCATCACTGCGCCGACCACCGCGAGACTCGAATTTCGCATCACATCCACCTCTCGTATCCGTGCGGCCGGGACATCCGCCGCAGCGCCGAGAGATGCGAAGCGTGGATCGGCGTGTACGCGAACGGCAGAAAATCCCGCAATTGCCGCGGACGCAAGTACGAGAAGCCCGAGAACCGCGACGCCACGCGCCGAGGTACCGGAAAGCCGTACGGCGCGTGTTTCACGCGCCACGTAAGTCTCCTCATATCGCGCACCGTCACGCGCCTCGCGCGCAAACGCGACCGAACGGGCGAGGTCCGGCACCGCGCTCGATTCTGCCGCCGTCGGCTCCCGTACGACCCTGGATCGCCTCACGCATCACCACCGCGCACGAGCCTCTGGATCACTTCAAGTTCGGCGTCGATCTCTGCGTCAGCCACACCCTCGCGCGAGAGCAATTCTGCCAACATCGCCGCCAGCCGCTTGCTCACCGTGCGCACGATGTTTGCGCCGTTTGCCGTCGCGACACCCGCGATCGGACATGCATCCGCATAGGGCAAGCCATGCAAGACATGCAGGCGGAAGCACTCCCACCAGTTCTCGCGATGCTCAGCGAGAAGCCCCGTGCGAACACGGTCGTGCGCTTCCGTCACAAGCGCAATGGCCCATGCACGCTCAAGCGCGGCAAGCGCGGCCGGTTCGGTCGATGCCTCGACATCGCCAGGCGCACCACCCAACTCACCACCGATGCCAGCATCGCCACGCGCACGCCGACGCGACTCTGCGATCGCGCGGTTGCGGACATGAAGCAGCAGCCCATTCAGAAGCCAGCGTCGCAGTGGAAGCCCACTTGCGAGCCAACGCTCGAGATAGGTCGCGTCACCGAGCCGCGCTGCGAAGAAGTCGTTCACGAGATCGGCCGAATCACCGAAGTTCCGCAGGCTTGAGCCCTTCACATAGGCGCGCAACGGCTCGAAGTAGCGCTCCATCACATGCCGCGCGACTTCGTCATTCGCAACGCCGACGCGCTCCGAAAGCCAAGTTGCGTGGGTCGTCGGGAAGTGATCGCGCATTCGAGTCTCATCGGTCATGGTCGCGAGATATGCGCAAGATGCGCGCGCATGTTCGGGGGAAACCCGACGGATACAGATGTTCCGGCAGGCTTCCGCGCCAATTCTCGATCAAATTTTGAGACAACCCCTGCATGGACTCCATCGGCGCGCCACCCGGACTTCCTCCGGGAGGACAGAACATGCATGACGACTGCTCTGATCTCGCGGCACTGGACGCGGGAGACCGAGAGGCAGGCAAGCGGCTCTACGACCGACACGCCGCGTTGATCTTTGCGCTTTGCCGCACGGAGATCGGCGCGCGCGCGCAGGCCGACGCAGAGGACGCCGTGCAGGAGACTTTCCTGCGTGCGTTCCGTATGCGAGATCGCTTGACTGACTGCTCGGGCTTCCGTTCGTGGCTCTATGCGATCGCGCGGCTCGTCTGCAAAGAACGTCGATCGTCGCGCGTGCGGGAACGCCGCGACATCGGATACGCACTCGACGCCTCACGCGAAAGTTCGCACGGCGTTGCGCGCGAAGGAGCCACTCGTATGCCACCGCACGTCACACACTCGATGTTGGATCGGCAATCAGGCGCGGCACCAACAACGCCGCTGGAAAAACAAGAAGCGCTTCGGCGACTTGGCCGAGCGATCGACACGTTGCCTGAAGACATTCGCTTGGCACTGCACTTGTTCTACATCGAACCAGATCCTGTCGATGCAGCGAAGCGCGCGCTCGGAATTTCTCGAGCGCAGTTCTATCGACTCGTGACGCAGGCTCGACAACTTCTTGCCGCGCAACTTTCGCGCGAGGACCTCACGCCATGACTTCGGCGAATAACAACAATCACAACTCAGACGCAGACGAAACGCCGATTCGCGGAGATCAACTCGATCAACTGCTGCGCACGTGGCATGACAACAACGCGAATGCTGCGCGCGAAATGCGCGATCGCGTGATGGCGCGCGTCGAAGAAGATCGCACGCACGCAGCGGGCACAACATCGCCGGGCGTGCTCGCGAAGATCGGCTTCGGACGCATCGCGTCACTTGCAGCGATGCTTGCGCTCCTTGTGACACTCGCAACGCTCTTCATCAAAAACACCGAGAAGTCAGCGTTCGCCACGGGCGGCATTGCACAAGTTCCTGAAGGCGGCGCGCTCGATGCGCTCGACGACGATGGCGTTGCGATCGGACCATGTCCGCTGCAACACACCGATGTTGCGGTTGAAATCTCAGGCCCGTTTGCACGCACGGTCGTCGAACAGACGTTCGCAAATCCCTATCCGCGCACGATTGAAGCGGTCTACACGTTTCCACTCTCAGAGCGCGCAGCCGTCGATCGCATGACGATGATCGTGCGTGGCCCAGCAGGCGAACGCATCATCGAAGGTGAAGTGAAAGAACGCTCGCTCGCACGCGCGATTTACGAGGACGCGCGTGAATCGGGCTATGTCGCAAGTTTGCTTGAGCAAGAGCGCCCCAACATTTTCACACAGTCGGTTGCAAATATCGAACCTGGCGCGACGGTTGTGATTCGCATCGCCACGATCGAAACGGTGCGTCGCAAAGATGGCGTTTCGAGTTACGTCTTTCCGATGGTGGTTGGACCGCGCTACGTGCCCGGTGCGCCGTCATCGATGCCGACAGTGCCCGAAGGTTGGAGCGTGCGACAAGGCATCGTGTTGCGTGGACCCGCGCGCGTGGAGCCCGCGAAAGATGCAGCGATCGCGATGGCGCGACTCACGCAGCTTCTTGAGAGTGCAATTCCTGTGCGTCCCACCGATGCGGCCACGATTGATCGCATGCTCGCTGTTGGCGATGCGATTTCGTTCACCGCGAACTACGCGAACGGCAGCGCGGAACGCGGCATCTGGTCGCCCGCGACTGGTCTTGGTGAACTCAACGGTCGCTTCTTCTACGCGCCTTCCTCGAAGGATGGCGGAACGGGCTTCGCGACCGACACCAATCAAGTCCCCGATGCGAGCCGCATCACGCCGATGCCAGTTCCTCCAAGCGAGCGCGCGGGTCATGACATCTCTGTGCGTGTCACGATTGACACTGGTGGCGCACCGCTTGCGAACAGCGAAAGCAAACTGCACGCGATTTCGACGAAAGACGACGCGCCATCAAAGCGCACGATTTCGCTCGTGGATGCGAAGACGATTCCAAATCGCGACTTCATTCTTGAATGGTCGACGAAGGAAACATCGATCGAACCAAGCGTGTTTACGCACGTTGCTGCGGCGGGCGATACGTCTGCGCGTGGTGGCTACTTCTCACTGATGATCGAGCCACCGGCGCGCGTTGCGCCGACCGAGATTCGTCCGCGCGAACTGGTCTTTGTGCTTGATGTGTCAGGCTCGATGAATGGTTTCCCGATTGAGAAGTCGAAGGCGCTCGCACGCAAGGCGATCGCTGGCATGCGCGTAAACGACACGTTCAACGTGATGACGTTTGCTGGCGCAACGAGCGTGCTTTGGCCCGAACCAAAGCCTGCGACCGAAGAGAACAAGCGAGCGGCGGATGTGTTTGTTGATGGCGCGTATGGCGCGGGCGGAACCGAGATGATGACCGCAATCAATACAGCGCTTGTGCAAGAAGGTCGCAGCGGCATGAAGCCCGCGAAGTTGCTTGATCTTCCTGCGGATGGCCGCGCGGTTCGCATCGTGGTTGATGCAGCGGCGCTTGTCCGTGCAGCGTCGGGCTGGACGATCAACGCAGGTGAAGGTCGTTCGATCAAAGCCGAGATTGGTATCGCGATTCCAGCGAACTCGAAGAACGATGCGCTTCTCGTTGATGGCACGTGGGAAACGCGTGATGGAGACCGTGTCTTCGTTGCGAAGAGCGCACGCTTCGAAGATGCCGATGCGCGCACGCGCTTCGTCTTCTTCTTGACCGACGGTTACATCGGAAACGATCAAGCCGTCGTGCAAGCCGTGCGCGACAACGCGCGCGCGTCGCGTGTCTTTAGTTTCGGCATTGGCAACAGCGTCAATCGCTTCTTGCTCGAAGAAATGGCGCGCGCAGGACGTGGCGTCTGTGAGATCGTCACGCTCTCGGATGATGCGGATCCGGTGATTGATCGCTTGGTGCGTCGCATCGATGCGCCGGTGTTGACCGACATTGAACTCGCGATCGATCCAGCGCTTGGTATCCACGATGTACTTCCAGGTGGCGATCACTTGCCCGATCTCTTTGATGCGGAACCGATCGTGTTGATGGGCCGCTTCGATCGCGCGGCTTCGGGTGAAATCGTCGTGCGTGGTCGAACTGCGGCCGGCGCGTGGGAGCGTGGCGTTCGCGTCGAATTGCCCGCCGAAGAAACGAAGCACGATGTGGTGAAGTCGCTGTGGGCACGCGCGAAAGTCGATGACTTGCTGCTTCCGCGACTCGGCGACGTGGAGCAGGGAACGCTTGATACGCGCACGAAGGCCGCGGTGATTCGGCTTGGTGAAGCGTTCTCCATTGCAACGCCCTACACGAGTTTCGTCGCGGTGGAGAAGAGCCGCGTGACCGTTGGCGGGAAGCCGATGCTTGTCTCGGTGCCAGTGGAATTGCCGGACGGCACGAATTGGGCTGGTTTCTTCGGAGAAGGCGGTTTGGAAGCGCTGCCGATGCAGGTTCGTGATGGTGGCGTTGGTGGTCGCGCAACGGGCGAGTCCGCAGGTGTGAACTCAAGCGCCGTGACGAGTTTCCTTCGGTCGTTTCCGGCGAAGGCCGTCGATCGCGGACTCATCGAAGTTTTGGCTGGCGAGGAGTTGTCGGATTCTCTCTCGCTCGCGTTCGCGCTCGAAGCAAGTGATGGCAGCGGTGGAGCAGTGGATTCGCTGAGTGCGGCGCGACGTGAACCTACTGGGGGACTTGTGGGCAAACGCGCGGCAGGCGCGATCGCGCCGAACGCAGCGCCGACGGCCGCGGCTCCTCCGGGTATGCCCGCGCCGTCCTCACAGATTGGCTCGGCGTCGACAGCGTCTGCCGCTGCACCTTCTCCGGCGAAACCCGCAGCGCCGCCTCCACCCTCGACTGCGAGTAATGGGCCGACTTCGCCTGGTGGAAATGCAGGTGAGGGCGAAAAGAGTAACTCCGCGCGCCCGGGCTCCACGACCGAGCGATTCCGCAGGGACGCGCGTGTTGGAGACGCCTCACGCGAACAACAGCAAGGTCAGAGCGTCTTCGGAACTCCAGCAGCAGGATCCTCTGGGAAGCTTGCGGAAGCAGCGGAGGGCGGGGCCAAAGGCGCGACGCGCGGTTTGGGTGGTGGTTTGGGTGGTGGCTCGAGTGGCGGCTTGAGTGGTGGATCGGGTGGTGGATCGAGTGGTGGATTTGGCGGCGGTGGCGGTGCCGGTGGTCGTGTTGGGGCGAAGCAGCAGAAGGAGCTCGGCGAAGCCGTGAAGGGGAAGCGCGACGCCGCGACTGATTCGAAGAATGAACGCGCAGGCGAGTTGTTGTCGCGCGGCGACCCTGCATCGACAGGGACAGAACCGATGGGTCAGCCTTCCGATGATGAACAATCGGAGGAGCAATCAGATGAGGGATCGACTCGCGCATCGGGTGACACAGGGGGCGGCATGCCGCTTCTCACCGAGGCGGAGCGCGACTCGCTTGTTCGCGTGCTCGACCGACGCCTGCTCGTGATCGCGCTTGCGGTGCTCGTTGGTGACGATGGGCAAATTCCGGCGCTCGCGAAGGAACTCGGCTGCGGCGATGGTGCCGTATTCGAGGTCGCGATGAAAGTCGCGCTGGATGCAAAGGGCGGCGTTGATGCACGGGTGCTTGAATCGTTGCGCGCGCTCGGTGTGACCGTTGAAGACGAAGTTGCCGCGCGTGGACTGGTGATGGCGCGTGTGCCCCCTCAAGCGTTGGTGAAGGCGGCGCTCATTGCGGGCGTGAAGCGCATGGAGCCGGTTGTTCGCGCGGATTGATGGCGTGACCGATACAGACCCGCCGGATGACCTCGAAAGGGTTGTCCGGCGGGTGCTTTTTTGGCGGTTTTCACGTGTGAACGCGCGTCTCAGCCGATGAAAGCAACATGTCCGCATTTGGCCCGAGCCCCATTCCCACGAACCCACCCGGCGTGATCCTCACGTCCTTTGTGGCGCAACATGCGGCGGGTCCGAAGGCGCGTGAGAAGAACAAGCCGCAGGAAGCCGATGCGCGGCCGTTTGCGGTGAAGGACGAAGTTCGACTTTCTGACCCGATGCAGGCCGACGCCATCGATCCGAAGCCCGATGCAGCCGAGGAGTGGAAGCACCGACGGCCATCCACGCCGCGCAGGCCGGGTCGCGACGGGCGATTCACACAACCGCGAGCCAACGGCGACGGCGAAGGCGACGGGGAAGTGCGCCACATCGACGTGCAGGCTTGATCGCGCGTGACCTTTCGCGTCCGAAACGCGCACGCGAAACCTTACCCCTTCACTGAACGGTGCCAGGCACTGTACGGCACGTGCCGTGCGCCATTCTGATGTGCCAATGGATCCGTCGCAGAGGCTGTGATCGGTCCCGTCCTTACGCCTTCGCCCACGCGGCGCGCAGCCGTGACTGCGCTTCGTCGCCCGCGATGATCCGCGCGCTGATTTCCGCCGCTTCCTCCGCGATCGCGTCGTCCATCGATCCGTCGAGTTCGTTCAACCACTGTTTCGTCGCCGCGAGTGCCTTCGGGCCGCCCTTCGCGAGCCGCTCCGCGAGTGCTTGTGCAGTCGCCGCAAGTTCACCTTCCGCAACCAAGTGCGTCGCGAGTCCGCGGCGGAACCCTTCTTCGCCCGACATCGTGCCGCCCGCAAGCAACATCGCGCGCGCGGCGCCCGCGCCGATCTTCTTCATAAGCCATGGTGCCACGACCGCGGGACAAATCCCAAGATCGACTTCGGGGTAGCCGAGTTTCGCTTCCGCGTGCGTCACCGCGAAATCACACACAACCATGAGCCCGCAACCACCGCCGATCGCGGCGCCCTGCACGCGCGCGATCGTTGGAATCGGGAGCCGTCGAATCGCCCGCGACACGCGCGACAGTGCGCGCAGCATCTCGCCCATCGCGACAGGATCGTCGGCCACCGCCTTCAAATCCATTCCCGCGCAGAAGCTGCGGCCTTCGCCACCGAGGATGAGGACGCGTGCGGCGGAATCCCGCGCGACCGCATCGATTGCTGCGCCAAGTTCCGCGATCAGTTC
>CAIWCL010000278.1 GCA_903911205.1 uncultured bacterium
CGTCGAGATAAAGACGGTAGCCGTCGTCGGCCGAGATGCGGAACTGGAACGGCGCTGTCTGGTTGAAGAGCAATCCGCCGGTCCAACGCACGCTGAACTCGTCGCTCGGGACGCCCGCGGGGAGTGCCCAGTTGCTGAGGTCAAACGAGCCGGTGCCAGCGAGGTCGACGCGTACGGCGGCGGGAGTACCTGACCACGTGCGGTTCGCGAAGTACTGCGCGGTAAGTCCCTGAACGCTAACTTGCTGCGCATCGGGAAGGCCGTCGCTGTTGCAATCTTGCGCGGCAGCGTTGGGCACGATGCCGAGGGTTCCCGCGAGCGCAATGAGAGCGACCGCGAAGACAGACTGAGAGCGGGCGGTGAGGGTTCCGGGGGCGGTCGACATGCTTCTCTCCAGGAAGGGGATTTCTGGAAAATGGCATGAATTTGTCCAAATGCAAGCGGAAAGGTGCGGGATTGAAGGGGAGGCCGATGCCCGCAGGATTGATCGGCAGTTGGCGGGTCAAACCGCGCGCGCAAGCGCCGGCAACGGCACATCAAGGGCGTCGGCGACGGCGCGCAACACGAGGTGCTCGGTTTCCGACACGCAATCGTCGTGCGCGGCAGCGCGAGCCGCGAGGACCAACAATCGTTGGCGGTCCGTATTCGTGAGTTCGGTCAGCCGCGCGACCGCCGAATTCAGCGCGTCAAGTGTGCGCTCGCTTGGCGCCGGCATCGCAGGCGCCTGCATGCCCATCCCGGCGTACGCGCGGTTGAACGCAGCGGTCGCCGCGTCGCCCGAGTGTTCGAGCGCAGCGACCGTCGCGAGGACGATGCGCACTTCGGTCGCGCGATCTTTGAGACGCGCGCTTGCTTTGCCCGTTGGTTGCGTCAATCGACGCTCGACGTGGCGCTCGAGGCACTTGGCGAGTGCCCATTCGCGCAGGTCGACCGAGTTGTCGGAGCGCATGGCGCGTGCGAGTGTTTCGCGGAAGGTGCGGTATCGCGCAACGCCGAGCTCGAAGAGCACCGGACCAGCCAGATCTGCCAGAGCCAACTGTTCGTCGCCCGAGAGTCGCGCGAGCGGTGTTGCGAGTTGCGCGTAGGTTGCGTACGCCTCGCGGTCGCGCTCGGCAACGATCGCGTCGCAGACTTCGTGACCTGTCGGGCGTCGGGCGATCGCGTAGCAAAGGGCTCGCGCGCCAATGGGATCATGCACCGCATCGACCAGTGCGCTCGGGAGCGAGGAGCGCCATGCCGATGCTGCCGCGATGCTCTCGCGATCGAGTGTGCCCGCGCGATCGATGGACGCTTCCGCGCGATCGATGGACGCTTCCGCGCGATCGATCGATCCGGCTGCGCCCGCGAACCCCGCGACAGGCATCGCGCCAGAGGCCACCACACCTGCGCGCGTGCCGCTCGGCATACTTTCGCGCGCGGCAACGTTGTTCGCGCCCATCGCCTTCAAGGCAGCGATGCGCACTTCGAGCGGCGGGTGAGTCGCAAACAGCGTGTTCAAACTCGATGCGAAGAAGAAGTGGTTGAGTTCGCTCGCGGCAGGAGAATGAATGCGCGCGGAGTGATCGCGAATCTTCGCAAGCGCGCCGGCGATGCCGTTCGGATTGCGCGTGTACTGCACAGCAGCAGCGTCGGCGAGAAACTCGCGCTGCCTGCTGATCGCGGCTTGGATCAGCCGACCGAACAGCATGCCGAGCGAGCCAATTCCCCAAACGACAAGCCCAAGCACAATCAAGCCTGCACCAATCGCAGGTCCTGGGTTGTTCTTTCCTCCACGCGAACGCGCAAGCGCCGGACCGATGAAGCGGAAGCAGATGTACCCAAGAACACCGACGGCCATGATGCCCGCAATCACCGCGGTCGTTCGCGCATTGATGCGCGTATCGCCGTGGAAGATGTGGCTGTACTCGTGCGCGATGACGCCTTGCATCTCGTCGCGCGAGAGAAGTTGCATGCAGCCGCGCGTCACGCCGATCACGGAGTTCGTCGGATCGGGGCCGGCGGCAAACGCGTTGATCGACGGATCTTCCATCACATAGACGGGCGGCACAGGAACGCCCGACGCGATCGACATTTCTTCGACGATGTTGAGTAGTTGTCGCTCGGCTGGGTCGCGTGTGGATGCGGAAATTCGAACGCCTCCGAGCATCTCTGCGATTTTCGTACCACCTTGCGAGAGTTGCGCAAGTTTGAAGAGCGTCGCGATGATGACGATTGCGCCAACGACACCGATGACGCCAAGGAGGAGTCGCCATTCGGTAAACGCGCTTGGCCCAACTTGCGTGGCGAGCAGGCCTGCGATCGCAGCCCACATGGCAACGATGGTGCCAGCAATCCCAAAGATAAAAAACGCAACCAATCGTCCGGTTTGCTTGCGTGCGTTGTCTTGGCTTGTGAAGAAGTCCGTGGACATCTCGCTCCCTCAGGTCGAATCACTCAACTCATTGCGAAACACCAGCAAACCCGCGTAGAACTCAGAACTTCACCGCCACGGCTGCGCGTGCAGCGGCATCGGCTTCAAAGAGGCCCATCTCGGTGATCCCAAACGTGCGCGCGACGACGCTTGCAGGAAACACGACGATCTGTTCGTTCAGACGCATCACTGCGTCGTTGTAGGCCTGACGCGCAAACGCAATGCGATTCTCTGTGCTCGCCAGTTCCTCTTGAAGTTGCAGCGCGTTCTGGTTTGCCTTCAACTCGGGGTAGCGCTCGACGAGACCGATGAGTCGACCGAGCGCGCCATCGAGTGCGGTCGAGGCGTTCGCGAGTTGCGTCACCGAAGCAACTCCGAGCATGGTGCCTTGTGCGGCACCAAGTGCGCCTGCGGCTTGCGCGCGCGCTGCAATCACGGCTTCGAGCGTCGCGCGCTCATGCGCCATGTAGCCTTTGACCGTTTCGACGAGATTCGGAATGAGGTCGAAGCGGCGTTTCAGTTGCACATCGATTTGGCTGAACGCGTTCTTCGCGCGCACTTGCGAGCGGCGAAGCCCGTTGTAGACAGCAATGACCCAAATCGCGGGCACAAGGACCACGATGGCGAGAACGCCGAGGCCGACAAAGAGCGCAGCATTGGAGAGTACGAGCGGGATCCCTTCCATGGCCGCGGAGTGTAGCCGCGCTCGGCGGTTCGTCAGGCACCGAACTCCGCGTTCCACTTGCCGAGAATCGCACGACTTCGTGCACGCCGGAGTTTCGTGCGCGCGAGCAAGTCGTCGACGAAACGCACGGTGTCGAGCATGTAGGGGCCGATCCCAAGCATGACGGCGTCGGCACGCGCAGCATCGGCGGCGTCGGTAACTTCGCCGCGGGTTGGGAAGCCGTGGTCGGTCATCGATTCAAGCACTTGCGTGGCCCAAATCACGGGGACGTGCGCTGCTTCTGCGAGCGCGAGGATTTCATCTTGCGCCTCGGGCAAGTTCTCGAATCCGATTTCGACACCGAGATCACCGCGCGCGAGCATCAACCCGCATGGCGGCATCTTCATGAGTTGAAGCAGGATGTCTGGCAGAGCGTGGCACGCTTGCGGGGTTTCGATTTTGGCAACGACGCCGATCGGGCGCCTGGTGCGAGCCAAAATCGCCGCGTGCAAATCGGCGATATCCGCTGCACTTCGCACGAAACTCATCGACACAAAATCCACGTGCGCGACGGCGAAATCAAGCGTTTTGAGGTCGTCGTCCGTAAGTGCGCGAATCGGGAGATTGGTGTCGGGGACATTCACGCCCTTGCGATCTTTGAGCGGCCACGTTCCTGTGCGCGCAGCTTCGATCGTGCAGGTTGCCTCGGCGGAAGCGCGGTTGATAGAAGTGCAGCGTGCGCGAATATTGCCATCGTCAAAGAGGACGCGGTGGCCGACTTCGATGTGTGCCACAAGTTCGCGTGGTCGCACAGCGACGCGCGCAGACGCAGTTGCGCGGCCGTCGGCATCGCGCGGTGCGTCGGTGCTCGCGGCATCGGCGTGCAACACCACGGTGTCGCCAGCGCGCAGGGAAATCGGGCCGCTCGCGCACACTCCAGTGCGAACTTTCGGCCCAGCGAGATCGATCGAAATCGGAATGCGTCGTCCGCGCGCGGCAGCGGCGGTTCGTAACGCATCGGCGCAGGCTTTCCATTGTGTTGGATCGCCGTGCGACGCGTTGATGCGGCCGACGTCCATGCCAGCGTCGATGAGCGAGCCCATGAACGCAGGGTCACCCGCGCCCCAAGGTGGCAGTGTCACAACGATGCGCGTTGCGTGCGGAATCGGCGGGCCGAGGAGTTCAGCAGCGTGTCGCTCGAGCAGCGTCGCACCATCGTCGATCGCGATGTTGGCGCGCGGTTCATCGGGAGTTCTCCCGCACATGACGGCGAGCGCGCGTTCGACGGCGTCGAGCGTCGGCATCACGTGCGCCTCGCGTCGCGCGAGGGACGAGAGGCCCGAGCGAATCAACTCGGCTTGCAGCGGAACATGATCGGTCGCTCGGAGTGCAAGATAATGCGCGAGATTCGCGGCACTTCGCTGCATTGCGATCGGAAGCGCTGCGATGGATTCCTTCATTCCGCGTTCCGCTGCGGTCGCTTCGTCGCGCAACGTACGAATCGCATCGGAGAGGGTTGCAAGTCTTACAGTCTCGTTCGTGTCCATCTCAAGGAACTCCCGCAGTCGTGGAATGTGCCGAGGGATATGCCGAAAAAGGAATACCGTCTAAGGCGCGCGCATAGTTGCGCCATCGACCAACCGAGGCCTGTGTGAGTGGACGACTGACTTGGTCGTAACTCAACGTGCGCACGGTTCGACGCGATTGATGAAAGCTGAGCACGCTCGCATCCCACGAAAGACCGAGAAAATCAAGCATTGCACGCATGCGCGGCTCGCCTTCTTCAACAAGTGACTCATATCGCACGGTGTGGATCGGGACGCGAAGAACCTCGCGCCAATGTTGCATGAGCCGCTCGGATTCGCGCCACGCGAGAGCGACCCACTCTGGCCGCGTTGTCCATGGATAGCGCTCCGCACCAAACGCACCCATGACGCACGACACCGCCACATCGCGCGGATCGCGCACGATGTGCACGATGCGCGTCGCAGGGAAGAGCCTTGAGAGATGCCCCAAAATCCGCGTGTTTCCGAGGGCTTTGTTCACGATGCGTTGTGAGCGCGGCGCGAGTCGTCGGATTTCATCGAGATACGCGCGCGCAACGCGTGATGCGTCGTTCGGTGCGGAAAGCCCGGCGGCTTCGGCCCAGCGTTCGATTGTGTCGAGTTCACCAACGCCCTTCGCGTGTGGATGCGCGTCGATGATCTGATCAACCAAACTCGTTCCACTGCGGGGCATGCCTGCGACGAAGACAGCGGTTTCGTCACGAAGCCCAGAGTCGCCGATTGCGGTGATGCGCTCGCGCGTCCACCACTGGATCGTTTCGTCGGTCGCGCGAACCAGTGCGTCGGGGTCGAACGCGACGTTTCGCGACGCGTGTGCGCGCACGGCAGATCCCCACGCCTCCTCAAAGCGCCCCGCACGATCGAGTGCTTTCGCCCGGAGATAAAGCAACATCAAGTACGAAATCGAACCTGCGCGCGAGGCGGGCAGCGCGGCGTCGATCACACGAATTGCTTCGATCAGTTTCTCAGATTCGTGCGTGCCTTCACGGACGAGGAGCTTCGCATACTCGTACGCGATCCGTTCAGGGAGCGCGGCATCGGAACCTTGGGAGCGCTGCAATGCATCGAGGATTGGCGCAAGTTCTGCGCGCGCTTCGTCGGCGCGACCTGCTTCTTCAAGCGTCGCAACAAGTGCAACGCGAAGATCACGCACCGCTGGTGCGAGACGAATCGCATGTCGAAGATCGGTGAGCGCATCGTCGGTGCGTCCAAGCGCGCGATACGAATCACCGCGCAGCATGAGCGATTCAGGGTGCGCAGCCAACGCAAGCGATCTCGTGGCGAGTGCGATGGCCTCGTTGTGTTGGCCGAGATCGTTGCGACATCGCGCCGCGAGCGTGAGCATTTCCGGATCGCGTGGATCGATACGGAGGAGCGGTTCGATGGCCGCAAGTGCCTCGCGCGTTCGCCCCGCGCGAAAGATCGCGCGAATCTCTTCAAGCTTCGCGGCGCGGCCGCTCTTTGCGGGCGTTCCACGCGGCTGCTGTTTCACGCTACGCCTCCGGCGCGCGCGGGTACATCATCAAACGGAAGCGTGGAGAGTTCGACGTCTGGGAGTCGCTTCTGGAGGTTGCGCACGGCCCATTCGTCAGAGAAGAAAATCACCGGACGACCGCTCGCATCGACCCCGTGCGTTGAGTCGCTCAGGAGTTCGGGCATGAAGTCCGCAGGTGCGCCGTTCTTTCGCCACCATCGCACGATCTGCCATCGAGCTTTCTCAAGGCGCGATTCCGCGCCATACTCGCTCTTCAAGCGGTACTGAACGACTTCGAATTGCAGCGGACCAACAGCGGCGAGGATCGGCGTTTTGATCTGACCCGCGCCAACTTCCATCTGCTGCACGACACCTTCCTTCAGCAGTTGGTCGACACCGAGGCGATACTTCTTCGAGTTGCCGGGCTGCGGATTCGTGAGGTACGCGAAGACTTCGGGCGTGAATTGCGGAATCTCGCTGAAGCGAATCGTGCGATCTTCCGCGAGCGTGTCGCCGATCTGCAGGATGTCGTGGCCGATGATGCCAATGACGTCGCCCGCTTCGCCTTCTTCAACGGTTTCGCGCTCTTGGCCGAAGAGTTTCTGCGCGCTAGACAAGCGAATTTTCTTGCCACTCTGTACGTGCACGACCGTCATTTCGCGCTCAAATTTGCCGCTCACGACACGCACGAACGCGATGCGATCGCGGTGCTTCGGATCCATGTTGGCTTGGATCTTGAAGACGAATCCGCTGAACGTCGGATCCTTTGGCTCGATGAGTTTCTCTCCCGATCGACGCGGGCCTGGATCAGCCGAATGTTCGAGGAATCCGTCGAGAAGGAGCTGCACACCGAAGTTGTTTGCGGCGCTTCCGAAGTAGACCGGCGTGATTTCGCCAGCGAGGACGCGCGCGCGATCGAACTCAGCACCTGCGCCTTCGAGCATGTCGAGTTCGTCGCGGCCTTGGCGGTAGATGTCGGCGTCGATGCGCGATGTGATCGCAGGATCGTCGAGGCCGACGACTTGGACGGGTGCTTCGCGCATGCCGCCCTTCGTGCGTTCGAAGAGATGCAAGCGCGTTTCGAGTCGGTCGTAGACACCGCGGAATTCAGGGCCGTTCCCGAACGGCCAGTTCACCGGAAACGCGCCGATTCCGAGCACGCTTTCGAGTTCGTCGAGGAGCGCGATCGGGTCCTTCGTCGGACGATCGCACTTGTTCATGAAGGTGAAAATCGGCACGCCGCGACGTCGGCAAACTTCAAACAGTTTGCGCGTCTGTGGCTCGATACCTTTGCCAGCATCGATCACCATGACGGCGGCATCAACCGCCGTAAGCACGCGATAGGTATCTTCGCTGAAGTCCTTGTGGCCGGGCGTGTCGAGCAGGTTCACGCGATAGCCGTTGTAGTCAAACTGCAGCACGGTCGACGAAATCGAGATGCCGCGTTGCTTCTCGAGTTCCATCCAGTCCGATGCCGTGGCGCGTTGATCCTTGCGCGCTGTCACCGAGCCCGCAAGCGCAACCGCGCCGCCGTAGAGGAGGAACTTCTCGGTGAGCGTCGTTTTACCGGCGTCGGGGTGCGAGATGATCGCGAAAGTTCGGCGGGGGAGATGCGCGGAGGACTGTGCCATCGTGTGTCTGTGCGGTTCGGGGCGCGAGATTGTCGCAGAAATGGATGGAAGAGAGAAGTGGGCGCACTGTGGTTGCGCGGGCGAGTTGGCTCATGTTCAATACAGGGATGCTCATCGACTCTTCGTGCTGCGCGCGCATTGCGCTCCCTCTCACACTTTCGTCGTTCGTGGCGGTTCTGCCGCTCTTTGCCGCCGTCGCCCCGCAGGACGGCGGAGTTGTTGCGAAGCCCGCAACGCCAGCAGTGGTGCCTGCACAAGTGGTGCCTGCACAAGACGTGAAGGCGGCCGACGCCACCTCTGATGTCGAGGCCGCGCTGCGAAAGTCGGTCATCAACATCAAGGTGCGTCAAGAGTCACGCGATCCTTCGACGCCGTGGAAGCGTGAAAGCCCCGAGGAGTTTGGCGGTTCTGGCGTTGTGGTCGCTCCCGGAAAGATCTTGACCAACGCGCATGTCGTCGAACAAGCGAGCGAGATTTTGCTCGAAACGAATCAGACGACGCTGCCGATTCAGGCGGAACTTGTCGGGATCGACAAGACGCGCGATCTCGCGCTTCTCTCCACGACCGACGCCGCGTTCATCGCGGCACATCCGCCGATCCCGATTCTTGAGGGCTTGCCGAAGGAAGGCTCGCGTGTCGTGGTGATGGGGTACCCGCTTGGTGGCGAACAACTCTCGACGACGAGCGGCGTGATTTCGCGCATTGAGTGGTCGGACATCGGCATGACGGGCGAGCCAGGCATGCGCGTGCAGGTCGACGCGGCCATCAATTTTGGCAACTCAGGCGGCCCGGCGTTCGTCGATGGAAAGGTCGCGGGCCTTGCTTTCAGTGGCATGGATAACTCGATGGCCGACAACATCGCCTACCTGCTGGCCACCGAGGAAGTGCGACGTTTCCTCGATGAGATTGAGACAGGCACGATCGACGGCAACACCGTCATTGGTATTGAAACGCAAACGCTCGAAAATCCGGCACTGCGCGCCAAACTTGGCGCTGGCGCTGATGTGTCTGGCGTGGTGGTGATCGATCAAAAGGGCGGCCCACTGCAAGCGTGGGACATTCTCACGAAGATCAACGGTTACTCGATCGACAACAAGGGACAGATCACGATTGAAGGCGATCGCAAGGTTGCGATGGATTGTGCGGTGGGACGCTTTGTGCCGACGGCGGACAAGAAGACGATTTCCGTTGAATATGTGCGGGACGGCAAGGCGGCAACCGCTGAGATCCCAGCGTTTTCGCGTGCAACACGCACCATCGGCAGTTACCCAGACGGGAACTATCCGTACCTCGTCTACGGTCCGCTGGTGTTTAGCCCGATGCACATGGATCTCTTGCGCATGACGGGTGGTTGGATGTTCTTCGGTGAAAGTCCGATCGCGCAGTTCATCACCGATGAGCGGCCAAGCGGTGGCAAGCAAATTGTTGCTGTTGCATCTCCGTTGTTGTCGCACCCGGTCGGTCGTGGTTACGAAGTGAACCCAGGCCAATCCGTGAAGAGCGTCAATGGGAAGACCTTCGCGAATTTCGCGGAATTCGTGCAGCTCCTCAATGATCTGAAGGACGAGTACGTCGTGTTTGAATTCAATGAACGCGGCATCGAACGACTCGTCTTCAAGCGCACCGAGATCGAGGCCGCGACCGAGAAGATCATGGATTCGAACGGCATTCGTCGTCCATGCTCGAAGGATGTGCAGGCGATTTGGACGAAGGACTGATCGGCGTGATTTGAGCGCTCGCGACGTGACTTGAGCGCTCGCGACTGGCGGCGGGGCGGCTTCGCCGCGTCCGCCGCTCTCGCTCGCTTTGGCCAGCCTCGCCGCGAGTGAATCGAAAGTGGAAAGTACTGGGGGCCGAGGCCCGTCCCTCGCCTCGCTATCCTTCGCGCCGTGCTGCCACAAAATACCGTCTCTCACAGCGTTCTCGATCTCACCGACCGTATTGCTGCGCGTGAAGCAGATTGGCGCGCGGGAGCCGTCGTCTATCAAGTCTTCGTCGATCGCTTCGCGCCGAGTTCAGACCTCGACGCAAAGCGCGCGTTGTATCCCGCGCCGAAGACGCTTCGCGCGTGGCACGAAACGCCGGCGAAAGGCCACTTCGTCGAGTCGGCGGGCGTGTGGAGTCACGAGATCGATTTCTGGGGCGGCGACCTCGCGAGCGTGCGAGGAAAACTCGATCATTTGCGCGCGATTTCGGCGGATGTGCTCTATCTCAACCCGATTCATCTCGCGTACACCAACCACAAGTACGACAGCGCGGACTACCTCGAAGTCAGCCCTGAGTATGGCTCACGCGCCGACTTGCGCATGCTTGTTGGCGACGCACACGGGCGCGGACTGAAAGTGGTGCTCGACGGCGTTTTCAACCATGTTGGCCGCCGTCACCGTCTGTTCGAGGAAGCGATGCGCGATCCAAACAGCAAGTATCGCTCGTGGTTTTTCATCGGAAGTGAGTATCCAAACGGATACCGAGGCTGGGCGGATGTTGCGAATCTCCCAGATCTCCACGTCGAGCGCGAAGAAGTGCGCGAGCATCTTTGGAACAGCCCGGACAGCGCGGTGCGCTCGTATCTCCGCGATGGTGTCGACGGCTGGCGACTTGATGTTGCGAGCGATCTCGGGCCGCACTTCCTGCGCGAGTTGACGCAGAGCGCCCACCGCGAGAAGCCGGGTTCGTGCGTTGTGGGCGAGATTTGGAACGCGCCGAGCGGCTGGGAACGCTCGCTCGATGGCATTCTCAACATGAATGCACGCATGATCGTGCTTGACTATTGCCGCGGCCGCGCCGACGCAACCGTGACGGCCGAGCGTCTGCGCGACATGGTCGATGACGCGGGAATCGAGTTTGTCTTGCGTTGTTGGACGACGCTTGAGAACCATGACACCGAGCGTCTTGCACACGTCGTGCCGGGTGAAGCCGAGCGTCGCATCGCGCATGTGTTGCAGGCGATGCTGCCGGGCTGCCCGAACCTCTACTACGGGCAGGAGGTCGGAACCGCGGGCGGCGCAGACCCCGAGAATCGCGCGCCGATGCGCTGGGATCTTGTGCGCGATGGGCACCCCGAGTGGGAGTTCATGCGCGGGCTCTATGCGGCGCGGCGCTCGATGCGCGCAGCATCGAAGGGCGATGTGATCTTCCTCCGCGGTCGCAAGTTGCTCGCGTTCTTGCGGACGACCGATCGCGCGCTCGAGAGCGTGCTGGTCGTGGCGAACATGGAAGATGTTGAAGTGGAAGAAACGCTTTCGGTGCGCGACGGACGCATCATGGCAGGTACACATTTCAAAGACGCGCTCGCATTTGATCGCCCCGACGCGTTCTCGACGCACGTCCAAATGGGCTTCGTAACGCTGAAATTGCCGCCGAAATCGGTGCGCGTGCTGAAGATCATGCCTCCGACGCCGGGGCAGCATTCGCCGTACAAAAGAATGCGGTGAGAAAGCATGCGGTAACGCCGGGAACCGTGCGTGAACTCGCGCCCGCGCTTTGCAAATCAAAAACAACAGGGCGCGAACCGAGTGGTTCGCGCCCTGCGTGTTCTGGTGTCATACGCCCACGACGATGCTGGTCGAGAGCTGTGCCGCGTCGCGCATCAGCGACGACGACGACCAGCGAGGCCGGCAAGCCCGAGCAGCGCGATTGCGCCTGGTGCTGGGACTGCGCCGCCGATGGTGGTGATGGAGCCCTCCATGTACGTCGCCTCGTTGCCGTTTGCCGAGTACAGAGTCGATTCTGCCGTCGAACCGGCGAGGAAAAGCTGTGTTGCACGTTGTGACGGATCCGTCGCCGCGCTCACAGTAAGGCTAAACGAGGTGCTTACGAGATCGAAAAAGTGAAAGCTCACATTCGAGCCGTTGGCGCTGGTGTTTCCCCATGCGAAACCGAGGGAGCCCAACGATTGTGTGAGTTCGAAGGTGAAGGTGCCGACGGCATTCGTCGCGACAATGTTCTCCCAGAGTGCGACAGACGACGCAGTCAGCGTGAGGTAGTTGCGCTGTGCGGCGGACTTGAGGATCGACGTCGTATCGAACTGGAAGGTGCTGGTGCCGGTGTTCGCCGTCCAGAGACCTCGGGAATGCGTATTGAGAAACGAATCGACTTCCGACTCGGAAAGCGGTTGGGATACGTTTGGATTGACAAGGGTCAATCCCGAGTTTGTCCGGCTACCTTCATTCCACGTGGAAGCCCACGCGGTGCCCGAGACGTTTGAGATGCTCCCCGCCAGCGGGGCAAGTCCCTGCGTTGCTACCCTGGCGTAATTGTTGGTGAGTCCGCTCTGGGTTTGGTAGCGGACGACGTTGCTGATGGCCCCGAATGAGTTGGCGTTGGCGTCTGTCGAAACGAGGGCGGAGGTTGCGGCAACGGTCGAGGCGACGAGGAATGAGAAAGTCTTCATGGTCTTTGTCTTTCGCGAAAGCAGGTGGAATGCTCGAGAGCACGCCTCAGGCACGTCGCGTGAGGCCGACCTTGTCTCTCCGGAAGCGCAAACGCCGCTGAAGACCGGTCACGAAGCTCGCGATTTTTCCGCAAATCGTTGGATCGTCCCCGTGCGGACTGCCTCGGCCGCCGCTCGACCTCGGCATACTGCGCTCTATGTCTGCTTCCTCCGCCTCCGTTGGTTCGACTTCGACAGCCCCCACAACGAGGCACGATCTCGCAACGCGTACCGATGGCGTCGCCGCGACCGTGACCCGAGAAATCGCGCGCACGCAGGGCCTCCTGCGCCTCGCGCCATGCTGGGTGCCGCGCTCGTTCCTGCAGCCGGGGCTGCGCATCAAGTTGCACCCCGACGACACCTACGCCTTCGGCCTTCACCGCGGTGGCATCGACGAACGCTGGTTCAGCTCGACCACCGAAGCGGCGAACGACAACCGAACGCCCGACGAGGGACTTTCGTATTGCGTCGTTGGACGCGAGCGCTTCACGTTGAAGCAGGCCGTGGCCGAATCCGGCGCGGAACTCATCGGAGAGCGACTTTGGTCGCGCTACAAGAAGTGGCCCGTGTACGCGAAGTTCTTCGACAACATGGGGCCGATTCCGCACCACATGCACCAAGACGATGCGCAGGCCGCGCTTGTTGGTCAAGAAGGCAAGCCTGAGGCGTACTACTTCCCGCCGCAGCACAACCCCGTCGGCAACAACTTTCCGCACACGTTCATGGGTCTCGTGCCGGGCACGACGAAGAAGGACGTGCGGCGCTGTCTCGAGAACTGGAACAAGGGCGACAACGGCATTCTCGATATCTCGCAGGCGTATCGCCTGAAGGTGGGCTCGGGTTGGATCATGGAGCCGCGCGTGCTGCACGCACCGGGCTCGCTTTGCACCTACGAGCCGCAGTGGGGGAGCGATGTCTTCGCGATGTACCAGTCGCTCGTCGAGGGCCGCATGGTGCCGTGGGACCTGCTCGTCAAGGACATGCCGAAGGATCGTCACCGCGATCTCGATTTCATCGTCGAGCAACTCGATTGGGAGAAGAACGTCGACCCGAACTTCAAGGCGAACCGCTACCTCGAGCCGGTGACCGCAGCGCAGGGCGCGGGTTGGCACGATCGCTGGATCATTTACGGCGAAATGAACGGCTTTGAGTACTTCACGGCGAAGGAACTCACGGTTGAGCCGGGTGCGACGGCGACCGTCGCAGACAACGGCGCGTACGGGTTGACCTGCGTGCAAGGCACAGGCACGATCAACGGAGAGCCGCTCTCAAGTCCGCGGCTCATTCGTTTCCACGAACTCACGAACGACGAGTACTTCTGCACGGAAGCGGGCGCGAAGCGCGGCGTGACGTTCACGAACACGTCGACCACCGAACCGCTCGTCTGTTTGCGGTACTTTGGGCCAGAAGTGAACCCGCACTCGCCGAAGGTTGGCGCGCATTGCGCGTGATGGGAACGCGTGCCGCGCAGTTGGCGGGTAGTTGCTCGCGAGGTGCCTGGCACCGAGCGGCTGCTCGGAACCCGCGCGTGGCATGAGGTTTGGAGAGATTGACGCGGTGCCTGGCACGTGCCGGGTAGACGCGGGGTCTCCAGCCGGCACGGGATCGGGGTGGAGCGACGTCCGCGCGATCTGGAAACCGTGCCGCGCAGTTGGCGGGTAGCTCCCCGCGAGGTGTCTGGCACCTTCGGAACACCTGGAACCCGCGCCCGGCATGAGGTTTGGAGAGATTGGCGCGGTGCCCGGCACGTGCCGGGTACACGCGGGGTCTCCAGTCGGCACGGTTCTCTGGCGTACGGCGGCTGCGGCCCACGCGCGTCACTGGCGGCTCAGGAAGTACTCCCGAAACACCGTGCCGGGTGGTGCGCGCGACGGTGCCGCGCAACTGCCGCGTACGACCCGGTACCTTGCAACCTGGGGAGCCGGACGAGTTTGCACCCGGACGTCGGGTGCCAGCCAGGTACCCGACACTCGCGCGGTCTCCACGCGGCACGGTTCTCAAGAGGAGCACACGATGAAACTGCACAACGCCATGTGGCCCGGACTCGTTGGGAAAGAGCCCGGCACCGATCATCCCCCGATCTCGCTCGACCGCATGCTCGAACTGACCGCGAAGGCGTCGGTCGACGGGCAGAAGTTCGATGGCGTCGATCTCTTCCTCTTTCACCCGCACACCGATCCTGCTGCGAGCGAGTCGGACCTCCGCAAGATGGCCGACAAGATCGCGGCGAAGAACCTCGCCGTGGGCTCGTTGGTCGCGCCGGTGTGGCCGGGCACTGTCGGCGACAGCGCGATGGGCACGATCGAGCAGCGCGCGAAGTTCATCGACGCCGTGCGCAAGGCCTGCCGCGTTGCGCGCATCTTGAATGAGCACGGCGTACGTAAGTACGGTGTCATTCGTATCGACAGCGCGAC
>CAIWCL010000279.1 GCA_903911205.1 uncultured bacterium
CGACATCGCCGCCTCCAGCGCGGATCTTGTCGAACGCATCGCGCGTGATGGTGGTGTAGCGCTTCTCGCCAAGCACGAGTTCAACGCGTTCGCGCTTCCACTCGTACTGCCATGGCCCACTGCCTGCTGGCGGCTCCATCGTGACAACGGGCGATCCGCCGAGTGGAAGGGCGGTGGTTCGGAACTTTGAATGCAGCGAAGGGTCGGTTCGAATCGAAAGTTCCCCCGAGGCGCGTGATGCAGGCTTCGCGTCACAATCGAGCGCGAGCTCGCCGCCGACGACCATCGCGACATCTCCGCGGTAGAGTCGATACACAGAGACGGTTTTGTTTGATGGATTCAGTGCGATGACGGAGCGCTGATAGCCGCCGGGCGCGAAGTCGCTTGTGTTTGGTCCGGCGATTTGTTCCCAGATACCAGAGATGGGATGCGTGCGACCTTGCTGCGCGGCTTGAGCCTCTTCAAGGAGCGTTCCATCGGCACTCAGTGCTTCGACTTCGAAGATGGGAATCTCGATCTCGTCCGCTGTGGTGATGTCGGCCGAGCCCGCGCGATCGGCTGCGCGTGACGAAGTATCACTTGATGCGGCTGTCACATCTGAGGCACTCGTGTTCTTCGCTTGGTTGCTCTCTGACTCGTTGTCTGTGGAACGCGTCTCTTCGGTCGAGTCTTCGGTCGAGGATGGCGATGCGGCCTCGGTACTCTCCTTCACGTCGGTGTTGGCCTCGGTTCCTGCACCAGTTGCGGGACGTGCTTCAGCAGGTTTCTTGTCGGTCGCGCCTGCAATTCCGCCGCTCTTCCCGTTGTCGGTGTTTGGGCTCGTTCGATCACTCTTCTCCGCGGACGCGCCGTCGCTCTTTGCGGCGGCATCGGTACTCGGGTCGACGGATTCGACGGGCTCTTTGCCGAGCTCCGCGGCAGAGTCAGGTCGTGCGATTGGCACATCGCTGAAGAGCCCCGAAGGCTTCGGTGGTGCCTCTTCAGGTTTCGAAGCGGATGGCGAGCTGGTACTGCCTTGTCCGCCACCGACGCCGCCACCAGACCCTCCACCTGTTCCAGCGCTGAGCGATTGGCCGCCTGATCGCTCATCTTTCGGTGCCGCGCTTGGTGCATTCGGAGTTTGCAGTCCGACAGCGCCTCCGCCATTTCCACCGCCGCCTTGTCCAAATGCACCGCCCTGATTGGATCCGCCGCTGTTCGCGCCCGTGGGCTGCGCGCCAGCGCTTCCTGGAAGAGATGAACCCGCGGGCGATCCGCCACCGCTCCCGTTCGCAGACCCTGTCGAACTCGTTTGTCCGCTTCCTCCGCACGCGCCACACGATCCACCGCTGGCATTCGTTCCGCTGCCATTGCAGGGACCACAGGCGGTGCTTGATGCGCTCACGTTCTGCGAGGATCCGGCGGAAGCGCTCGCGCCACCTGATGCGCCACCTGACGCACCACCTGACGCGCCGCCTGACGCACCACTTGACGCACCACCTGATGCGCCACCTGATGCACCACCTGACGCACCACCTGACGCGCCACCTGACGCGCCACCCGACGCGCCACCTGACGCGCCACCTGATGCGCCGCCTGACGCACCACCTGATGCACCACCTGACGCGCCACCTGACGCGCCACCTGATGCGCCGCCTGACGCACCACCTGATGCGCTCGCTGAACCCGCGTTCGCGGGAGAGAACCGACTGCTGGCGGTGTTGCCGCGCTCCGTCATCGGCGCCGATGTTGATTGGCTCGTACTGTGAGCGTTCGGGGGCGCACGGAGCCCGCTTCGAATGTGCGACGATGCGGACAGCGCGGAGCCATCAGTTGAGGCGGGGGTGACCTTGTCGTTTTGCTCGGTCGCGAGAGGCGTCGCAGAAGGATTGCGACAGCAGGTCAAACTCAGAACAAGAAGGCAACCCACCAGTCTGCCGAAGTGTGCGGTCTGACGCATAACGTCGCCTCCCCTCCGATTCACGCGTCGTGGCGCAGTGAGTTCGCCGATCGAGATCACTACCCAGACCGCGTCACTGTATCCCGAAGGGGAGTGCAATTGAACAGTACGCAGCCTTGGAATTGAAACTAGTTGAGTCGTTCGGCGAGCGGCTTGTATCGATCGTAGTCGTCAACTTCGTTGCGTTGAATGGCCTCGCGAAATTGTTTGAGAGTCTCGAGCCCGGCGGCCGTTCGCACGACGTCGGCGTGCTTCTTGTCATCGCAAATCTTCTCGATAGATCGCGTGATTGATTCGATGCGGGTGACGATCTCGCGAATGTCCTGCTGGAGCCGACTGCAACGAAGTTTGGTGTCCTTGTCTTTCGTCATTTCCGTCTTCGAATCCCATACCGCCTTGAGGCTCTTATGCTGGGTCGTCCATACACCCGCAACACCGCGGTAATAGCGATCGAACTCGGCGAGCTTTGATTTGAGCTCGCTCAATTGGGTTTGATACTCCTTCAGTTTGGGCGACAACTTCGCCATGTCCACCGGAACTCCTCCAGAGGCGGGTGGTGAACTCGGCGTCGCCGGAGTGCTCGGGCCCGAACCTGTCGGAGTCGATGGCGGATTTGGAGATGGGAGCGGTGGCCGGCCTCGCGGGGTTGCGCCTCCTGCACCGATGACGGTGGAAGTCGAGGCCGCGCGAGCACGCACGAGGCGGCTATCGATCGCAGCGCTTGCCGCTGCAAGATCTTTGTAGCCTCGTGCGGACAGCCCTGTTTGCTCGAGTTGCGCCGAGGACAACTCAAGCATCGCGCCATCTTGTGCAAGCAGCAGTGAGCCCGCATCGGAGGCCTGAAATCCCCCGGTCTTCTCCCACGAGATTGCGCCCTTGGTTTCGACCAAACGACGCGCCAACGGCTCGGTCACACGACCAAGCCGTTGGACGGATACCACGAGACCATCTCGCCGAGATGGTGACGTGCACCACTGTTCATCAGCACCACTCAAGCGCGCGTTGGGAAGCGAAACCATCGCGTCGCAGGAGAGTGCCACGAGGCTTGCGCCGTCTCCGACTGGGCCAACGATCGCAACGGTCAATCCGCCTTCACGACGGCGATCCTCAAGTGCATGCAGCAGCGATTCCGTCTCTATGGCACTGATGGAGGGGGTATCGACAAAAAGTGCGAGAGGTAGATCGCGTGGATGGTCGCGAATTGCGCTCTCGGTCGCGGAAAGTCCGGCAGACACCGAGACTTGCGGAGCGGCGTTCGCCGAGCCCGTGATGTGGAATGCTGTGAAAGACGAAAGCGTGAGCGGTAAGGCGGAGTATCCGATGGCCTTCACAATCCGGTTCGCGAGTGTCTTTCGAGAACGATGACGAGTCGTCGTAAACATGATTCCTCCGGCAGAGTCATGCGACAACTGCGGCAGGACGAGTCCCTCATTTTCAGTTCTGAGAGACCTTTGAGCACTTTCACCCGCACACGCGGCCGGCCGCGCGGAC
>CAIWCL010000280.1 GCA_903911205.1 uncultured bacterium
GCCTCGATCCACGCACGAATCTTCGCTTTGTCTTCGTCGGTCAGCGCGCGGTGCGATTCCGGTGGCGGCATGACGTCGTCGGCATCGGTCGACGTTATGCGCTTCCACAACTCGCTCGCAGCAAGGTCGGCGGGTTTGATCGCCGTGATGCCGTCCTCGCGCACGGCATAGGCGGCGTCGGCTTGATCAAGTCGCAGGCCTGCCTTCCGCGCGTTCGCGTCGGGGCCGTGGCAGGCGTAGCAATTCGCCGAGAGAATCGGCCGAATGTCGCGATTGAAGTCGACGGTGATGAGGCCAGACGCGCCAGCATCGACAGACGTCGCACATGAAGTAGCAGCGATGCCAGCAATGAGAAGCGCAGTCGACGCGCGGAATCGAAGCATCTGCCCAAGATACGGCAGCCTTCTCAGTAGACCAAACGAAAGCGCGGCCAGTCTGAACAATTGGTTCGATCAGCGATCCGGATTGTGCGGAACGCCGCGGTCACTCGCCCTTCGAGGCGCGTGCGCGCGTACTGCGCGCGGCCAAACGATCAGGCGACGGCAAGCGAACCTTGCTGGCGAGGCCGCACTTCTCAAGCGTGCGGATGATCACCCAACTCGAATCGAACTGCCACCACTTGAGGCCGTGGCGCGCGCTCGCGGGGAACGCGTGGTGGTTGTTGTGCCAACCTTCGCCGAAGGCGAGGATGCCGAAAATCGGGTTGTTGCGGCTCTCGTCGCCAGACGCGTAATCGCGGCTTCCCCAAATGTGGCACACGCTGTTGATGCTCCACGTGACGTGGTGCAAGAGGCAGATCCGCACGACGCCGCCCCAGAGGAATCCGAGGAAGACGCCCATCCACGACATGGTGACCAAGCCAGCGATCGCTGCAGGAATCACGAGGCCGAGCGCAACCCACAATGGGAAGAGGCTGTTGATCCGCACGGTTGTCCGATCGGCGAGAAGATCGGGAACGTAGCGCTTCATGTCGGCGGTCAGTTCTTGGAACAGCCAACCCATGTGCGCATGGAAGAAGCCCTTGATGGCGCCGCGGATACCCGGCTCTTGACCCGCGTGTGGTGAGTGCGGATCATGCTCGTGATCGCTGTGCTGATGGTGCTTGCGATGCGTTGCGCACCACCAAATCACCGGGCCTTGCGCGGCCATACCGCCGAAGATCGCGAAGAGCACCGCAACGGGCCCGCGCGTGGCGAAGGACTTGTGCGTGTAGAGGCGGTGGTAGCCAATCGTGATACCGAGGCCGGAGATCACGTACATGGCCGCGAGAAGCGCAACGTAGATCCACCCGAACCAACCGCCCCACGCAAGGATCATCGCCGCGACAAGCGCCAACGGTGGCAGCATGACGGCCGCCATCGTGGCAAGGCGCACGGCAAGTGGCGCTGGCTCCAACGCGGCCTGCGCGGTCGCTTCGGCGAGATCGGCTTGGACGCCATGCTTCCGGCCATGCTCCGCGCCTTCGATCGGCGCAGCATGACGACCCGCTGGCACGGCCACGGCTGGTGCGACGCCGACAGGTCCGGGCAGGATGTCGAGCTCACGCAGGATCGATGCATCAACGGCGAGTACGGCGGTTTCTTCTGGCGACTGTGACACTCGAGGTCCTCAAGATTTCGAGCGAGGGCTCGCTCGACAACAACGTAAACGACGACGCAGCGATCGTCGCGGCGCCATCGCGCAGCAAGGAACGCCACAGGAGATGGAAAGTCTACCCCTCCGTGCAAGGGAAGTCTGCGTGATTCGGCCGATTCACGAGAATGGGGCGATTCGTTTTGCGCGGTCATCAACGCGATCGCACCTCGCAACAACCCTCTGATTCGTGGACGGCGTACGCAACAGCGAAAGAAAGCGCGCAGCCCGAACGGATCGGCTGCGCGCTTGTCGGAGGTGTAAAGACTGTTCAGGACTCGTGAGCACGCACGACTCTGGAAGGAGCATCCTGCCGAGAAGTCGATGCGCGCAGAGTCTACCGATCAAAAGTCGACTTTGATGCCGGCGTAGATCTTGAGATCGTTCGAGGTGCCCTGATCGGCTTCGACATACGAGTCGTACTCGTCGCGTACGCCAGCGGTGCCCTTCAAGTCGCCCTTCGGGCTCAAGGCGATTTCGTAATCAAGACGCGCGATGAAGCGGTACTCGCCGAAATTGTCGATGTCGGGATAGAACTCGAAGCCTTGCTTGAGGACCGAACGCTCGTCGATCTTCCAAACGAGTTCGTCGGCGATCAGAATTTCCGGCGTCCACGCTGAGTCGGGGAACTCGTAGCTCGCACCAGCACCGAGCCTGACCTTCAGCGCAAGCGGATCACCCTCGAAGATGCGGTAACCAGGACCGGCGTATGCGCCAGCCCGCTGTTCCCACGCTTGGAACTCGTCGTACTGGTAGTTGCCTTGGATGAATGCCTCCCATTTCGAACCTTCGAAGAGGAACTCTTCGAGGCCTTGGACGAGGAGGTTGTTGTCGGTGTTCTCACCGTTGGCCGTCTGGAAGTAATACTCGGCGGTGATCGTCGTGCGATCGGACACGCTCTCGCGCTTCGCAGCGCCTGCGACGCGCAAATCCCAGTTCGATTGATCGCCGTTGTCGCTTCCAGTGAAGCCGAGGCTCAAGCTGAACTTCCAGCTTCCATCGGGCTTCGCGGGCGGTGGCGGAGCAGGCGCGGGCAGAACCGCGACGGGCGGTTCTGCAGGCGCAGGTGTTGCGGCTGGTGTTGCCGCCGGCGCGGTTGCAACGGCTTGCTCCGTGGTGGCCGCGGGTGTTGGCGCGGGCGTGGTGATCGGTGCCTTCACAAC
>CAIWCL010000281.1 GCA_903911205.1 uncultured bacterium
CGAACGTTCCGGCATCACCGAAGCGTACGGCAAGCACCAAAGCTCACCGCGATCGCAGAAATCCGGCGATTCATGAGAACCCAACCTTCTTGATGCAACGAATCGGACGCACCGATTCCCGGGCGACAGCCCCGATCTCTCTTGACCTGCGAGCAAATTGCTCCAAACTCCGCCGGCGGCTGCCCTCCGAAGGACGGCCGCCCGCAGAGAACAACACTCTCCGTCGGCTCCCTCTTGGCTCCCTCTTGGTTCCCGCTCGGCTCTCTCATTGGCCCCTTCTTGGCCCCGCATTGGCCCCTTATGTCGCACCCCTCCCAAACCTCGACGTCCACCACCCAACCCGCCAACCTGATCGCCGTGCACGCGGCGAACACCGCGTCAGGTTCACGGGGGTTCCGACTCGCAGCGACAGCGCTTGCACTGGCGGCTCCAATCGCGCCCCCAGCGCTTGCCTCACAGGAGAAACCCGCCGCGGAGGTTGAGCACCGATCCACGCTCACGCGCGTCCGTGAAGGTGGCACTCCGTTCAATCCGAAGCAGACGTTGATCCCGTATGCGATCGATCTCGCCGGCGGCGGTGAAGGTGGTCTCGCCGACCTCCCCTCGACGGGGCTCATCGAATCGCCGGCGGAGTACAGCCCGACGCGCGGCGTGCTCTACCAGTACGGCAACAGTTGGAACTCCGTCGTCACCGCGCTCGTCGCGAGCCTGACCGGCAGCGCCCAGTACGACGAGATCGCCTACGTCGTCGTCGCGAACCAGACGACCGCGAACTCTGCCGCCGCTGCGTTCAGCGCCGCTGGCGCGAACCTCAGCAAGGTCGTCTTCATCGTTCAACCGAACAACTCGGTCTGGATGCGCGATTACGGCCCGCACTTCATCTTCCAGAGCGGCACACTCGGCGTCGTGGATAGTCACTACTACCCGACACGTCCGCAAGACAACTTCATCCCGACTCTTGTGGGCGACGCCACGTTCAGCGTGCCGACGTTCGACCAAGGCCTCTACTACTCCGGCGGCAATTTCCAACCGGGGCCCAATCGCAGCGGCTTCTGCACCGCGCTCATCAACCTCGATAACCCCGCGGCCGGCGGCCACAACGAAGCGCTCATCCGCGAGCTCTACCAGTCGTTCCAGGGGATCGACACGCTGCACATCATGCCGCAGTTGCCGTTCTCGGTCGACGGCACCGGCCACATCGACATGTGGATGTACCTCGCCGACGAGAACACCGCCGTCATCAGCGAGTTCATCGCCGGGTCGAACGCCACCGCCATCAGCGTGACGAACAACGCCGTGCCCTATATGCAGGCGCTCGGGTTCGAAGTGTTCCGACCGAAGGCGTGGAATGTCGGTGCGACGCACTACACCTACGCCAACGCGTTCCGTGTGAACAATCGCATCTTCATCCCTTGCTACGGCACGCAACTCGCGCCAGGTGGCAACACTGCGTACAACGATGAAGACGCCGATGCGCTCGCCAAGTGGCAGGCCGCCGCCGGCCCAGGCGTTCAAATCGTGCCGATCCAATGCTCGAGCATCATCACGGCGTCCGGCGCAATTCACTGCATCGTGAAGCAGGTGCCGCGCGCGACAAACGCACTGCCCTCCGCGCACGTCCTCGCTCCGGCCGGCGGCGAGGTGTGGCTCCAGGGCTACTCACAGACGATTGTGTGGAACGCAACCGACACAAACAACGCCCCACTCGCGAACGTCGACCTCGCCTACTCGCTTGATGGCGGCACGAACTGGACCGCGATTGCGAATGCGATCGCCGACACTGGAAAGTTCACGTGGGTTCCTCCGGCGGGCGCGAACTCCGCATCGGCACTCCTGCGTGTGACCGCACGCTCCACCGATGGCGATACGACCATCGCGATCAGCAATCCGTTCCGCATCGCGTCTGGCACCGCAGCGATTCTCGACTTTGCCGCCGGTGCGGGTGTGAACAAGTTCGGCTTCGGTAGCCAAACAACCTCCTGGAACTCCGCCAACGCTTCGCCGGTTGCAACGGCGCTCACCGCGGCGAACTACACCGCGCTCTCCAGTTCGAACGCGACAGGCACCGCGACCGACACCAATCGCTACATCGGCGCGACGGTCGCGAGTGGTTCCGAGGCGACGAACCTCTTCCGCTTCGTGATTCCCGGCTCGACGGCCGACATTGATGAGATCAAGGTGCAATGGGAAGGCTTCGCCGCCAACTGCACGCAAGTCGAGTTGTACGTGTGGAACAACGCGCTCAGCCAGTGGGGTGACTTCCAAGGACGCGTGGGACAGAACCGCTTCGTCGACAACTTCGCTGGAAACCAAGACGAAATGCTCGTGGCATCGATCCGCTCGAACATCGGGAACTACATCGCGGCCGACGGCTCGATGCGCTTCCTCGTCTACGCCGAGCGCTCGGCCGACGAGACCTATCACGACTACATGGCAGTGACCGTCATTCGTGCCGATGATCCATGCACCGGCGACCTCGACGGCAACGGCGCGGTGGACGGTGGCGACCTCGCCACGCTCCTGAGCGCGTGGGGACCGTGCGTTGGTTGCGCGGCCGACATCGACGGCAACGGCGCGGTCGACGGCGGAGATCTCGCCACGCTCTTGAGCGCGTGGGGCGGCTGTCCATGATGACCTGCTGATCGAGCGCTGATTGAGCACCCTCGGCGGCTCCCTCCGATCACCATTCGAACCTCCATTCAAATCAAACTGATCACCGAGTTCCGGCCCAGAAACCCCGTGTTTCTGGGCCGGCTCTTTTGGATGCAGCCCATTCGGTGGTAGTGTTCAACCTTCGCCGCTCTTCTCGATCCGCAATTCGGAAACTGTCGCTGATCGACCGAGTCGCATCTCGGGATACGCGCGAAGGACGAACTCATGAAGACTCTCGCCATCCCAACCATCCTGCTTGCAACCTCCGCCATCGTGCTCGGCCAACTCAGCGCGCGCGCGGAAGACGGACGCCGTGGCGGTCGTGGAGGCAGCGGCGGCGAAGGCGGCATAGCGGGTGCTTCGACCGACTGCGCAACCGCTCCCGATGCCCTGCCCGGTGCCAATCCTTTCGATACCTCAGGGGCCACCACCGATCTCTTGATCCCGGACGGCGCGGTCTGTGGCACACACATGATCTACAAGGCCGTGTATTTCCGCTTCACCGCCACACTGAACGGCCCGCACATCTTTGAAACATGCGGCGCCGAAGGCTGGGATACGCGCATCGCGATCATGAACGCGTGCGATCCGGCCGCTGGCGTTCTCAACTGTGACGACGACGGCTGCTCCGGCACCTATCGCAGCCGTATGGGCGCCTCGCTTGTCGCGGGTACCACGTACATCGTGGCGATCGGTGCCTATTGGGCGAACGATGGCGGACTCGGGACACTCACGATTACGGAGCCAAGCGGTGGCGGCGGCGGCGGCGGAAAAGAAGCGCCGGACGTCATCGTGGGAGCGCTTCCTGACATCGCCAAGTACGGTTCGGTGGTCGTGAACGGCCAGACGATCATGGCCTATGCGTTTGGAACGACGAGCTGCAACATCGGCACCGCTCAACTGAGTTGGTACGGCGCGCCCGACAACCGCCACCCGTTCATCCCGACGAACATGTTCCGCTACCGCGGCGGACGCTTCGAGCAGATTGGAATGAGTTGGGGCAAGCATGGCTTCTGCGCACTGCAAGAGAACCTGTGTGGAACTTGCATTCCCGCTGCCGGTGGATGTCCACCGATCCTCGGCATCGGTTGCTCGGATCCGTACAGCGCCGGACTCAACGGCGATCAGGGCGGCCTCGGAACGCGAAAGGAAGTCAACGCCGCGACTGGCGGTTTCCCTGGCTCATACAACGTCGGAATGCCCGCAGCACCAGTCACGATTGGCCGACGCTTGCAAGTGGCCGCCAACGATCTCAACCCAACACAGAACGCGGGCGCGCGCTACCTGATCGAGGGCCAGTACATCCATCCCGAAGATGCTGCCGCCGGCAACGACGACAACAACGCCTCGTGGCGGCAATTCACGGTCGGCACACTCACGGGCGGCGCTTACAACCTCACCTACTCAGGTGCAACCAACCAACAACAGCCTGCGATTGAAGCATGGCGCGCCTTCGACACCGCCGTCTCGATTGTCACCTGCGACGTGCCGAACGACGGTCGTTTCCTCGCGGGGTATCGCGTGAAGGACAATGGCAACGGAACTTGGCGCTACGAGTACGCGATCCAGAACCTGAACTCGGATCGATCGGGTCGATCGCTGCGGATTCCTGTGCCGTCAGGGGTCACCATCACGAACGCTGGCTTCAAGGACATCAACTACCACTCGGGTGATCCGTTTGACCCAACCGACTGGTCGATCTCGACGTCGGGCGGCGCCATCGAGTGGACCGGCGGCACCTACTCTGTGAGCCCGAACGGCAACGCGCTTCGTTTCGCAACGCTCTACAACTTCTGGTTCGATGCGAACACCGCTCCGACCACCGCAAGCGCAAGCCTCGGACTCTTCAAGCCCGGAGCTCCGAGTGACCCTTCGTCCATGCCGCTCATGCTCGCTGCTCCTGCTGCACGCGCCAATCCAGCGGACTTGAATGGCGACGGCGCAGTCAGTGGTGCGGATCTCTCGCTCCTCCTCACCAACTGGGGCGGCTCGACGATCGGCGACATCGATGGCGATGGGTCGGTTGGTGCCGCAGATCTCGCGTTGCTGCTCGCTGCGTGGAGTTGATCGCATCGCGCATCGATGATGCACAAATCCGCGCTCGACCAGCAACCGGTTTGAAGAGGTCAAGGGATTCTGCTTCGCACGAAGGGCTCAATCCGATAGATTTCTGCGATGAGCCTCAAAATCGCACGCTGCTTGCCCGTCGGTCTGTTGGTGTTCTCCGGGCTGCTTGGCGCGTGCAGCACCCGAACCCCGTCACCCATCGCCGCGGGCCCGACCGCTGAAGGAATGACGCCTCCATCCGGTCGCGATCCAGCAACGATCCCACCGGCGATTTCGCTCGCCATCGGCGGCCCGGCCGTCGTTGGAACAGCGCCGGTGTCGATCTTCGATTCGCGCTCCGTCGCCGAGCAACTCGACCGCCGCAGCTTCCCAGGTCCACAGCGACGCCCGGGCAGCCTTCTCCCCGCACACAAGAAGCCCACCCTGCCAGAGGGCGTCGCCAACGCGCTGACCTTCGGTGTGCAGCGTGATGTCGCGCGCGTCTCCACAGACCCCGCGTTCCCGGCCATCAACGCGACGCAGTGGACACCGCCCGACCCATGCCTTGCGGTCGGCCCCACTCACGTGGTCGCAACGGTCAATATGAAAGTCGCGTGGTATCTCAAGGATGGCACGCCGCAATTTGAGAACTTCCTCGACGCGACAGGCGATCCAGGATTCTTCGAAGACATTGGCGCAGGGAACTTCACCTTCGACCCGAAGTGCTTCTACGACGAATTCACGCAGCGCTTCGTCGTGCTTGCCCTCGAGTACTACAGCGCCACGCAGGAGTCGTGGATCACGATCGCGGTCTCGGATGACTCCGACCCGAATGGCGTGTGGTTCAAGTATCGCACGCCGTCGATCGTCGAACTCGGCGGTGGCTGCCGCTACTGGGTCGACTACCCCGGTCTTGGCTACGACGGACAAGCCTGGTACGTCACGGGAAATCTCTTCCGACTCTCGTCGTCGCCGACAACCTGCGGTGGATTCGGCGGCACGCTCGTGCGAGTCTTCGAGAAGCCCGGCGCGATGTCCGGTGGTGCGGTTGTGTGGCGCGATGTCGCGGATCCGAGCGCGTCCATGCAAGTTGCAACTGCGCGCGATGCGACCGACGTGGCGCGGCTCGTCTACGTCGATTCGAGCAGTTCGCTCGGCATCGTTCGCGTGAACGACCCGCTCGCTGCACCAGTTCTCTCGAAGACAACCTGCGCGGTTCCTGCGCTCGTTGGAGATGGATCTGCGCCCACTCCGTCTGGCTCGCTCGGGATCGTCGACCTGCGCATCTTCAACGCGTTCGTCCGTAACAATCGCGTCGTTGCTGCACATCACACCGGCGCCGCGTTGAATCCGAATGCGCGTGCTGCGTGGTACGAAGTCGATGTCGCGGGCACCACGTCATCCCTTCTCCAAACTGGGCGCGTCGCGATCACAGGCGGTGAGCACACGTTCTTCCCCGCGATCGCCGTCAATGACGTTGGTGCGATTGGCCTCATCTACGGACGATCGTCCTCAACCCAACATGCCAACCTCGAAGTCGCCGGGCGACTGCCCTGCGACCCGGCCGGAACACTCGGCGCGGCGACGGTCGTCGCAGGTGGAACGAACAGCCCCTCCGGCAACAACGTTCGCTGGGGTGACTACTTCGCGCTCGTCGTGGACCCGGTCGACGGCACCACGTTTTGGGGTATCGGCGAAGTCCAGTCCCCGAGTGCCGGATGGCGAACGGAAGTTGTCTCGTTTCGCGTCGCGCGCGCCGCGGATCTCAATGGCGATGGCTCGGTCGATGCCGCGGATCTCTCGTCACTTCTCTCGAGTTGGGGGAGCGCGGGGTCCGCAGACCTCGATGGCAGCGGCGTTGTGGATGCGCCCGATCTTTCGCAGCTGCTCGCCGATTGGGGCGCGTGTACGTCGCCGTGAGTGATGCCGTGAGTGTCGCGGTGAGTGTCCCCGTGAGTGATGCCGTGAGTGCGGCTCGCTTCGAGCGTGATCTCACGCACCCCACGCCGCCAAGAGCAATGCAAGATCCGACGCGCCGACGGCGCCGTCGAAGTCGATGTCGGCGATGGACGCAGTTTGCGCCCACGATGCCAACATGAGCGAAAGATCCGCTGCGTCGATCGTGCCGTTTCCATCGAGATCGCCGCGCGTGATACCAGCGACTGACCAGAACGCGTCGGCATCAGCACCATCAAGGTCGCCGTCGCGGTCGTAGTCGATTGCAACGACGCCCGCGCCCGACGTCGATGCGGGAATGCCGCTCGTTGCCGAACGATTTGTGAAGACGCCGACGCCGTTGTTCTCGTACACGCCGACAAGGCCATCGGCACGTCCA
>CAIWCL010000282.1 GCA_903911205.1 uncultured bacterium
ATTTCAACGGCGAGGAGGCCGAAGAGCGTCGTGAACTTGATGACAGGGTTGAGCGCGACCGACGAGGTGTCCTTGAACGGATCGCCGACGGTGTCGCCGACGACGGTCGCAGCGTGGAGGTCGGTGCCCTTCGCGCGGAGATTCACTTCAACGATCTTCTTCGCGTTGTCCCAAGCGCCACCGGCGTTCGCCATGAAGATCGCTTGGTAGAGACCGAAGAACGCCATCGCGACGAGGTAACCGATGAAGAAGTATGGATCAAAGAACGGCAGGCCGAGCGCGAAGAAGAAGACGACCATGAAGATGTTCGTCATGCCCTTCTGCGCGTACACGGTGCAGATTTCCACGACCTTCTTGGCGTCGTCGATGCTCGCTTCAGCCTTATCGAGGTTGATGTTCTCCTTGATGAAGACGACCGCGCGGTACGCGCCGGTGACGACGGCCTGCGTGGCTGCACCCGTGAACCAGTAGATCACCGCGCCACCGATGAGGAGGCCGAGGAGGATCTCAGGGGTCACGATGGAGAGCTTGCCGATGACGATCGTCGCAGCAGCCTTGAGGGCCTCGGTGCTTTGATCAGCGCCAGCAAGCGACTTGATGAGGGCGAGGATGATGCCGAACACCATGGTGGTCGCACCGACGACGGCCGTACCGATGAGCACGGGCTTCGCGGTTGCCTTGAAGGTGTTGCCTGCTCCGTCAGCCTTTTCGAGCGTGTACTTCGCGCTTTCAAAGTCTGGCTCGAAACCGAAGTCGCGCTTGATCTCTTCCTTGATGCCAGGCTGCGCTTCGATACGGGAGAGTTCGTAGACCGACTGCGCGTTGTCGGTGACGGGGCCGAAGCTGTCGACCGCGATGGTCACAGGACCCATGCCAAGGAAGCCGAACGCGATGAGACCGAACGCGAAGATCGGACCAGCGAACGAGTACGCCTCAGGCATGATTGCCGCGACGTCCTTGTCGGTCGAGATCCACCAACCGATGCCCATCAGGCCCGCGATGACGAGACCCTTCCAGAACGCCGAGAAGTTACCCGCGACGAAACCGGAGAGGATGTTGAGCGACGCGCCGCCCTGCTTCGATGCGTTGACGACTTCGTCAACGTGGCCGCAGGTGGTCGAGGTGAAGACCTTGGTGAACTCAGGGATGAGTGCGCCGGCGATGGTGCCGCAGCTGATGATGATGCTGAGCGCCCACCAGAGGTTGTCGAGCGTTTGACCGTTGTACTCGATGCCGCCAAGGAGCCACTTCGAAGCAACGAACGTGACGACGATCGAGAGAATCGAGGTGATCCAGACGAGCCACGTGAGCGGTGCTTCTTCGTGGAAGTCCTTCAAGGTGCTGAAACGCGCCTTGGAGATCGCCTCATTGATGAAGTACGAGACGAGCGAGGTGATGATCATGAGCGCACGCATGGCGAAGAGCCAGACGATGAGCTTGCCGCACATGATGTTTGCTGCGTCAGGATTGCCAGCCGCATCGAGGCCTGCGCCGAGCGAGTACGAAAGGAACGCGATGAGCGCAACGCCGGTCACGCCGTAGGTTTCGAAGCCGTCTGCGGTCGGACCGACCGAGTCACCAGCGTTGTCGCCGGTGCAGTCGGCGATGCCGCCGGGGTTCTTCGGATCGTCTTCAGGAAGCTTGAAGACGATCTTCATGAGGTCAGCGCCGATGTCCGCGATCTTCGTGAAGATGCCGCCGCAAATGCGGAGCGCGGATGCGCCGAGCGACTCACCGATCGCGAATCCGATGAACGAAGGACCAATCAACTCTGCTGGGAGGAAGCAGAGGATGCAGATCATGAAGAAGAGTTCGACCGACACGAGGAGCATGCCGATCGACATGCCCGACTTCAGCGGAATGCCGAGCACTGGAAGCGGGTAGCCCTTGAGCGACGCGAAGGCCGCGCGCGAGTTCGCTTGCGTGTTGATTCGGATACCGAACCACGCAACGCCGTAGCTGCCGAGGATGCCGAGCACCGATGCGAGCAGGATCACAACGACGTCGCGCAGACCCTTGTGCTCAAGGAAGCCGAAGTAGAAGATGATCGCGCCCGCGATGAGGATCCACAGCACCGAGAGGTACTTGCCCTGCTGGATGATGTAGCTCTTGCAGGTTTCCCAGATGATGTTGGAAACCGCGAGCATCGACTTGTGTGCTGGCAGCGCAACGGTCTGCTTGTATTGCACGAGGCCGAAGAGTGCGCCGAGGACCGAGATCACAAGACCACCCATCATGATGGTCTGGCCCGTGATGCCGCCACCGAAGTCAATTGCGTTGACGTTCGGAAGCTTCAGATCCGCTTCACCCGCGAATGCGGCGGAGGCGAGGAATACGGGAATGAGGGCTGCGAGCGCCCGACCCGTGCGAGAAAGTGCTGTCTGCATAAAGGCGGTCTTCCTGTTGCGTGGAAACGGCGACGCCGTGCCACTTGGACCTGGTTTACATCTCAGTTCACATCTGCATGATGCTTGCAAACGCTGACGGACCGGAGACTTCGTTGCCGCTGATTCGGTACTCCGACCGAAACAAACACGGCAGAAAAGACGTCTCCGGATGCCTGACTCCGACCTTGGCGCGGGATCCTCCGCCCGCTGGCCCTTGGCCGGACGCCTTGCGCGACGGTTGTCGGCAAGGGGGCGACAAGATAACGAGTTTTCTTTCGCTCCGCCCGCTTCTGTCGACCGGAGGGCGTCTGGACTCTCGGCTCTGACGGCCGGCGAACGAGAACCGGCAATGCAGGGAGATGTGTCCCCGCAGAGCGCGCTCGTTCGGCTATATTCCCGGCCCCGCTGCGGGCGTAGCTCAGCGGTAGAGCGTCAGCCTTCCAAGCTGAATGTCGAGGGTTCGATCCCCTTCGCCCGCTTGAGTGTTTGAGCGGTCGCTGCTGCGGCGGCGACCTTTCGCGTGTATGACAGCCGCTGCGGCGGCTCCCTCTGGCGTGCATCGCGTGAAGCTTTCGCGGTCGCCGCTGCGGCGGCTCCCTCTGGCGTGCATTGCGTGAGGCTTTCGCGGTCGCCGCTGCGGCGGCTGTCACCCACCCTCTCAGTCGATCTTGGCGGGCCTCTTTCGCGCGATGACGTGATGGACGTGCCAGTGCTTTGGCGCACCCCTGCCGATGGCGCCATCGCGATCTACTTCCTCGCGCTCAAGGATCTCCCACTTCTGAAAGAGCGCATCGATCGACTCTGAAGTGTGGGAGGTCATTTCGCCAGACGCCGCATCGCGAATGAAATCGTCGTTCGGGCCAAAAAATTGGCCTGCGAAGACGCCGCTTGAAGCAAGCGATGCGACGAGCGATGACCAACATTGCGCGAATGACGCGGGCCGAACAAATGGGATCACAAACCCCGCGTGGATGAGGTCGTAGCGCTCCGGGAGAAGGAGAAGTCGTGACGCAAACTCCTCGAGCGTGGCGGTCAGCAACAGACCTTGATCGACATCGAACCTCGCCGCGCGAAGCGCTTCGCGCGTTCGCTCGATCATCTCGGGGTACGGATCGATCGCATCAACTTCAAAACCCGCCGCTCGGAGTGCGACCACTTCTCTTCCGGGCCCGCACCCAACATCGAGTGCGATCTGCACGGCCTTGCCGGCGTGACTCTGCTGTGGCGTTTGCGAGCGCACGGCCTGCATGGCGGTGAGCAACTGCGCCCGAGGTGGTGATCCCTCCGTCCCGGCGAGATACGCGGCGCATCGATCCGGCGGAAAACCGGGGATGTTGGGGCGAGGGTGTGGCAGATGGTTCGGGATTGGAGCGTCCACGGAGAGATTCTCGAAAGAAGTTCTTGGCTTCGCAACCTCGGAACAATCTGCGATCATGAAGAACATGCTTCTGCGTCATCATCGAACTCGTGCGTTCTCGTTGCTGTGTGTAGGTGCTTCACTCTGCGCCTTGGGTTGCGACCGATCTTCGGATTCTCGCAACGAGACGGCATCGACAGGCACGGCATCCACAGACCAGGAGTCAGCGGGTGAGATTGCTGCGGTGGACGATGAGGCGGCCCAGTCTCCCCTGCGGATCGAGCCAACCGAACTCGTCATGGGCGATTTGCTTCCGAACACACCCGTAGAGAAGACGGTTCGTCTGACGAACACGGGCTCGTCGCCAATCAAGATTCTCAAGGCACTCGCGGATTGTGGTTGCACGACGCCGACCTGGCCGGAGGAGCCAATCGCGCCGGGCGAATCGGTTGAAACAACGATCACCATGGATGCGGGAACACAGCAAGGTGTCGAACTCGTGAAACGCGTGACCTTCGATCTGGAGGGGATGGACCCGGTGTTCCTCACGGTCAAAGGACGCGTGGCGACATATCTCACCTTTGGCCCCTCGACGCTCGAAGGTCCGCTGGACGGCACGACGGAACTTCCCTCGGGAGAAGTGAAGATCGAGTCGGCGGACGGACAAGAGTTCGCCGTTGTCGCAGTTGAACCTGACGTCACTGCCCCGCTTCCTTCACAGCGAGCGCTGACACAAAAGGTCATGATCGATTGGGAGCGGTGGCGCGCCGCGGGGAAGCCTGTTCGGATTGTCATCGAGACCGATCATCCGATCGCACCCAAACTCGGCATCATTGTTCGCCGATCGTTGCGCGGGAACCCGTCGGTCGGTTCGCCCACGAATTCTTCCTCCGCAAACGCCCCCGCGACCTCCCCGGCGACATCCCCCGCAATATCCCCGACGACTTCGGAAACCACCTTTCAAACAACTTCTCAAGCCTCGTGAACGACCGTTTCTAATCCGAAGGCGACAGAATGCAACGTTCGCCGTCTTCGCTCTCGCGAGTCCTCTGCTCTATGCACACTCTTTCCAAGTTTCAATCGTCGCGACCATTCTTGTATCGCGCTGCACGTTCGTGCTCGATGGCATCGATCGGCTTCGTCTTCGCGTTCCAAGCCGCGCGACCCACCGCAACGCATGCGGCATTTCAGTCTGCCTCCCCGAACGTGCCGTCGACGAGCGAACCAACCGCCCAAGTAGCGGCGGTCGCGACCTACACCGTGCCGATGCCGACAGTTTTCCCGGGCGCGAAAATCACGTTTCCGCAGATGGGCAGCTTCGTGAAAGGCGACGCGATCCGCGAGTTTGAGCCTGGTGTCACGTACGTCTTCGACTACTTCAACACGAAGTGCAATCTCTGCGCTGCGGCTGCACCCATGATTGCGGAGTGGCAACAGCGTTATGCACCCAAACAGTTCAAGTTCATCGCGGTGACGTGGGAAGATGAAGCGATCACCAA
Source organism: uncultured bacterium (assembly GCA_903911205.1). Classification (GTDB taxonomy): domain Bacteria; phylum Planctomycetota; class Phycisphaerae; order Phycisphaerales; family SM1A02; genus QWPT01. The sequence goes on from CAIWCL010000282.1 coordinate 5,244, forward strand.
GGCCTGGCTGCTGGATCGCGCTCACGCCGAACACGCACCCGCGTGGGTGGCCTCGGATCCTCAAGAAGCCGCCGCAAAGGCGATGCAGTATCCGACCTTCCAGAATCAGTCGCCGCGGCTTTTCGTGGTGCGCGACGGTGTCGTGCTTTGGTACGGACACCCTGATCTTGCTGAAGAGCCGCTCGCGAAGATCGCAGCAGGAACGTGGGATCCGGCCAGTGTGCGTGATGAGTTCATTCAGCGCTCACAGAGCGCCCATGCGTTCGATGCGATCCGCACCGCAACTCAAAAAGCACAGAAGGACGGTTCGTGGAAGGATGTCTTCTCGCTTTACGACGCGGTGATCGCAGCGGTACCCGCGCGCGCCGACTCTCTGCGCGCCCAACGCTTCGTCCTCATGTTGAGTGAGGCGAACATGATCCCAGAGGGATACGCGTATGGTCGCGAACTCGCGGTCGCGGCGGCGAAGGACGCGACCGTGCTTCGCAACCTCGCACGCGGAGTCCTCGAAGCCCCGCAAGTCCGGATGCGAGATGTGGATTTCGCGATGGCTCTTGCGCGAGCGGCTGAAGCACTTGGTCCGGATGATCCGAAGTCGATCGAGGTACTTGCACTCGCGCAGTTTGCGAAAGGCGATCGTGCAGCGGCCCTTTCCATGATCGATCGGGCGATTCAACTACAAACAGACCCAAAGACAAAGCGCGCCTACGAAATGACGAAGGCGCGCTTTCAACGAGAAAAACCGGGTCCGAAACCGACGACAGCCGCGACTCCCGCGCCCGCGCCGCCGCGGGTGCCGTCGACGCCTGCGGCACGCTGAGGGCGAGTCTGACCAAGTCGGGTTTGCGGAAGATGCCTGTTGGTCAGCGGGCCGCAGCGACCGCAGCCTTGATGGCCGCGAAGTCAACCTGCGTCTTGGGGATTTCCGCTTCCCAGGCGTAGGCCACCTTGCCGTCGGTGCCGACAACGTAGGCCGCGCGCTTGGTGACGCCCTTCAATCCCATGAGGTCGGCATGCAGCGCGTCGTAGCTCGC
>CAIWCL010000283.1 GCA_903911205.1 uncultured bacterium
AGTCTCGAGGTACGACGATGTCACGGAGTGAAGGGTGCCCATCGTGCTAGGGGTGCTTGGCGCGATTGGCGTGATTTTCCCTCCACGGTCGCTCGAGGCTGAACTCGAGGAGTACGAGCGCGCAGATCCAACGCGGACCGATGTCCTCGCGTGGTCGGTGGCAGCATGGCTCGCATCACTGTCGCTGCTCCGCGCACTGGAGGCCGTGCTCTTCGCATGGCTCATCGTTGTCGTGCTCTTTCGGTTTCGTGCGTCGTTGCGCGTCCTGCGCGCTGCGTTCTGGACACCGCCGTTTCTCCTTGTCTTCGCCTATCTCGTTTGGACAGCGATCGCAACGCTCGCGTATGGACGCGAGAATATGTGGGAACTCACGATTCCTGAGCGTCGCTTCCTGATTCCGTTGTTGTTGGTGCCGGTACTTCATCGATGGCGACTCTTGCTCCTGGGCCTCATCGCAGGCGGCGCGCTTGAAGTCGCGATCATGATGGTTCGTGCCGCCTTGCGCTCGAGCGTCTGGCCTGAACTCTCGACCAACCTCGTCGACGGCACACAGTGGACGCTCGTCGTCCTCGTCGCCGCAGGAACGTTCGCGATGTTCGTCGCGCGTGGGCGCGTGCGAATGGTCGGAGGCATACTCGCGGGGCTCGCGCTCGTCTTTCAAGGAGCACTCACACAGCGTGCGCCGTTTGTGGGGTCGCTTGCGGCGGTTGTTGCTGTCGCCGTCATCGGATGGCGGTTCTTCTCGCGTCGGACGCGCCTCGTCGTTGGGTTCGGTGCGCCGCTACTCCTCGGTTTGGCGGTCGGGGTGAGTGCACTCAGTGGTGGCGTTGCGACGAAGGGGCTTACGGCGATTCGTGAGAGTTCCGTGGTGTGGGATCCGCATCGCGCCCCGACCGTGTATCAGCAACTCAACGAGTATTCGTCGCAGCGGATCGAGCTGTGGCGTTGGACGGCACATGCGATCGGCGATGCGCCAGTGCTCGGGCATGGTCGCAAGGCGTGGCGTACGGAAGTGGATCGACTCATCGACGCTGCGCCAGCGGAAGTTCGTGCGGAACGGGGCGCCACCGTCGTGCGATGGGCCCGCGAGATCGGGTACTCGCATAACACGATCCTTGACGTCCTCTTCGAATCGGGGTTTGTTGGTGCAGGGCTACTCCTCGCGACGGTCATCCTTGGGCTCCGAGGTGCACTCCGGCGATTGCGCGAGGAACCAATCGCGGTGATTCTGCTGGCCGCGTTTTTCGGGCTCTGTCTCGCCGCGCAGTTTGAGTTTGTCTTTGCGCGCTCGATCCAAGGAGCAACGCTCATCTCTGTCGCGGTGCTCACTCTCGTACCGAGGCCGAGCGCTGCGCAGTGGGAGCGTTCAGGTCTTGGGCGCAGCGACGCTTGGATTTCGAAGTTGTTCGCCGTGTGAGTTGTTGCGTGAAGTGCATATGGACAACTCGGCTCGTCCAAAAAGTACCGCGACCGGATCTGGTGGAATCCGGCCGCGATCGGCGTACCGCCTCGCGCGCACGCGAGACCCCAACAAGAAGGCCTGAACAAAGGCTCGGTTTCAGAGCGAGTGGACCCGCGGGAAACTGCGATCGAAAGACCGCACAGCATTCCGCAACTCATGCTCTTCAACTCATGCTCTTCAACTGATGCTCTTCAACTGATGCTCTTCAAATCATGCGTTCTGCGCGGCAGGGGCATGCCCGCAGTCGCGAAGGAAGCGACGAATAGAAGAGATCTCGTGATCCGACTGCAAGGTGTGACCTCCACCGTGCGGGATGTTGAACGTCATCTCGTGGGCACCGAACCTGACCTTGAGGTGGTCATGCTTGGTTTCCTCTGTCGTTGCACCGAGCGACTCAAACATCTTGACGATGTCACGCCAGTGAATGTTGTGCGATGTCGGGTGGGCGAAGAGCTGCTCGAGTGTGCGTTGGTGATTCGACATGGAAAGTGTCCTTCGAAAGTGGAGTCGCGCTTCCGTCACGAATCCGTCGTGCATCCGTCGTGCATCGGTCGTGCATCTGTCGTGCACGTGATCCCGTCGTAGGCAGGCAAGCGGTTCGTGCTCTCGCGCGCTCCGCGGAAGTGGAAGTCCTTTGGAGAGACAATAGTATAAATACGGATCGGTCTCTCCGGATTTATGCTCTTTCCCGTCTAAAACGGGAGCTGCAGGGCCAATTGGGGCGTTCGCCCGACGCTGGTTGCAGTGGAGGGGTGATTCAAAAAAGACCGCGGGCGACGGTTGTGGCCGTCGCCCGCGGGTCAATGTGTGAGATCTGCGCTTGGGAAAACTTTCGTGCGCGGATGCGCCGATCGCTCACTCCCCGGCGGGCGGGCGGTTCGCGCGGCCACCACGACCGCGCGGACGCTCGCCGGCAGCTCCGCCTTCCGCGCCCGCGGGCGCAGCGGCTTCCTCGCCACCCTCATCCTTCTGGAAGAGTTTGTGTCCCGACTCTTCAGCATCGTGAAGCTTCTCGAGTGCGGCCTTCGCAGCGGCGGTGTCGCCGGCGAGAATCGCGCTCTCGATTTCGAAGGCCGTCATGATCGAACCGAGGATTGTCTTGCGGAACTCGCGTTCATACGCAGCCTTGTCTTCGCCGAACTTTGCTTTCGCCGCTTCCGACATCGGCACCGAAGAGATCGCACCCTTCGACGCGACCAAGCCCATTTGAAGGCGCTGAACGGCGTCGAGGTCCGCCTTCTGCGTCGTAGCGTCCATCGCGGAAGCGCGCAGCGCGCGGAACGCGCCGTTCGCTTGCTTCATCGAACTCTCCATGTTGGGTGCACCGCCACGGCCCTGAGCGCCCTGACCACCCTGACCGCCTTGCCCACCCATACCGCGGAGTGCGCCGCCTTCTTTCGCGACGATTTCGAGCTCAGCACGCTCGACGAAGCCGTCCTTGTTGGTGTCGGCGCGCTCAAAGATGCGCTCGACCAGCATCGGCGGCATTTCATCGCGCGAGAGCTTGCCGTCGCCGTTCTGATCCATACCCATCAGTCGCTCCACCATCTGCGCCGGATCGACTTGGCCGCCGCGACTGGGGCGTTGGCCTTCCTGGCCTGGTGCACCCTGCCCCTGAGAGCCCTGCCCCTGAGAGCCCTGCCCCTGGCCGCCGGGTGGGAACGTGCCATCCTGTTGAGCGAGGGCGAGCGAGGAAAGCGAAAGCGCGAGAAGACTTGTGAGGATGCGAGTGTGCTGCATGATGCGCGGCGCGAAGCCGACTCCAAAGTTGTGGCCGCAAGAGCGGCGTTGAGAAAGGCGCCAGTCCGTGAGGCACTCGTCTTGACGAAACGCCTCGACGAACCGACCCACGCCGCGTGCAGGCAAGCCTGACGAAACCCGCGGTAACACTGAACGCTCCGCATCGGCTCTGCATTGCGGGCGCACATGAAAAAACGCCCACCGGGAGGGTGGGCGTTGGGAAATGTTCTTTCGTCTGCGCAGGTTTCGCTTACGGACACGCGCCCCACGCGCCGAGCAGGGTCGCGAGATCAGCGGCGTCCGTTGAGCCGCTTCCGTCGAGATCGGTGACGCCAGCGCTACCCCAACCAGAGAGTAGTGCTCCGAGGTCACCACCGTTCACGATCCCATCGGGAATCGCCGGCGAGATGTCTGCAAGGCAGGCCCCGGGCACACTCGACGCATCTGCCGGATCGCTGCCTGCGTCGACTTCGTCGCGGTCCAAGAACCCGTCGAGGTCGCGGTCAATACCGAGCCGCGTCTGTGATCCTTGCGGAATGAGCGTGTACGTGAGTTCGCTGCCTGGTGCCGCAAGTGCAAGCAGTGCGGCAGGGGTGAGGTTCGACTCGCTCGAGCGATCCGGCCGGAACGCACCTGCGACGAACGTCCATCCGCGCGTTTCGCCAAGGACTCGGCCCTTCACAATCAGTCCGAGTCCACCTTGTGCCGTAGCGATGGTGACGAACTGGTTGATCCGCGCGGTGTCGTTGGCGACACCATTGGCCGTCGTCTGTTGCCCGATACCCGCATGCGTGCCTGAGTTGAACGACATGCAGAACGCTTCCATATCGCGCCGCTGCTGCTGGCCAGTCGGGTTGTTCGCGAAGGTGAAGCCCGTCGTGATCGCGTCTTGGAAGGTGAACTTCTCACCGTTGTGTTCGAAGCCGAAGCCGCGGAGCGCCGTCGTCGACGTGTTGCTCGCGCCGACTTTGCGCCAGAGTTCACGAAGATGCGCGTTCTTGCGATTCTGCGCTTCGCCGCCTGGAGCCGGAATATCCACGCGATTGTTCGATCCAATCGCGCCCACGTGGCAGGAAATGCACGTCAATCCGGGCGCGCCCGGAGGCCCCGCGAAGAACTGGCCGGTGTTGAAGAGATTTTGCCCAGTCACGGCATTCCCTGTCACGTTGAAACCGGTCTGCGTGCCGCCGAAGATCGCCACCGATGTGCGCAGCGTGTTGTCGATGTTGCGGTTTGGATTCGGTGGGAAGACGAGTGATGCGAGGTAATCCTGCAGCGACGCCATTTCCGTCGGGGAAATCTCGCTACCGCGACCTTGCAGATGCGTGAACGCGACGTTGAACTCGCTCAAGTCATCCTTTTCGCCGCGCCAGTGGAATGGCTCATTGCCGATGATGCCTTGCAATGTTTGGGTCGTCATCGGTCCCTTCATCGGGTGCCACGAAATGCATGCGCCGGGCGCAGCAACTTGGCAGACTTCGTCGAAAGCCTCCACGGCACCGGTTGGGTCGCCAAGATCCCATGCGAGGCGATCGCTGCGGCCGTCGATGTGACACGTTGCGCATGACACGTGGCCGAGCCCGGACGTGAGGTTCGTATCGAAGAGGAACTTGCGGCCCGCGCGCACCGCGGCTGGTGTTGCATCATGGAAGGTCGAACGAGCGACTTCGCTCGCGCCTGCGGTCGAAATCGCGCTCACCGATCCTTCGAAGCGATTGAGCGTGTAAACGAATTGGCCGTTTGGCGACATCACGATGCCGCTTGGGCCTTCGCCCACGCCAATCTTTGCAAGACGCGCGCCCGCGGGTGACATTGCGATGACGCAGTTCGTGCCGAGCGATGCGATGTAGGCCGCGCTCGAATCGGGCATCCACGCGACTCCACGCGGATCGCCAATCGATTGGAAACGCTCGAGTTCAGGAATTGAACTGGAGGCGTACGTGAGGTGCGGATTGAGATCGCGCACGACCGGCGACGTGCCACCCGCGCCGGTGAACGCACCGACCATCGTCGCGAACACGCCGTCGAGTTTCGGCTCGAAGCGAATCTCATTGCGTGCGGCGATGCCGACCGCGAGGACCGTGCCATTCGGTGCAACACCGATGCTGGCTACACAGCTCATCAAACTCGGCACGTAACTCGTCGTCAGGCTTGCGGCATCAATCACCGCGATGTCATTGTCGACGACGTCCCATGTGACGAGGCTCGACCAGTTGCGATTGTTGTCATCGATCCACTGCCCAAGCGCGTTCTTTCGAACGATGTGCGCGACGCGTGGCGGCGTCGGTTGTCCGGGATTGCGCGGCGGGTCAAAGGTGGCGCCAGAGTTCGGCGGGGGATTGACTCCGTTGTAGGGGCTCGCAGCGCTGTTCACGATCGTGCGTGGGACAACCGTGGAGCGATTGCCGGATTCGAAGATCGCAAGATAGACCGTGCGACCGTCGGGGCTCGTAGCGAGTGCACGCGGTGACGCGCCCGCGATGACCGTCGTGGTGAGCGATGGAGCCGTGGCGGCTGGGTCGAAGGAAACCACGCGCGACGACATCGCGAGCGAGACAAAGGCGCGCGCGGGCTTCGTGGTGAAGACGATGTCCGCGGGTTCGTCGCCCACAAGAATGGTGCGCGTCACGCGCATCGTTGCGAGATCGACGACGCTCACCGAGTCAGAAATCTGGTTGACGACCCACGCCTCGCCGTTTGAGCGGGCGCGTACCGATACGGGATCGACGCCGACCGCGACAGAGCCGCGCCGCACCGGGAGGCCGCCGACGAGATCGAAAACTTCGAGTTGCCCGTCGGCGGTGTTGACCGCGAGGAGCACGGATCCATCCGGCGTCACGTCGATCGGGTGGGTTTGTGGCGATTCGAAATTGGTGAAGTTGCCACCTTGGGCGCATGCCGTCGAGGTGGGAACAGCCTGTCCGGCCGTGGCTGCGAGGATCGAAACGATCGGGCTGAGGGCGCGGGCGAGGGTGGTACGGGTGAAAGAGTCGTTCCGTGAGGCTCGAAGCATGACGGTTGTTGGAGCATGCCGCGCAACGAGGGACGAGGAAGGTGCAAACTTCGCAAAACTCTCGAATCGACGGCCCCAAGAAGATTGGCGGACAGTGGGAATGGTTGTACGGACGGGCTCGATGCGGCAACCCTCGGCCGATCAGCCCGCACCTGCGCGGTATCGTCCCCGCCATGGATCAAGAGCACGCCAGCCCTCGCGAGATCAAATCCGCCGCTCGCGCGCCGAACGTGGTGAGTGCGGCGCTCGACGCGACGGTGGATGAGATGGAGGATGGATCGAAGAACGTCGCGCGGATTGGGCTCTTCTTGGGGCCGGTACTTGCAGCGATCGTGGTTCTTGCGACCCATCCTTCGATCGGAGCGTGGGGCGAATTGAGCGCCGATGGGTCTTGGGTGCTCGGCCTCCTGTCGTGGATGGCGACATGGTGGGTGACGCTCGCGGTCGACCCCGCCGTCACCGGACTCTTGCCCTTCGTCGTTTTGGCCTTGATCGGCATTGGCAAGCCCTCAGAGATTGCAACGCCGTATGCGAACGATGTGATGTTCCTCTTCGGCGGGGGAGCGCTGCTGGCATTGGCGCTCGACCGGGGCGGTATCTCGCGCAGGTTCGCCGAGGGGTTGATCGCGGTCGCCGGTACGCGGCCGATCGCAGTGCTTGCGGCGGTCATGCTCGCAACTGCGCTCCTCAGCGCGTTCGTTTCGAACCTCGCGACGGCGGCGACGATGCTGCCGCTCGCGCTTGCGCTTGGGGCGCGGGCGCGCGAATTCGCTGGGAACCGCGACGATCAAGCCATCGCGGGCGCGTCGCGATTTTCCACCGCGCTCCTCCTCGGAGTCGCGTTCGGTGCGAGTATCGGCGGCGCGCTGACGCCCATCGGAAGCCCGCCGAACCCAATCGCCATTGAGTGGCTCGCGAAAAATGGCGTGGAGATGGACTTCATCCGTTGGCTTCGCTTCAGCATCCCTGCGACAGCGGTGATGCTGCCGCTCGCGGTTCTGGTTCTTGGCATTTGGCTGTTCCCCGCAAGGGGAGTTGAAGTGCCGCGAGCCTCGGCGCGCATCGCGCCGATCACGCGCGACGGATGGATCGCGCTCGCGGTTTTCCTGTGCGCCGTCTTTGCATGGGTCACGCGGGAGTACTGGAGGAAGTTGGCTCCCGGCGTTTCTGATGGAACGATTGCCATCGTGTCTGCGACGGCGCTCTTTCTCGCGCCAAGCGTGTTGCGGAGGGGTGAGGGCGTGCTCGCGCCTCGTGACTTCGCGCAGGTACCGTGGCGTGTCCTTGTTCTCTTTGGCGGCGGGCTCTGTCTCGCCGACGCGATGCAGCGAACGGGGCTCGCTGCATCGCTCGGCACGGTCTTTCAGTCGGCCGGGGCATTGCCGTCGATTGGCGTCCTTCTGGTGGTGGTCGCGGTACTCGTCTTTGCGAGTGAAGTCGCCTCGAACACCGCGCTTGCCGCGATGGCGGTGCCCATCGTTGGCGCGATCGCACCCGGCCTCGGTGTGGCGCCAGAGCAGCTTGTCATCCCCGCCGTGTTTGCGGCGAGTTGGGCGTTCGCGATGCCGGTGGGAACGCCGCCGAATGCGCTGGTCTTTGCATCGGGACGCGTGCACGTCCGCGACATGATGCGCGCCGGTCTGGTGCTCGACGTCATTGCGATCATCGTGATTGTGGTGCTCGCGAAGTTGCTGCTCTGAACTGGCGCGAGGCACCTACGGCCTGTTGCATGAAACGAAAAAACCGGGCGAACCAAGAGGTCGCCCGGCGTTGTGTTGCGTTTCTTCGCGGAGGTCGGCGAGCCTTGGTCGCCTTACCGGCGAGCGCGTCGGGTCAGCCCGATGAGGCCGAGGAGCGCCATCGCGCCAGGCGTGGGGATGGCGTTCACGCCGTGGAGCGTGACTGTGCCGGTCCATGTTCCAAGCGTTGCGTCCGCGCCGTAGCCATTCCCAATCCAAATCGTCCCGTCGACGAGTCGATCACCGGTGAATTGCAGTGCGCTTTCGAGTGTGACGGTGCCGATCGCGGTTGTTCCCGGCGCGTCACTCGCGCCGTTTGGCCAGATGTGGCGCTCCGAGGCTTCGAGGTCGGAATAGCCGCCGATTTGCAGCAAGCCTTCGGTCGAGAACTCGCCCTGATCGATGTAGAGGCAGAGGTCGTCCGCATAGGTGTACGAGACAGAGGAATCCAGTGTGACGTTGATCGATGCACCGGTCAGGGTTCCGACGAGATTTGCGCCGGCAGCGTAGTTGATCGCTTCCATGAAGCTGAGGCCGGTAAAGCTCTGGTTTGTCAGCGTGATCGTGACGTCGGCCGAGGCCGAACTCGCGAAATTGGCTGCGAGAGTTGTGGCGAGCGTGGCGGCGATTCCTGCTCCAAGACGCGTGCAATGCTTCATGTTTTCCCCGATGTATGGTGTCGAAGTGCAGGTTCGCGGCTCCGCAGCTGGAACTGCCTTCAACAACACCGTGCCACCAAAGTGGTCCCCCCGCAACCTGATTGACAAGATCAGTCGCGAGACATCGCTCCACGGTTCCGGCTGCGCGGGTTGTACCGAAGAGAGAGCCCTCGCAGAGAGAGTTTGCGCATCGGTCCACGACGCGGGCGTGGGCTCAGTCCGATGTGCGGTGGAAAACGACAACCGGGCGACCTTTGCAGGTCGCCCAGTTGAAAGTTTCAAATGACCCAGCGAATGCTGAGTTCAGTCGGTCGCTCAGCGACGACGACGGCCAGCGAGGCCAGCGAGACCGAGGAGAGCGATCGCGCCTGGGGCTGGAACCGCGTCCACGCCGATGAGGGTGATCGAGCCGGTCCAGGTGCCCGAGGTACCCGCGGCGCCGTAGCCGTTGCCCAGCCAGATGGTGCCGTCGACCGCAGCGTTACCGGTGAAGGCCAGGGCGGTGGTGAGGTTCACGGTACCGATCACGGTGGTGCCAGGGGCGCTCGAACCGCCGTTCGGCCAGCTGTAGCGCTGCGCCGCG
>CAIWCL010000284.1 GCA_903911205.1 uncultured bacterium
ACGCTCGCGTGATCGAGACCCGCTGCTGCGCTTCGTCGTTGCTCCGCCCTACCTCGTTCTCGGGCGACCCCATCACAAACTCGCCCGGAGGGCAAAGCAGCATCACGATCCCGGTCTTCCGATCGCGCACCTTCCACGGCAGCCCCGTGGCCACCATCCGCGCGCGGCCTGCGGCGTCCGTCACCACCGCAGCATCCGGCTGCAGCGCAATCACCTCGTACCACGTGCTGGTTCCACGCTCGACGGACGCTGTCGGAGACATCGCCGCCAAGAGGTCGATCAAGCTACGCTCGCCGTCAACAGATTTCGACTTTGCAGCCTCGAACGACCTCTTCGCGTCCGCGGCCTTGCCCTGCCTCGCAAGCGCAGCCCCGAGCGCCGCGTGGCCCTCGCAGCGTGACTCGTCGAGCACGGTCAAACTGAAGGCAAACTTCTCCGCCTGCACCGCGTCCCCCGCGGCCAACGCGGAGATCGCCGAGGCGAGCGTGGTCTCATACTTTGCCGCCACTCCCGTCCGCTCGGGATCACGGTCCTGAGCTCCTGCGCGGGAAACGACCGCGAACAACGCAACAATCGCAACGACAACACGAACGACGACATGGTTCATCGAAACTGGCATGTCCGTATCGTGAACGGGTGGCCGTCATGACCACGAGCTGGTCCTCGCGAACCGAAGCAGGCCCGCCGATCTGATCACCCGCAAATGACACGGCGGCAGGCGCAAACGCATATCGCTTGGGCCTGCCGCCGAGATCGAATCAGTTCGTCACAGATCTCACACCAGCTTCGGGAAGCTCGGCTGACCAGCCTCGTTTGGCTTCGCCGCAAGGTCCTTCACGACCTTCACGAGATCCTTCACATGCTGCGCGCTTTCGTTGAAGAGCGCCTGCTCGTCGGCGGTCATCTTGATCTCGACGATCTTCTCCATGCCGCCCTTACCGAGCACGCACGGAACGCCGACGAAATAACCCGCACCCTTCGCGCCCGGCGCGACGCCGAACGCGTCCTCGCAGTACGCGGCGCACGGGAGAATGCGCTTCTTGTCCTTGATGATCGCTTCCGCCATCTGAATGACGCCCGACGCTGGTGCGTAGTAGGCAGATGTGCCCATGAGCTGGACGATCTCACCGCCGCCGACCTTCGCGCGTTGAACGCACTTGTCAATGGTTTCCTTCGACAGGAGCTGGTCGATCGGGATGCCGTGCACGCTCGTAAAGCGCGGGAGCGGCACCATGTCATCGCCGTGGCCACCAAGGAGCAGCGCTTGGATGTCCTCAATCGAGCAGCCGAGTTCCATCGAGAGGAACGCGCGGAACCGCGCGACATCAAGGCAGCCTGCTTGACCGAGCACACGATTCGCTGGGAAACCCGACGCCTTCCATGCGGTGTAGACCATCGCGTCGAGCGGATTCGAGAGCACGATGATGATCGAGTTCGGCGCGTGCTTCGCGACCTTCTCGGCCACGCTCGACACGATGCCCATGTTCGTCACGATCAAGTCGTCGCGGCTCATGCCCGGCTTGCGCGGGATGCCCGCTGTGATGACCACGATGTCGCTGCCTTCGATAAGCGCGTAATCGCTCCCACCTTGG
>CAIWCL010000285.1 GCA_903911205.1 uncultured bacterium
ACACACCTCGCGATTCGGCGCATCAAATGACGCCATATTCGGAGGCGGCATCGTGCGCTTCCAATACGTGTACAAGCTGCGGCGATAGAGCTTGTCGCCGTGATCTTGCACAAACGTCTGCGCCGTCGCGGGGCTCGAACCAAAGTGACTGATCTCGCGCCACGGGTCGCCAGGCGTGTATGGATTCACGCTCGGCCCGCCGAATTGTTTGACGAGCAGTCCGCTCGTCTTGAGCGCGTGATCACGAATGAGTTCTGCGGGAAGTCGGAAGCGAGGGCCCCGCGCGAGCAAGCGATTCTCGGGATCGAGTTGCTCTGCGTCACCAGCGCCATACTCCGTCGCCGACGACTGTCGATACGTCCGGCTCATGACGATCGCTTGCACCAATCGCTTGACGTTCCAACCCGACTCGACGAAATCAACTGCAAGCCAATCAAGCAGTTCGGGATGTGAAGGCACTTCGCCTTGCATGCCGAAATCTGCCGCGGTTTTGACGAGCCCAGTTCCGAAGAAGATCTGCCAAATGCGATTGACCGCCACGCGCGCAACCAGCGGATTTTCGGGCGAAATCGTCCACTCGGCGAGCGACAAGCGCGTTTGTGGCAGAGCGTCGGAAGAAGTTGAAAGCCCGTTGAGCGCCGTCGATTTCGACAGCACTTCGGGCGTACCCGCGGTGACAACTTCGCGCGGATCGGCGTAGTTTCCGCGATGAAGAATGCGTGTTTCGCGCTGCGTTGGCGCGGTATCCATCACGAGCGCGTCGAAGGATTCGGTGCGCACCGCAAGTCGCTCGCGCGCGTTGGCAAGATCGCTGCGCAGCGCGAATGTCTCTGGCGCAGAGCGCGCGAAGTACGCGCGGAAACGCGCATCGAGCGCGGGATCGCGCACGCCAGGCGCGGGGTTCACAAGGCCTTCGACGAGATCGGCAGGCAGGTTGGTGCCGTCGTCGTTGCCAGTGACGAGGAAGAACTCCATCCGCTTCGCCACGATGTCGCCGTAGCGACCGAAATTGACCTGCACGGTGAAGTGTGTTGCGAGCGCTGGATCGAGCGGCTCTTTGAATGTCACCGTGAGATGCACCGGCCCGTCGGTTGCGAGATCTGGAATCCACGCAGTGTCGCCGCGCGTTTCAAGGACGCCGTCGGGGCGACCGTCGCCAGCGAGATCCACGCGTGCGCTCGACAACGCAGGCTCCACCCAACTGTTCGCCGTGGCGCTCGCGAGTTCTGCGATGCGATAAAGATTCACTTGATCACCGGGCACCGTTCCCGCGCTCACCGTCACGCTCGTCACCGCGAAACGATTTTTCCCGTTCTCGCCGCCGCCATAGCCCCAACCTGCTTGCGGCGCGTCGGGCGATGGATGCATCACAATGCGCACGCCCGTGATCGGTGCGCGCTTCTCGGCGAGTTGCGCGGCCGCTTCTTGCGTTGGTTCGAGCGCCATATCGAACGCGAGAAACGACATCGGACGCTTCACGCACGCGAATCGCTCATCGACGATTTCGAATCCGCTTCCCGTATTGGGCGTACTCATGCGCGTCACGCGCGTTGGATAAAGCGCGAGATCTTGGCCGCGCGCGCGGAGTTTTTCGAGTTCGCGTGCTTGCCACGCCGCAAGGGCGCTTGGATCAGGATTCGCCATGCGCTCTTCGAGCTCCGCGATCCTCATCCGCAAGTGATTCTCTTCGCGCGTCACGAGCACACTCTTCACACGCGCTGTTGGTGCCGCGTTGACGCCACCATCGCCGCCGTGTGCAGGCTCGGTTGTTTGATTGAAGTATGCGAAGAGTTGGTAGTACTCGCGCTGTGAAATCGGGTCGTACTTATGGTCGTGGCACTGCGCGCAGCCGAGCGTGAGGCCGAGCACCGCTTCGCCGTAGGTCTTCACGCGATCCGCGCCGTAGGTGACG
>CAIWCL010000286.1 GCA_903911205.1 uncultured bacterium
GCGCGTACGGACTCTCGATCCCCGTCTCCGACGGCGATCTCGGTGGCGCATCGCGCGTTGAAGCTGACATCTCCTTCTGGTTCTGCAAAGAAGGTGCCGCGTACTTTGGATATCGCTTGGTCGGCGGGGATTTCGATGGAGACGTGATGGAACTCGACGGAAGCCTTCAGGGTTTGCGTGCGGGCATCAAGCTCATCTTCTGAACGATTCACGACCACCATGGCCGCATCTGATCCATCACCAAAGCCTTCGAAGCCGTCGCCGTCGCGCGTCACGCCCCTCACGCCTGCGACGCCGGCAGCGCACGCCGCGTGGCAACCCAAAGCGAAACCTGCGACGCCGCACCAACCTGCTGCGACGCGGCCGCGGATTCCAATGCCGGGAGATGCCGTCCGCCTCGGGAACGGTTGTTGGATCGCACCGTCGGCAATCGATTTCACATTCGTACGTGGGAGTGGCCCCGGCGGCCAACACGTCAATAAGACGAGCACCAAGGCTCAATTGCGCGTCTTACTTGCAGATCTCCACGGGCTCGACGACGCGGCACTCGCGCGATTGCGCACCCTCGCAGGCTCGCATCTCGTCGGCGAGGACGTCGAAGAGGCGCTGCTGATCGCCGATCATTCCACGCGCTCGCAAGCAGACAATCGCGATGCATGTCTCGCACGTTTGAAGACACTTGTCTCGATGGCCGCAAAGCGACCGAAAGTGCGCAAGGCAACCAAGCCAACGCGAGGCTCGAAAGAGCGGCGCCTCGAAGCGAAGAAGCGTGAAGGCGAGAAGAAGCGGCTGCGCCGCGAATTCTGAACTCTTCGCGTGTTCGCGATCAAGCCTCCGAGCAATTAGACGACGCGGCAGTCGCCCTTACCCTTGACGATCTGTCCAATAGGTACCGGATTTTCGCCGAGTTTGCGGAGAATCTTCATCACCGTCGCGGCCATCTTCGGGCGCACGATGATCGTGTAGCCGATGCCCATGTTGAAGACGCGGAACATCTCCGAAGTCTCAACGCCGCCGTGTTGCTGCAGGAACGGGAAGATCGCCGGCGGAATCCACGCATCGGCGTGAATCTCCGCATCAACGTCTGATCCAAGCGCGCGACAGACGTTGCCGGGCAGGCCGCCGCCCGTGATGTGTGCCATGCCGCTCACCGCTTCCTTCGCACCGAGCGCGTCGAGCATGCCGATCACTTCGCGCGCGTAGATGCGTGTCGGTTCGAGCAGCACGTCGATCAGTCGCTTGCCGCCGAGTTCCGCGTACTTCTTCGTATACGAAAGCCCCTCATCCGCGATGATGCGCCGAACAAGCGTGTAGCCATTCGAGTGGACACCGCTCGACGCAAGCCCGAGGACGATGTCGCCAACCTTCGGCTTCGGCTGCTTCGTCACACGCGCGTGCTCGATGACGCCGACGCAGAAGCCCGCGACGTCGAAGTCGCCAGGTGCGTAAATGTCGGGCATTTCCGCGCATTCACCGCCGATGAGCGAGCAGCCTGCGATCTCGCAGCCCTTCGCAACGCCCGCGATCATCGCGGTTGTGTTCGTCGGGTCGAGCTTCGACAAACCGAGATAGTCAAGGAAGAAGAGCGGCTCCGCGCCCTGCACGATCAGGTCATTCACGTTCATCGCGACGCAGTCGATGCCGACGGTGTCGTACATCTTGAATTCCGCCGCGAGGAGCACCTTCGTGCCGACGCCGTCGGTGCAGCCGACAAGGACAGGATCCTTGTACTTCCGCATCTTCTTCGAGCCGAAACCGGCAGGACCGTTCAAGCGGAACATCCCCGCGAACGCGCCGTGCAAACCAAGGACGCGCGGCGAATACGTCCGCTTCACGATGGGCACGATGCGATCGACGACTTCGTCGCCGGCATCGATGTCAACACCAGCTGCGGCGTAGGTCAGCGCCTTCTTCGGAGCCCGCGTCGCAGGCTTCTTCGAACGAGTCGCGACGGGCTTGGTACGCGGCTTGGACGCAGACTCTTTGGTGGCGGACTTCTTCGTCGATTTGGTGGCGGCCATAGGGGGCGCGAGTGTAACGAAGGCGGATTGGTCCGTAGCACAGTGAGGGCACGCGCGATCGCGCCGCCTTGTGGAGGTTACCCATCAGTCAGCCATAGAGAGCAAACGTAGAGAACTGTGAAAAATGCGGCCCAACTCGCCACCGACCAAGCCTTCTCACTCACAGTTGCCTGTCTTCGAACGAAGTGCTTCGCATCGCGATACATCTCGCGACCCACGCCGTCCACAGTCACCCAAACCGTGCCGCGCAGCGACCCCGAATCACCACCCAAACCGTGCCGCGCAGCGACCCCGAATCACCCGCTCGTACCCGCCAACCACCCGGCACTGAGCACATGCCGCGCAAGCTGTGCGTCAACGCGCAGTTGTGACGCCCGTACGCGGTGCCGGGTAAGCACCCGCTCGTACCCGCTTGTACCCGCCAGCTCGCCGGCACCGGTATTCCCCGCCGGGTTCTTGGTGTTCGCCGAGTTCGCGTCGGTCTGCCCCCGGATTCCGGTCGCCACAGCCCCTCCCGCGATCCGCTATCCTCTCCCCCCCTATGGCCATCCTTGTCGACGGAAACACGAAAGTCATCTGCCAGGGCATCACCGGCAGTGCAGGCGCCTCGCACACCAAAGGCTGCTTTGAGTACGGCACCAAGATGGTCGGCGGCGTCACCCCTGGAAAGGGCGGCCAGAAGGACGCCAACGGCTTGCCGATTTTTGACACCGTGCTTCAGGCCGTGAAGGCGACAGGCGCCGACGCCACGATGATCTTCGTTCCGCCCGCGGGTGCGGCCGACGCGATTCTCGAAGCAGCAGACGCCGGCATTCGTGTGATCTGCGCGATCACCGAGGGCGTCCCCGTGCTCGATATGGTGCGCGTGAAGGAAGCGCTGAAGGCGTATCCGAAGTCGACTCTGATCGGGCCGAACTGCCCGGGCATCATCACTCCGGCGAAGCGCCTCTCGGGCGAAGGACCGACTGCGAAGTTCGAAGGTGGCTGCAAGATCGGCATCATGCCCGGCTACATCCACACGCATCGCAAAGACGCGTCGACCGGCAAGGCCGTCGGCATCGTCAGCCGTTCGGGCACGCTCACCTACGAAGCGGTGTGGCAGACCTCACAACGCGGGATCGGCCAGTCGACCTGCGTCGGCATCGGCGGCGACCCGGTCCGTGGCCTCGGCTTCATCGAGGCGCTTGAACTCTTCAACAACGACCCCGACACCGACGGCGTCGTGATGATCGGCGAGATCGGCGGCACCGACGAAGTCGAAGCGGCCAAGTGGATCAAGGCCAACATGAAGAAGCCCGTTGCTGGCTTCATCGCCGGCCGCACCGCTCCCAAGGGGAAGCGCATGGGTCACGCAGGCGCGATCATCGGCGGCGCCGACGACACCGCGCAGGCGAAGATCGAAGCGCTGAAGGCCTGTGGCATCGCGGTCGCAGAGAGCCCCGCGGACCTTGGTTCGACGATGGCGAAGGCACTCGGTCTCTAAACCACGCGAGGCCGCAAGTTCAGCCATGTGCTCGTCCACGCGGCACCGATTCGCGGTCAACTTTCGCGCGCAATCCACGCCAACATCTTCGCTCGCATATCGTGAGCGAATGCGATCCACCCGATTCGTTCACGCAACACTCCTGCTAACGGCAGGAGTTGTTTTTGTCGCGCCGTACGCGCCCGCGCCGTCATCGAGCGTCGCGCACGCGCAAGCCGTTTCGGCCAACGCCGCCTCGAACACGCCCGAGAAAGCCGAGCCCTTCCGTATCGCGGTGATCGGCGCAAGCGCATCCGCGGGCTTCGGTTGCAGCATGCGCGAGAAGCGCGAGGACGGCGAGTACAGCGGTTCGTTCCGACTCGCCGACATGCTCAAACTTGCGTGCCCCGATCTTGCGATCGTGACGACGGATGCCTCAAGCGGATTCTTCTTCCTTTCACCGGTCGCAAACGGCGCGAAGGCCGCGAAGCGCGCGCGCGACTTCAATCCCGACTGCGTCGTCGCCCTCGACTTTCTCTTTTGGTACTGCTACGGCGACGATGCTCCTGATGGCGGCCCGTTGAAGTCGGAGGCCGACCGCCTCGTCAAACTCGAGAAAGGCCTCGCGGAACTTGCGACCTTCGAGGCACCCCTCGTTGTCGGAGATATTCCGGACATGTCGGGTGCCGTCGGCAAGATGCTCTCTGCGCGACAGATGCCCGCACCCGACACACTCGCCAAAGCAAACGAGCGCTTTCGCGTCTGGGCGAAAGATCGCGCGAATGTCCGCGTCGTGCCGCTCGCGCGCATGCAGAAACAACTCATGGAAGAAGGCGCACTCGAAATCGGTGCGGATCGACTGGAGTCGACGAAAGATGCGCCGCTCCTCCAGCGCGATGAACTTCATCCAACACCACAGGGGCTCGCGGGCCTCGCGTGTGCGGTCGCGGACGAAGTGAAGGATGCCCTTCGCATGCGTGAAGCGTCGGAACCAACGAAGTCCGATGACGCGCCCAGTGCAACTCCGCAGCTCCCAACGGGGGACGCTCGTCTCGTGAAGGCGCGCGATTGCGAGCCTGATCCCGAGGGCACGGTGGCGCGCGCGAGAGAGACGCTGTCCCGACGCGCGACTCCCGCACCAAAGCCCGCTGCATCCACTCCGCCACCAGTCGCACCCGCTCCTCGCTGAGCGCACTTCAGCGCAGTGACTCAATCTTGCCGCGCATCGTTTCGTTTTTCGTCTCGCGCGCGAGTCGCTCCATCGCCGCGCTCCAGCCTTCGGCGCCGAGTAATCGAACACCCGTCGCCTTCAGCATGAGGAGATCGACCGAAGGATCAGGGCCGCGCGGGTCTCGCGCGAGAAGCGCCACAAGTCGCGGATCTGCGAGTGTTGCAAGGCGCGGAGTTGCGAGTTGCCAAAGCATCTGACGAGCAATCCTGCTCGGCTTTGCAGTCATCGCGTATGCCACAGCGAAGCCATCGAGATCACGCGCGCGGAAGAGCGCACCGAGCGCATACGAAGCCCCCGCTCGCGCGCTCTCCGTCGCGCCGCCTGTTCCACTTCCGATCTTCCACGCTTGGCGAACTCGCTCGTCTTCGCCCGCAAGTTCAAGCGCTTTGATCGCCTCGGCGAATTTCGCAGGATCCTTGGACTCCTTCCACTCCTTCAGCATGACCACCGCTTCGTCGCGCAACGATGCAGCGGTGTCTTCCGACGGCGCAACACGCTTGACTCCGATCTTTTTGGTCGACGCGAGCAGTGCAAGCGGATCGCCATAGCTCATCGTGCGCCACGGACGTGCGAGCGGGCCCTCAAATTGCCGCGCGGCAATCGCAAACGGAATCATCGCGTCGGCGCGTTGCGCGAGCAGCGTTGGCGGGATGAACGCCATCAAGAGTGGCTCATAGACTGAGCCGAAGTACGCGTACGCACCCGCATCAAGAAACGCTCCGCCGATGCACTCGTCGCTCGCAGGGAACTCCAAACTGAACGAGTGCAAGAAGTGCACCATCGGCGGTCGATCGAACACAGGAACGTCGCGTGCGGTCGCCGTGCCTCCGGCCGCGAGGCCAAACTGCGTCGCGATGCCGTGCGAGTTCACAAAGAGTACGTCCGAACCGAAGCCACCCATCAAGATCCGTCGCCAACCGTCGAGGTTCGACTGATCGCGACCCCACGATTGAACGACCATGCCTTGCGACTCGAGCGGCGCAGCTGCGCCTGCCGTGTCGTAATCGTTCCATCCTTGCCCCGCGTCATAGGTATGAAAGAGCCACGCACTCTGGCGTGGCGCGAAGAGGGACGCCATCGCGACGTACGCGCTTCGCACCTCGCTACCGACGATGCCGGAACCCACCGACCACCACATGCCATCGCGATGGCGACCGAGCGTATTCAGCGTCGCGACCGGCTGGCCCGGAGCCGTTGGAAACGGACCACTTGGGATGTTCACCCTGAGCGCCTCGGGCAAGTCTGGATCGCATTTCCATGCGATCTCGCGGCAGATGGCAAATGCATCGATGGCATCGCCGAGGCCCTGCCAAGGAAGTCCGGTTCGGTCGGCAGCCTTCTCAAGTTCGTTCGCAAGTCGTGCGAACGTCGCTGCATTCATTTTGTCGTTCACGCGACCGAAGTCATCGCTCGTCCAGTGAATCGGCGCACCGCGCCCGGCTGAAAGTGCGGCTGCAGCCGTCCATGCAGGATCATTCGCGTTCGCGAGAATCACCATCGGCGGCGCAAAACCACGCGCTCCGCACGCCGCAATGACGTCCACAGCGCCATCATTGATTGCCTCTGCGGCCGACGTCGCAATGAGTTTCTCGCGATCGCTCTGCACTTCCGGCATCGCCCCGACGGATGCACGCCGAATGACTCGCGATGGCTTGAAGCCACGCACAAAGAGCGGCGCGTACACATCGTCTTCGATCAGAATCGGCCAACGCGCCTTCTCTGACCACCGCGAGAGTTCATCGAGATAGGTCCGCGCATCAGGAACAAGTACGACTTGGTCAATGATCGGCCAGCTGCGTTCGAGTGCAGCAGCACGCATACCAAGCACGATGGGCCATGGCGTTTCCGTTGGCGCGGAGTTGCCCTCACCGATCCCCACGCCCGGACCTTGTCCGTTCTGCGCGATCGCTGGGGTGCACGCGAAACACGCGGCAATCACCGCAGCGCGCGACAACGAAAAACGTGCGAACACATCGAGCGTCAACGACCAGCGTGGCTGCGGATCAAGCATCCCTGAAGAATATCAGTCGAGACTGACTACGCAGGGAGATATCCCCGCGCAGTTTCGCGGAACTCGGCCGCACTTGCCGCACACTGTGCCTCCGTCCACTCCAGTTCCCGGCCGAGCAATCGCGCTGTTTCGTCCGCAATCTCGATCGAGGCTTTCGCATCGAGCAAGAGCGAACGTGTCCGACGTGCTAGGACATCCTCAACGCTCCGCGCCATTTCGTTGCGCGCCGCGAAAATCACTTCCGACTGCGTCACAGGAAGAGAGGGATGCATCGGTGCGGCGTGGAAACGATCCGCGCGTTCAATTTTCTCGAGTTCCGCGCGATCCGATCCGTACATGCGTCGCGAATCGGGCAAACCCGCTTCAAGCCCCGCCGTTGTGTCGTAGCCATGCAATCGCAGCGTCTCCGTCACACATCCGCGCACTTCAAGTCCAGCGGTTTCCGCAACTGTTTCAACCGCCTCTTCGGCCATGCGCCGATAGGTCGTCCACTTCCCGCCCGTCACGGTTACCAAGCCGGAACTCGAAACCTCAATCGAATGCTCGCGCGAGACCTTCTTCGAACTCGTCTCGTCCGACGGACGCGCAAGCGGCCGAAGCCCGGCAAAGACGCTCAAAATGTCCTTCTGTGTTGGTTCCGCTGCAAGATATCGCGCGGCGTTGCGCAGAATGAAGTCCACGTCTTCGCTCGTCGCACGAGGCTCGAGCTCGACATCCTTCACTTCGGTGTCGGTCGTGCCAACGAGCGTACGGCCATGCCATGGAATGACGAAGAGCACACGACCATCGTCGGTATGCGGCACCATGATCGCGTGATCCGCTGGCAAAAACCGCCGCGGCAGGATGAGGTGCGTTCCGCGCGATGGTTCGAGGCTTACTTTCGCAGCCGGATCATCCATACGACGAACGCTGTCAGCAAAAACGCCCGTTGCGTTGACCACGATTGAGGCGCGAACACGGAATGTCTCCTGCGACTCTTCATCGCGCACTTCCGCACCCACCACTTGTCCATCTTCTTTCACAAGCCCGATACAGCGCACGCGATTCACAACACTCGCACCGCGATCGGACGCGGTCCGCGCGAGCGCAAGCGCCATCCGCGCGTCGTCAAACTGCGCGTCGTGATACTCGATGCCACCGAGCAAGCCATCTTCGCGCACGCCAGGAATCGCACGAATCGTTTCCTCGCGCGAGAGCGACCGACTCTTGCCGAGATTGCGCTTTCCAGCGAGCGCGTCGTACAACTTGAGGCCCGTGCCGTAGAACGGACCTTCCCACCAGTGATACTTTGGCACGATGAAGGCAAGGTCGTGCACAAGATGCGGCGCGTTTTCGCAGAGAATCGCGCGTTCTTCGAGGGCTTCGGTCACAAGCGAGAAGTGCATTTCCGCGAGATATCGCACACCCCCGTGCACGAGTTTGGTGCTGCGCGAACTTGTCGCCTTCGCGAAATCGTGCGCTTCGATCAGTGCAGTGCGATAGCCACGCGACGCGGCGTCGACGGCGATACCAAGCCCCGTCGCTCCACCGCCAACAACAAGCACTTCAAAGTCGAGTGCCTTGAGTGATGCGAGTTGGGCCGAGCGTTCAAACGGTCGTTTCATGCAGGACTCCCGAAGAATCGTACGGTATCGACTGCGCGGCTCCATCGTGCGCGAAGATGCGTTCGAGTCGCACCATCGAGCATGGGTTCGAATCGCCGATCGAGACCGCCGGGGATGGCATTGAGTTGGGCCTCGTCGAGGCGGATGGTGTTCCCGCTGCCGTCCGCCGCACGGAGCCCAAGCCGGGCGAGCCGCGCGGCGCCAAGCGCGGTCGTTTCAAGCGTTTGTGGGCGCTCAATGGCCAGATCTGCAAAGTCAGCACACGACTGCATCAACAAATCGCTCGCCGCTGCGCCGCCGTCCACACGCAATACATGGATCTCAATACCACCTGCGCGAATCGCTTCGACGAGGTCGACCACTTCATGCGCCACACCTTCGAGCGTTGCACGAGCGATATGCGCCCGCGTCGCGCCGCGGGTCAATCCAAGCACCGCGCCTCGCGCGGACGCATCCCAGTGTGGAGCGCCAAGCCCAGCAAAGGCGGGCACCACGACAACGCCGGCGGTCTCCTTCACACTTGCCGCAAGCGCGTTCACTTCAACCGCGCGCGCAAAGAACTGCAGGCCATCACGAAGCCACTGCACCGCACTGCCGCCGACAAAGACGCTGCCTTCGACGGCGAAAGTCGCTCTTCCCGCGACTCGCCATGCGACCGTCGCAAGCAGGCCTGTCGGCGGGGCAGGCTTCGTCTCGCCAGCGTTTGCAAGCAAGAAGCAACCTGTTCCGAAGGTGCATTTCGCGTCACCAGTTGCGTGTGCACCCTGTCCAAAGAGCGCGGCCTGTTGGTCGCCAGCGATGCCCGTTACAGGGATCGGGGAACCGACGTGCGACGCATCCGCAACGCCGAGCGCGCCCGCGCTGTCGACGATCGCGGGAAGCGCCGCGCGCGGGACGCGGAACAGCGCACAGAGTGCGTCGTCCCACGCCGCCCCCTCCGGGCCGCCGATTCGCGCGAGCATCGTGCGCGAGGCGTTCGAAGCATCGGTCGCGTGCACCGTGCCCTTCGTGAGGTTCCAGAGCACCCATGCGTCGATCGTGCCCGCGGCGAGCTCTCCACGCTCTGCACGGGCGCGTGCACCGTCGACATGATCGAGGATCCACGCGAGCTTCGACGCACTGAAGTAGGGATCGAGCGTCAATCCCGTCGCCTCACGTACACGTTCTTCGTGGCCCGCCGCGCGCAGCGCATCCATGACAGGTGCCGTGCGTCGGTCTTGCCAGACGATGGCGCGATGTATCGGTCGACCAGTCGCCCGATCCCACACGACGATCGTTTCACGTTGATTCGTGATACCGATCGCCGCTGGATTACGCCCGCCGAGATTCGCGCACGTGATCGCCTCTTTCATGCAGGCGAGGAGCGCCGTCCAGATCTCGTCCGCATCGTGCTCGACAAGTCCAGGTGCGGGAAAGTGCTGCGTGAACTCACGCTGCGCACTCGCGAGGACGCGGTCACCTTCGAACACTATTGCACGCACACTGGTCGTGCCACAGTCGAGGGCAATGATGATGGACTCTGCATGGCTCTGCATCGCGCGAAACACTCCGCGCGCATCATGCGCGAGCGGACGCACGGCTGCCATCGAGAAGACAGCCTCGCCGCGAAATCACGGTCGGAAAGTCGTGTCGCCCAGGGCCTCGCGAGGATTCATGGAAAGAAACCTTCCGCGAACGGAGTCTGCCGGAGACGTCCGAGTTCCGCAGAGAAGGCGTACGCGATGATTCGCTGGAGGTGCCGCTCGTTCGACGCACCATCGACGGCCTGCAGCATCAGGAGCATGCGCCGTCCGTCCGCCTCAGTCGTCGACCCGCTCCGGCCTGGGGTGAACGGCTGTAGCGCGCCAGAGCCGAGACTGGTCTCGCACCACCTCTTCCACCACTCCTTCCAAGACGCGTCGAGCGACTGCGCATCCGCGCCCGCGCCGTCGATCGAAGGAAGTCCGGCAAGAGGCTCCTCGAGCACCGTCTGCTCGCATCGATCGAGCCGTGCGATGAGCGCGGCGTCGTCGCCAGCCACCGCGCGCAGCACGCGGATCGTCCGCGACGCGGACATCGTCCCCGTCGACGCGCACCCCGATAGCCTCTCCACCATCCGTAAACTGAAGCGGAGGCGTGCGATCGCATCAAGTTC
Organism: uncultured bacterium; assembly: GCA_903911205.1. Taxonomy (GTDB): domain Bacteria; phylum Planctomycetota; class Phycisphaerae; order Phycisphaerales; family SM1A02; genus QWPT01. The sequence continues at coordinate 10,464 of CAIWCL010000286.1, forward strand.
GATCGACCACGCTGCGTCGAGAAAGATTGGCGCCGTCACGAGTCGTATCTCAAACGCAAGTCCGCCACGCGCGTCTTCAACGAGACCTCCACGCTCGACGACATCCATGCGCCCCTCCTCCGCGCCCGTCCGCGCCTTAAATGCCGCGCGCGCGTCGAGTTCTGCGCGTTCGTCTTGCAACGCTGCATCCCGGAAGCGCTCGGCAAACGCAGGCAGATCCGCGACGAGCTCGTCGATCGCAGGGAGCGCCGCGACGAACAGCTTGCGCTGATCAACGACACCGATTCCCGCCGCCGTCGCAATCGCGAGAATGTCGTCGGGGATCCTCGTTCCGATGACCGCATCCGATCGACTGAGGAAATAGTCCATCCTCTCAAGCGAAAGAACCGCCGCTGCCGCGCTCTGTTTGGGTAGATCGAATGCGCCGCGCAGCGTCTGCATGCGCGATGTATGGAACGCGTTCTCCCGAGCAATGTCGTCGGGCAGAGTCCGCCAGACCGTCGCATCGACTTCGCCGAACGCGTCTAGACCACCCCGGGATCGACGCGCCAACACCTCGGCTGCAGTCGGCTCCGACGCAATGAACGCTGCGAGCACCGCCTCGATTTCATCCTTCGGTCGGTCGATGCCATCGAGACGCAACGCGCCGACCGCACGACGAAGATCCGTTGCCGGAAGACGACATGTTGGGTTCAGAACCTCGCCGCCACTCTCCGCGGGCGCACTTTCGGTGTAGCCCTGTCGGATCAATCGCACCGAGTCCTTCTCTGACTCATCCTCGTGTGCCATCAAGTTCTCTTCGGAAGCCGATCCGAATCGGCGCCAGTCGGTACGCAATTCCGAATCGTCCGCGAAGCCTGTATCGGCAATCCGCGCGACGTCATTGGCTTCTGCGCGCCCGGGCGTACCCTCGCGTTGCACGATGCCCGAGATCCGTGCAACGCGCACCGCGAACTCTTCGGGCGACGATGCTTGCATCGCGTTCTTGAAGGTCCGGACCAGTGCCTCCGTGAACGGATGCTCGCCGCGCAGCATTGCATCCCGCGCGCGCGCGTCGGCTTCGCTGCCCGTGAAACCGGCGGTAAAAGCGCGATCCTCGGCGAGAAACGCTCGGTACGCGGCAACGCTCGCCATGACGAAACGGTGCCGTTCCTCGCGCACGGCGCGCTCCGCGGCGGCATCCCCTTGCGCCGCGGCTGCATCCCGCGATCGGTCCTTGCGCAACCCGCGCAGAACCCTCTCCAACTCCCGCCACGGCTCGGTGATCGCGCTCGCGAACCCGCCGTCGCGGCACGCGTTCGCGATGAGCTCGACGCGCAGCGCGTCGGCAGCGTCGAGACTGACCTCAGCCTCGACGCGGTCGGCAAACGCGAGGTTCGCCGCGAGATTGGCACGCGCAAGACGCGCGATCGCACGCAGGGCGTCGTCGGCGGCCTGTGCTTCCGCGCGGCCCAACTCCGCGTCGTACAGGACCGGAGCGTGCTGCTCGACGGCGGCAAGCTCGAACCCGATCCGACGAAGCTCGCGATGCTCGCCGAGGATCCGCGGCCACTCGACCGCGAGCAGCGCATCAAGCGCGACCCGACGCTCTTCCGGCACGCGCTGGTGGATGCGTGGATGACCCACCGCAACGGCGAGATCGACGCACGGCGTCGTCAAGATCGGGAGTCGGTCGATGGAAAGCGATGTGCCGTCGGAGAACGCGACGCGATGCGCGATACGACCACGGAAGTTCGCCTGCGCGATTGCATCGAGCGCGGAGGGCGCACCGGTGGCCACGCAGGCCTCGATGACGCGCGTCACGAGCGCCTCATGAAGTACATCAGACGCTGCCCACGCGTCCGCGAGTGCACGGCTACCCGCCGCGTCATCAGCCTCAGCCGCGGCGTCAGACATCCGACGCGACTTCGGTGGGAGTCGAACGCTCCAATCCGCGTCAAACGCGGTATACGCATCGCCAATCGCGGCAAGCGCATCGCCGCCCGCATCGAGCGTGCGCGTCGCCTCGTAGAGAAGTTCGACGAGCGTGATCGACTGCGGCATCTGGTCGAGCGAGGTCAACTGTCGGCGGAACTGCGCCGATGCCGCAACGGAGTGCACCAACGTCGCGCGCGTATCCCCAGCAGAAGCTGGATGGTGAAGCGCACCAACCGTCGCCGCCAACAGGGTCAGCGCAACGAGGCGCGATCGCTCGTTCAGAAACGGAGCAGCACAACCGCTCTCAATCATCATCGCGTATCCACGGGTTCATGTTGTCATCGTCGCCCGTTGCGCTCTCATCTTCCACTACAAGCCCGGGGACCGATGTCGCCAAGTCAACGCCGAGGACTCGACGCAACTCAGCAAGGACCTTCTCTGTGCGCTCTTTGCGATTGAATCGCGCCTTCTCGACCGCTTCCGCGCGCTTCTGATACTCAGCCCACGTCGCTTCGTCGGCGGCTCCCGTCATCGCGAGGTTGGGAGGCATCACCATCTCGCCGCTGAGTTTCTCGTACACCGCCGCATACTCAGCTTCGAGCGCGATGATGCGCGCACGCTGATCATCGGTCAGCCCCGGCAAGCGCTGGGCTGCATCGAGTTGCGACTGCGCACTGTCTGATCGCTTGTAGACGTCGGGATAGGCAGTCGCGAGAAGCGTCCGTCGGAATAGTCCGGCGACCGCAGCATCTCCCGCATGCGCATTGAACGCGTCAACGAAAGTCTTCGTAAGCAGCTCACCAAACGCGCGATCCAAGCGCTGCTCCTGCAGCAGGAATTCACCATACTCGCGCGACGCACGCTCTACTGCGGCCTGATCGCGCGATGCGAAGACGCGCTCGGTGGCCTGTCGACGACGCGAGAGTTCCATCCGATCCTGAACACGTTGCGGCAGCGATACCGCGATGGCATTGAGTTCGGCCTTGGCCCCCTCGAGCACGGCACGCGCGACCCCTGGATCAATCGATGCCGACGCGAGGAGCCGACCGAGCGGCAACGGAAGGCCAGAACTCCCGGCCATGCCGCTTGCGCGCGATGCGGCGAGATCGGTCCGTTCGAAACGAAGCAGCATCAGGAGTGGATCGTCTCCTGCAAGACCAAGCGCGCTCGCGAGATCGGTGTACAGCTTCTCATCGAGTTCAAACACAGCCCGTGCGGCCTGGAGACGTGCCTCGTCGTATGTGCGAACTGCGCTTTCGTCATAGGTGATGCCACCCTCTCCGTTGGTGGACATGAGCTTTTGCCCCGATTCCTCAATTCGCACCGCGATCGGACTCATCTGGGCATCCCAGTGCGAAGTCTTCCAACCGTCGACAATAGCCTCGATCACGCTCTGAGCGGTGCTATCGAGACCGATCGTTCGCGCGACACGAACAATGTCCGCCGCGGTCAGTGCATCGGGCGTGGTCGCAAGGCCACCGTTGACAAACATCGAACGCTGCGCTGCCGCAGTGACCTCCGCGCCGGCGTCCGTTTCTGCGTCCGGCTTCGTCGCGTTTGCGACGCGGAAGAACTCCGACTCGGTTCCGTCCTCCTCGTAGCCCGTGAAACTCGTCACGTACGTCGGCGCCTTCTCGCCAAGTTTCGCGGCGATTTGCTTCAGCGCGTTGTTTCCGACCTCGCGAAGTTGTCGTCGCGCCGACTCCAGCGCTTCAGACTCTCCCGACATGCCGAACATGCTCATTTGGGATGGAGCATCCAACGCAAGTTCCGCGACCTTCTCGCTCGCTTGCGCTTGCTCGCGACGCCACGACGTGAGGATGCGAGCGATCTCTGCCTTCACTTCAGGCGTGATGTCGGGATCACGCTCGATGCGGCGACCAAGCGTGCGCATGCCGGGACGCGACCCACCGCTCATGTTGAAGCCGACGCTGTTTGCCGCCGCATCAGCCACATCGAGACGCAACGAAAGTCCCGCGTCTTCAGGAAGCAACGCGGCCAGTGCGGCGACACCGGCGCGATTTGCCTCAAAGTTCGACTTGACCGACTTGCGTACATCTGCGCCGAGCGCCGCGAGTTTCTCCATCATCGCGCGCTGCTGTTCTTCGAGCGCCTTCATTGAATCGGGCATCGAATCGGGATTCGCAGGATCTACCGAACCCGCCGCCGCCTGCATGGATTCCTGCATCGACATCATGATGTCGAAGAATCCGACGAGCGCCTTTCGAACGTCCGCGTTGTAGGTGCGCGCCTGCGACAACGTGCGTTGCTCTTGCGAACGGAGCGCGGCGTCGAACGCTTCACGGTTTTCCGCGGCAACCTTACCAAAGTACTCCTCACGAATTGCCCGGGCGGGGAGATCGATGAACCCCGCGCCGCCACCAAGCATCATTGGCGCAAACTGCACGATGCCCGAGAGCAAGCGCTGGCGCTCGCGCGTCTCGCGCACACGCTGCATGCCGCCGCGGCGAGATTCTGCGAGAAGTTCGGTGGCAGACGCGAAGAACTGGTTGTCGGCCTCGGAAATCTTGTCTTGCAAGCGATCGAGATTCCGCAGGAACTTCTCATACTCATCTTTCGAAGGCTGACGACCGCTCATCGAGTTCATCATCGTCGAGGCTTCAGGTTCAATCTCCGCGCGATAGCGATCGAGGTACGACTCATGAAGCCGATCAATCGCCGCGGCTTCAGCATCGGTGGGCGAGACATAGGCTTTCAGAAAACGTTCGAGTCGCTGCGTGGTGATTGGCCCGCCGACGATGTCGCGGCTTGACTGCGCGGCCGCGGGAAGTGCCACGAGCACCGTCCCAAGGGCCGCGATCATTGCAAGCGTTGCGCGAGCGCGCCGACGAACAGCGCAGAGGTGGGAATCGAGGCGAAGCGTGCGCGATACCCAGCGAGAAACCGTGCTCATGCTCAACTCCTATAGCTGTCCGTGGCGAGAAACTCCGCGCACCGTACTTCAACCTCCGCTAAACACGTTCGGGAGAGCGTGTGAGATGTTCAAAAAACTTCGACCAAACAAAAACAACCCGTCTGCCTCACGGCGACGGGTTGCATGCGTTTCAGAAGACGGAAACTCAGTGCGCTGAACCGAGTCCAGCAGCGCGGCGCCACGTCGAAATCTGCCCGAGGTGCATCATGTTGTGCCCGCCGCAGAGGAAGTTCACCGCACCGCCGACGGTCGGGAACATTTCCTTGAAGCGCCCTTCGGCCGGATTCTCACGTGCGAACACCGCGTCATCGACCTCGGGGAGCGCCTTGAGCACGGCCGACCAGCCCTGCGCGAACGTTGCACAAAGCACGTCCTTCGACGGATAGCGCCCATCTTGAGCGACGCAGGGCGCACCGTTCTTGAAGTGCTCATCACCGAAGGGCATCGAAATCTTGAGGTCCGCGCGATCGATCATTTCGAGGACACGGTTTGCATAGATCGCAAGGTGACCGACGCAAAACGCTGGGTGGTTCATGTCCTTGGTCGGCATCTCGCAGAAACGCTCTGCTGGGATGGTCTTGACGAGATCGTCCGAGTAGCGAAGCGAGAGCGCGAGGCTCGTGGCGATCATGGAACCGATAGTGTTTGCCGTAGTGGTGGAGTTGGTCGATGTAGTCATGGGCCGCGGAGTGTACGGGAGGGCGTCAACTCAGCCACGTCCGATCCACCACAGCGCGAACATCGTCACGAGACACAGCCCTGCGAGCACGCCGAGAATCCAACGGTGTCGCCGGAAGTCGGCCTGCTCCCGTGGCGATGCTCCGAACCCACTGCGGTGGGACCGGCGCAAGCCATTCCACAACTGTGCAAGAAGATCGACCATCAGTTCGAGGATCGACCCGATCATCCGCGACTCCCGCCTGAGGCCGAGCCCCGTGCACGCGCGTCGGCCGACGCAGTGGGCGACGCGTGCCACCGCATCGTTCGCACGCAGTCGCTCAAAGCCCGTGCTCCTCAAGCAACTTGCGCAAGCCCTCCACCCCGCCAGCGGCCTTGATCAGATCGGCGAGTTCGCGCTTCTCGCGCGGCGAGCGTGACTTTCGTCGCCGCGGTTCCTGCGTCTTCTTCAAGACGCGCGCATCGACTTCCGTGAAATCGATTTTGCCGGTAGTACCCGCCTCGCGGATGGCGGTGTCGAACTGATCCACCGTCCATGCGACGAGTGTCAGCATGCGTCCGAGCTGCGGGCTCGTCACAACGCCGTCCTCAAGCGGAAGATCACAGATCACGCGAACCTCACCGTCCGACTCATCCAGCACGTAGCTCGCGACACGAACACGCCAATTCGCCGCAAGCATCGCCTCGCACATCGCACCACGATGTTCGAACGACTGCGTGGTGTAGACCTCCGGAACGCAGATTCGGAGCATCTGCCCGTTGTCCTGCAACATGACGTGGAGAAGGAGACTTTTCTCTCCATCATGCGGATCGACATAGTGTTGGGTTGGCACCGCGACCACGAGTTCAGAGTGTTCCCGTGAGGCACGGAAGTCGCATCCGATTTCCGCGATGCGTCCCACGAGTTCAGCGAAAGTCATGGACATGGTGTTGAACCCCTTTCTGAAATCCCGTTCGTGTATCCGATTCGCGGATCAACCTGAACGACCCCTAGTGCCCCGCCGACTCAAGCACCCTGTTCATTCCTACTCGCTCACAAGACCCGTCATCAAACTCCTCAGATGAAATCTTCGGATGAATTCTTTGGGGCAACGATTGTGAAACCCGACTTCAAGGATTTTTCGCGAGTTTCGGACGAGAAATTTGGGTTGGCGCAGGTTCCTACTCAGCGCACGGTCTGCACGACTTTTTGCACGAACCTCTGAACTGAGCGCGACAACCTTGGAAGATCAATCGGCGTCATCTACACGGATGCCGCACCGCGCAGAACCCGCAAATCGAGTGTAGCTTCCAACAGATCCGAGCCAAGTGGGATCCACGATCGGCGTACGAAATGAGGGCGGCCCAAGCCTCCCCCAGAGCACGACGCTCGGGAGCTCTCTCCTTCAATTCCGGGGTGCTGTGAGCGCGTTTCCCGGCACGGGAGCCAAACAAGTGGCACCCCAATCTCGACGCGATCCACCCGAGATGAGACTCACCCGAGAACCCGTGCGATCAGGCCGCGTGCGACTTCTGGGTCCGGCGTCCCTCCAACAACGACCCGCGTCGCATCTTTGGATGCCACAAGATTGAGGCTCCAAGCGACACCTCCATCTTGCCAGTGCACGGACAACGTCGAGGAACCCTCGTAGTCAAATCGCTCGACCTTCCCGAGCAATTCGAAGCGCGTCACAATGCGCGAGATTCCCTCGGACTCGAGTGCCCCGCCGATCGGAACTTCAACCGCGTTGCGTCCGCAGAGCGTACGGGCTCGCCGCTTGATCATCCCCGCCCCATCGAGAAACTCAAACCGGCCCGCCGCGCAGCACCGACAGTCCGGATCGCGCGCTTCTTGTAGCGTCGAACAACTGAACGATCCGGCCGAGAGATCAAAGCGATACAGCGCGTGAACAAAGTCATTTCGCGATGCAGTCGGATCCGCCGCGGCCAAGCGCAGTACCAGCGACGCTTCGAGAGATCCCACAATCCCCGTGGAAGCCGCGAGAACACCAACAGTGTCGCACGTCTCAACTTCACCAGGCGTTGGCGGTTCCGGCGCGATACATCGAAGGCATGGCGTCACCTGCGCGAGTCCATAGGAGATCCGGCTCGACGATGGCGCGCGATCGTTCACGAGCGAAGGAGCCGCAATCGGAGCAGCCACGACCGGATCGAACTCGGGTTCTACGCGCGTGACACCCGTCACCGGCAAGAGCAGTGCCGCCATCCCGCGGAATCCGACCGCTCCGCCGTAGACAAACGGCAAACCAAGAGCAACCGAACAATCGTTGAGGACGTAGCGCGTTTCGAAGTTGTCGAGGCAGTCGACAAGAATGTCGTGCTCGTCACAGATCCGTCTCGCATTGTCACCTCGAATGTCATCGACCACCGCACGGACACGAGCGTCTGAACGAATCTGCAAGAGCCGGGCCTTCGCTGCCTCAGCCTTCGGGGTTCCTCGATCTGCATCACGCTCTGCGAAGAGCGTCTGACGCTGTAAGTTCGACCGATCGACGATGTCACGATCGACGATCGTCACGGTTCCAACGCCCGCACGGACAAGTTGCTCGGCAACGACCGTACCTAGCGCACCACAACCCGCGATGAGCACTCGCGACGCACCAAGCCGACGCTGCCCCCGCTCGCCGAATCCGGCGAGTCGCATCTGTCGTTCGTAACGATCGAGAGAGTTTTCCACGGTGCGCGAGGTTAGCCGAGGCGCGGCCTTCCCGTATGCTTCGCGCAGGTGCACGCAACGCCGCACAACGCCAGCTCCCCAACACCGGGGCTCCACAAACTGGACACCGCGCCCTGGCGCGCTTCGTATTCCAAGCGGTTGCAAGTAGAACTCATTGCCCGCCTGGGTTACCCGCTCCTCTCTCGATGGGGCTCGACCTATCGCTTTCGCCTCGAAGGGGGCGAGCATCTTGAGCGGGCGTTCACCCTTGGGAATCCAATCGCCTCGTTCTGGCACGGCCGAATCGTGCCAACACTGATCTACTTCCGCGATCGAGACGTGGCTGCCATGGCGAGCGAGAGTTTCGATGGGGAGTGGATCTCTCGGCTTCTCACCCAGTTCGGATACCGCACCGTACGCGGATCGAACTCTCGTGGCGCGCGACGCGCGATGCTCCAGATGCTTCGCGACGTCCGCGATACGCCGGTCGCATTCACCGTTGATGGCCCGCGCGGCCCGAACCGCGTCGCACACCCGGGCGCAACATGGCTCTCGCGCGCAACAGGCAATCCGATCTTGCCCTTCCACATGGAAGCCGATCGATTCTGGACTCTGCGCCATTGGGATCGTTCGCAAATTCCAAAGTTCGGTGCACGAGTCGCGGTGGTCGTCGATGATCCATTCATCGTTCCAAGCGATGCCGATCACGACACGCTCGAACAATTTCGACTCCGACTTGAAGCCTCGCTCGCTCGGTGTGAAGTTCGCTGTCATGCGATGCTCGCGGGCGCTTAGGTGGGCGCCCGTCGGTCTGGCACCGACGTGAACAACGGATGTTGCGCTCCTGTTTATGGGCGATGCACCAACATCATGCACGGGCGAACGAACGCCCAGCGGCTTGATTCCAAACGGTGCATCGCGAATTCTCCTCGACGGCGTGGGACTTCGCGAAGAAGGCCGAGCGGTTCCTGCAGTCGGTCGTACGCCACACGCACGACGCCAGTCATCAAGCCGCTCCGCACTCACGCGGACACGGCGCTTCGCGAACTGTAGTTCACCGTCGCTGTCGATACAGACCGCGTCGAAAAGCTCTACCTCGATCGTGTGTGTGACACGAAGGCGCTCGGCCAACGCGGCACACACGTATCCCCTGTTTCGCGCCGCACGGATCTCCGCAAGTACTCGGTCATACGGTCGCTCGGTACCCGTGAGTGGCGATACGCCGTCTTCTCCAAGTGGCCGGGGATCCATGGTGGACGCGGTATCCGGATCCCAACCCGCCGACGCAAGCCGTGTCGCACGAGAGAGCCGAATGATCGCCATCCCCTCCGAGTCCGCGTGCCGCGCAAGGATGGCGTGCACAACATCAAGCCGAGCAAGCCACGCGCGCGCGACCGCACACGATTCTCGAAACTCCGCTTCAGCCTCGCGCACTGCGGACTTCGCAGAAGGCGACGCACGGACGCCGATCCGCAGTCGCCCCACTTTTTCGAGCAGGCGCTGTCGTACTTGATCGGATCCAGGATGGATCGGCGGAGGCGGCAGCGCATCGACGATTTGGCGAATGACCTCTGCGGGAAGCGGACCGGCGGGACCGAGCCCATCCTCGGCTTGCGCGAGCATCGCGCGATCGAGCGCGCCCAGCAGCGCGTGCTTGACCACGAGTGCACACGCCCGATCAAGATCCTCGTCGCGCTGAAGACTCGCACTCCGCAACGAAACTCGGCGTTCTCGCACCGCTTCTTCGAGACCCGACGTACCCGACGACTCTACTGTGTCTGATTGCTTCACCCTTGGCGCTGCCGTGCGCCCCGCGCGGAGTGCGGCCCAAACGCCCCGCGGCGGCGTAGGGCCATCCTGGATGAGTGCCGCCAAAATCTCCGAGCGATCGAGTTCGATGGGGGCCTCGATGGTCGGGGTAATTGCGTCGCTCCACGCGGCGATCCGAAGCGCCTCGGCGGCATGCGACGACATTTCAACTGCAAGCGCGCGAAGCCGCGAATCGCGTCCGCCTGAAGCAGGCATCGTCCGCGCAACAGCAATTGCCGAGCCTGCTCGCGAGGGAATAGAGACACGAACTGGCGCGGTGACCTGCCCCGCCGCGAGCGTAAAGACCTGCCCCGCGGACAACCCTGCGACGCCATTGGCGCCGAACGCTCCAATCAACACGCGGATGCAGACCACGAGCCCTCGACGCGCCGTCGGACACAACCTCACGGCACCATCCCGAAATCGGCGACGTAGGCGCTGTGTGATTCCATGCAAAAACCCAAGCTTTCGATGCTTCATTCCCGCCCCGTTCCTTGTGTGATGCGAAACCGTCCGTCGATTCCGTTTCGATCGAATGCGCGCCATTCGCGCGTCCATGTATCGAAATCTAACGTGGCCTCAGGAGCGACCTTCGATCGGTGGCAAAAGTTCCAGCGTAAAAAATTCGGAGGAAAAATCGTTCACGATTTTCCGCACACCGCACATCGGTTTCAAAATGCGGCGCAGCGCGCAAGCGCGTATGTGAACTCGTGCTTGAACTCGTGCTTGAACTCGTACTCGTACTCGAACTCGAACTCGAACTCGTACTTGAACTCGTGCTCGAACTCGTGCTCGAACTCAGGGCCGCCTTGCGCTCTCAGACGATCGCACTATCGCGGCGCGGAAACTGATTCAGCAGTTCGCGCAGCACCACGAGAAGATCAGGCGGCGCGAATGGCTTCGGCATGAATCGTTGATGCGCAGCGAGTCGTCCCTGGCGCAATGCCGGATCCTCGCTGTATCCCGACATAAATACTGTCGGCGTGAGACCGCAGGATTGCTCGATCTTCGCAGCCAGTTCCGGACCAGTGAGGCCCGGCATCACCACATCCGTCACCACGAGATCAAAGGGCCGTCCTACCGTCGCGAACTTGAGTGCGGCTTCGGAAGTGAGACTGGACGAGACTTGATACCCAGCCTGCGAGAGCACGCGTTCAAGGAGTTGCCGCACCATCGATTCGTCTTCCACGAGGAGCACGCGTTCGCCGCGACCACCATGTGCGACAACGGGCGTCGGCTGCGTCGTCTCCGCGACACCAATGATCCGCGGGAGGAATACTTGAAAGGTTGTTCCAACACCCGGCGCGCTTTCGACGGTGATCTTTCCGCCGAGCTGTTCGACAAGTCCATAGACCGATGACAGTCCGAGGCCCACGCCCTTCCCAACTTCCTTCGTTGTAAAGAATGGCTCGAAGATTCGCGCTTTCGTGGCCTCATCCATCCCGACGCCGTCGTCGCTTACGCGAAACTCGACGAAGTCTCCGGAGCGCAACGACTCGCTCGGTGCAGCCGTTGGAGGACGCGCTTCGATGCGCACGTGTCCACCCTTCGGCATTGCGTCGCGCGCGTTCAAAACGAGATTCATGAGAATTTGCTTGAGCGCGGCGCTATCTGCCTGCGCGCGTCCCGCGTCTGGATGCACTTCGCAAAGTAGTTCCACACGCTCGCCGAGAAGAGGCTTTGCGAGACGTTCGAGTTCAGACACCTCGCGGCGCAAGTCGAGCGACTCAATACGCAACGGATGCTGACGACTCATTGCGAGCAGCGCACGTGTGAGTGAGGCCGCGTGATCCGTCGCGAGTCGGATTTGCTCAAGGCTGTTCCGAACCTGCTCACCCGCGGGCGTTCTCGACATCGCCAACGCGGTGTAGCCGTGAATCGCCATCAAGATGTTGTTGAAGTTGTGCGCGATGCCGCCGGCAAATCGGCCCACAAGTTCCATCTTCTGGATCTGGCGAAGTTCCTCTTCGAGCTGACGCTGCTTCGCCATTTCACTCCGCAATCGCGCCGTGAGTTCGCGCAGATCGCGATTTGTCGAATCCTGCGTCTGCAGCAAGATGAGAAAATCTCCGCGTGCATCGTGCGGCGGAAAGTCCTGCATCGTCAGACCAAGCGCCGCGAGATCGGAGATGTTGGTGAACCAGGGTCCACCGACAAAGAGCAACCGATCGCCACCATCATCGCCACCGACGCGCACGAACTGGCCACGCAGTTTGAACAACGGGCGCGTCGCGATCGACAGCAAGAAAATCGCGCCGTCGTGCGACGAAATCGCATCAAAGTCGACCAAGTCGGTCGGACGCTCGACGACGAAATGCGCCGCGAACGCATTCCCGGGCTGTAACTCTGGAAGCGCCGTCCGCCAACGCGGGCCATGCGCTGTCACGCGCATTGAGCGATCGATCGCGATGAAAAACGGAAACAGTGTGCGGACGAGAGACTCGTCGCTGCCCTTTCGAACGGGGCTGCTTTCGGAACCATCGCTCACGAAGTTGCGTCCTTGGCGCGCCAACGCACACGGAATCGATCATGCGGCCGCGTTCCATCGACGCGCTCCCATGTTGCCTCAACCTCAAGACCGAACCGATCGCCAAGCCCTTTCAGAAGACCAACGACAAGCGGAGCGAGCCCGGGTCGTTCGGAGTAGTAGTGAAGGACAAGCGCTTGCGCTTCTTGTTCACTCACCGAAAAACTCGGTGGCATGAGATGAGGGAACGACAACTTCACGCGCGTGTGCAGTTGATCGAGATTGCCCAGAAACTCTGGCAAGGTGCTTCCCGCACTTTTCATCAACTCGCCGTAACCCGCCTCGGCCGTGTAGACAGTCCAGAAACGCCCGAACTCTTCGAGAATCGCTTCTGCGGTTGCACCAAGTTCTTCGGTTGCCGCGCCGACGAGGTCGTAGGTCGTCTTATCCGGATACTGCTCCATCGAGACGAATGGTTCGTCGGGAAGCCCGGCTCTTGCACGAATCCGCGACCAAGCCGCGTCTCCGAAGCGTGTGCGAACGAGCCCCTCGACGGCCTTGTTGATGAGTCCGTACATGGGCGTACCTTAACTCTGCAGGCTCACCAAGGCGGATGTCGCCCGGCTTTTCAATCCCAAATCTCTGCGGTCGCCGCTGCGGCGGCTCCCTCTCGCGTCATCGACGCCAGAGCGAGCAAAGGCCCGCGGTCGCGGCGATGCCGCCCCGCGGGCCAGTTGCGAGCGCCAAGAAAAAGGCCCTCGGTCGCGGCGATGCCGCTCCGAGGGCCAGTTGCGAGCGCTCAATACTGCTTTACCAGGCGAAGTGCGCGAAGGCCTTGTTCGCATCCGCCATGCGGTGCGTGTTTTCCTTCGTGGTCACAGCCTTGCCTTCGTTCTTGGCGGCATCCCAGAATTCCTTCGCGAGACGGAGGTGCATCGGGCGGCCCTTCTCTTCGCGCGCGGCTTCGATGAGCCAACGGAACGAGAGCGACTGCTGACGACGCTTATTCAGTTGCATCGGAACTTGGTAGTTCGCACCACCGACGCGCTTCGAACGGACTTCGACCGCCGGGCGCACGTTCTCGAGCGCGAGGTGGAAGAGTTCGATCGCAGAGCGTGGCATCGACTCCGCCTTTTCCTTGTCCGCAGCGCGCTCCTTGTCGAGGCGCGTCTGGATCGCCTCAAGGGCGCCGTAGACGCAACGCTGCGCGGTAGCTTTCTCGCCGCCGATCATGACGCAGTTGATGAACTTCGACAGGATCTTGTCCTGGAAGCGCGGATCGGGTTTCAGCCAGTAATCGTCGGGACGCTTGTAGTGACGTGCCATTGAGAACACTCCTGTGGCTGACGGCGTCGGCCTGCAGGCCTCGGCCACTCTTCACCGCGGATGGGAGATGGACATTCCCGTGCGTTCGGATCCGCGATTACTCAGCGTTCTAGAGCCACCTCTAGAACTATGTCGTGAAAGCTGCGGCACGCGCGTCAACGCGTGCCGCAGATTGGTTCAGCAGTTTGCAACGATCACACGTGCGGAGGAGTGAGGATCGATCGAAACTTCGATCGCATCATCAGCCTCGCGTCACGCGACGAACGCGCATCACTTCTTCTTTGTGGCAGCAGCGGCCTTCTTCTTGACGCCGTACTGCGAGCGGCCCTTCTTGCGGCCGTCCACACCGAGGCAGTCAAGCGCGCCACGCACAACGTGGTAACGCACACCAGGAAGATCGCGCACACGACCACCGCGCACGAGCACGATGGAGTGCTCCTGCAGGTTGTGGCCTTCGCCACCGATGTAGGCCGTGACTTCCTTGCCGTTCGTGAGACGCACACGGCAAACCTTGCGAAGCGCGGAGTTCGGCTTCTTTGGGGTCACGGTGCGAACCTGAAGGCAGACGCCGCGACGTTGCGGGCACGCGCCAAGGTCCTTGACCTTGGACTTGGAGGCCTGCACAACGCGTGGCTTACGAACGAGCTGATTAATCGTGGGCATGCGGTAACTCGTGAACTCTTGAAAGTTGGATCGACAAGCGTAACGACCGCCGCGGCGCGGCGCAAGGTGCTAGGGCAGGATGCGAGAGAACCCCGCAAAACAAGCGACTTTCCGAACTCATCGATACTGGTCGATAACCGCGACCGCCAACCGGTCGCACCGTTCGTTCTCAGGATGGCCCACATGCCCGCGCACCCATTCCGCCTTGATGCGATGGATCCCGCGGAGTCGGTCAAGCTCCTGCCAGAGTTCGACGTTGAGGACCGGTCCCTCTTTCCGTCGCCAACCTCGGCGCTTCCAACCGTCCATCCATTCATTCAGCCCCTTCACGAGATACTGCGAATCGCTCACCAGCCGCACCGTGGAAGGCCGCTCCAAGCGCTTCAAGCCCTCAATTGCACCGAGAAGTTCCATGCGATTGTTGGTCGTCGTGCGCTCGCCACCCGCGCCTTCTGTCTCGATGCCCGCGACACGAAGCACGAAACCCCAACCGCCCGGACCGGGATTTCCCGAGCACGCGCCGTCGGTGAAGAGTTCAACGTCAAAGCCTGTTGCCATGAGGCAGAAGGTACTCTGCGCGATCAACGCGCGGCGCGGCATGAACCAAGTTATTGCCCAACTGCGTGCACAACGACAGAGTTTCATCAGCTTGACCAACGCTCGCAACGCGCGTGAACCTTGACAGGTGCGCGGCTTTCTCTAGACTGTCCCTTCCCCCTACGCCCGACCGATGCTCGGTCCGGCGACGCGGCAACGCCGCGAGATAGTCAAGAAGGCAACTATGGTTCCTCCATTCCGCTGCTCCCCCGGTCGTACCCGTCGTCGTCGTTCGCACCAAGCGATCAAGGCTTCGCACACGACACTTTGCCCGAACTGCGGCGCTGCGAAGCGTTCGCACACCGCTTGCTCCTCGTGCGGCTACGTCCGCCCGGGCCTGCAGATCAAGACAAGCAAGCCGACCGCGTAATGCGCGGAAAGCGCGGAAAGCGCGGTGACACGCGCGGTGACACGCGCGGTGTGCGAGTGTGCTGCGGGAGATTCCGCTCGATCGCCGCATGATCGTTGTTGCAGTGCTGGCGTGTCGAGGCGTGTCTCAGACTCATGTTTCAGACACGTGTGGGGCGAGTTGTTCGCAACGCGTTTCTTGCTCGTCGCGGCCGCACACTGCGCACTGAACACGCCATTTTGTCGCACGCGCACCCCTGCGCTGCTCTCTCCCGACTGAAACGGATCTGACCTTTCGGAAACGTTTCTCCTTCACGCGCCGCCTCGCGGCGCGTGTTCGTTTCGATCCCGTAAAGTACGTATCCCTCGCGAACCCGCCGCTCCTCGGCGAATCACTCGCGAGCAACTCCGAAGGATTCACGCATGCGTATCGGTGTCGATGTGATGGGCGGCGACAATGCGCCCGACGAAATCCTCAAGGGATCATTCGCTGCTTTGGCGAAGCTCCCGCCTGAGGACACGCTTGTCCTCTTTGGCAAGGGCGACATCATTGAAGAAGCGATCAAGGATCGCGGTATCGCCAAGAGCGGCTCCGGCGCAAAGGTTGAAGTCATCCATTGCAGCGAAGTCATCGAGATGGATGACGCGCCCGTTGAGGCGGTTCGCTCGAAGCGCGACAGTTCGATTTCGCGCGCGGCGGAGTACGCAAGTCCTCGCCATCCGAATCGCATTGATGCGTGGATTTCCGCAGGAAACACTGGCGCTTGTGTGACCGCAAGCCAGATGTACATGCGACGTCTTCCGAACGTCATTCGTCCGGGCATCGCCGTCACGGTTCCGACGTTTGCCGGACCGATCGTCCTCATCGATGTCGGCGCAAACATTGAGCCAAAGCCTGTTCACCTCGCACAGTACGGCGTGATGGGCGACGCGTACGCGCGTGGCGTCCTCGGCATTAAGAATCCGCGCGTCGCAATGATGAACGTCGGTGGCGAAGAGCAAAAGGGTACCGCAGAGATGAAGGTCGCTCGCGATCTTCTCCGCGGCGCTGAAGGCCTGAACTTCATCGGATACGTCGAAGGTCGCGGTGTCTTTGACGGTGAAGCCGATGTCGTCATCACCGATGGCGTTGTTGGCAACGTCATGATCAAACTTGCAGAAGGCCTGTCGAAGGGCCTTTTCCAGGCGATTGCTGCCCAAGTTCTCGAAACCGATCCAGAACTCGCCGTGCGGCTTGAGCCAGTGGTGAAGGCGATTTACGCCAAGCACGACTACCACGAATATGGCGGCGCACCGCTTCTTGGCGTGAACGGCACCTGTCTCATTTCGCACGGTTCGAGCGTGTCACGCACCATGATGAACGCGGTCCTCCGCGCTCGGCAGTTCGTGCTCACTGGCCTCAACGACATCATCAACACTCGCCTCGAGACGATCCAAGAGCCCACCGCATGAAAGTGGCTCTCCCAGCAGGTTTCTGCGGTGTTCGTATCTTGGGCACGGGCTCCATGGTGCCCGAGCGCCGTCTGACGAACGACGATTTCTCTCGCATGCTCGATACGAGCGACGAGTGGATCACGCAGCGCACGGGCATCAAAGAGCGCCGCGTGCTCGATCTGCGGACGCAGGGCTGTTCAACCCTGGCGCAAGCCGCGCTCGAACGCGCGATTGAGAACGCCGGAATCAAGGCCGAAGATCTTGATCTTGTCATCGTGGCCACAGTCACGATGGAGATGACCTGTCCTTCCGTCGCGTGCAAAATCGCGGGCGCGGTCGGCGCAAAGAACGCCGCGGCTTTCGATCTCGTCGCCGCCTGTAGTGGATTTGTGTACGCACTCAACGTCGCAGAAACCATGGTTCGATCCGGCCGAGTGCGCACGTGCGCGGTGATCGGCAGCGAGGCGATGAGTTCGATCTTGGACTACACCGATCGCACAGTGTCGATTCTCTTCGGCGACGCGGCTGGCTGCGCGATCATTCAAGCGGATACCGATTCCACAAAGGGCTGCATCTATCAACACATGGGGGCCGACGGCATTGGCGGTCACGCGCTGTACATCCCCAAGCGCGAATCCGACGTCCCCGCGGACGATCTCGACAACCCGATTCGCTTGGGCTACCTCCGCATGAACGGCAAGGAAGTCTTCCGTTTCGCGGTGACGAAGTTCAAAGAAGTCATGGAAGATGCCTTCGCGAAGACTGGCCTGACGCCGGACGATGTCAGTCAAGTGATCTGCCACCAGTCCAACGTGCGCATCATCGACGCCGCGCGCGAGAAACTCGGGATTGACCCATCAAAGATCTACGTGAACATCGACCGCTACGGCAATTCGAGCGCGGGCAGCGTTCCGCTTTGCCTCGACGAACTGTGGCGCGCAGGCAAGATCACCAAGGGAAAGCCTTTCATGATGGTCGCGTTCGGCGGCGGATTGACGTGGGCTTCTTCGGTGTGGAACACCTAAAGGGGCTTCTTCGGTGTGGAACACCTAAAGGGGCTTCTTCGGTGTGGAACACCGAAAGGGGCTTCTTCGGTGTGGAACACCTAAAGGGGCTTCTTCGGTGTGGAACACCGAAAGGGGCTTCCTTCAATTGGGACACATGACGCGTGCGCGCGCGCACGCGTGTAGAAATCTCGTCAAGGCGTAGAACGCACAGAGCACGCACGTAAAACTCACGTTGAACACATGAACAAGATCGTTTTCCTCTGCCCCGGACAAGGCGCACAAGCGGTCGGCATGGCGAAGGCCTGGGCCGACGCAAGCCCCGCTGCACGAAGCGTCATCGAAGAAGCGGACCGCATTTTCGGCGCAGGCCCTGACGGCCGTTTGCTCAGTGACATCGCGTTCCACGGTCCGATGGATGTCCTGAGCCGCACCGACCTCTCGCAGCCGGCGCTGTACACCGCCGCGGTTGCATGCCATCACGCGCTGCCTGTGGAAGTGCGCAGCCTCGCAGTCCGCGCGACCGCAGGCCTCTCGCTCGGCGAGTACACCGCACTCCACCTCGCGGGGGCGTTTGACTTCGAGACGGGCCTCCGACTCGTGATGCGTCGCGGCCAATTGATGCAGCAGGCGGCCGAAGCGTCGAAGGGTGGCATGGTCGCCCTTATCGGCGCCGACGAAGCACAGGCAAACGAAGTCTGCGCGAAGGCGCTTGTGGGTGCCGCGCCCGGCGAGTGCCTCGTCCCCGCGAACTTCAACGCCCCCGGCCAAATCGTGTTGTCGGGTTCGATCGAGGCATGCGACCGAGCGGTCACCGCGTCGGATGGCATCTGCCGCGCAACCAAACTGCAGGTCGCAGGCGCCTTCCACAGCCCACTCATGGCTCCGGCGGCCGAGAAGTTGGCCGAGGCCCTCGCGGGAGTTTCGATCCAACCGCTCGCCACGGAGGTCTGGTCGAACGTCACCGCCCAACCGCACGATGCTTCGAATCCGGAACTTCTCCGCAAGCTGCTGGTGGAACAACTCGTTTCCCCGGTACGATGGGCGCAGTCTTGTGCGAATATGCTCGCGGCGATGACCGCCGACGGGACACGCGCGGAGACCGCGTTCCATGAACTCGCTCCAGGCTCCGTGTTGAAGGGCCTGATGCGACGAATCGATAAGACCTGCGAGGTACTTCCCCATGATGCGCCGTAATCGCTTCATCCTCACGCTCTCCGCGCTCGCCGCGTCGGGCGCACTCGTCGCTTGCGGCGAAGAGCCACCACCGGTCGTGACGGCTCCCCCGCCGCCGCCGAAGCCGACCGCACCTCCTCCGCCGCCGGTGACTCCGATTTCGGAACTCATGGCCAAGCACGACATCGACCAGCGCGTCAACCTCCCCGAGAGCGACGCCCCCGCGACCGATGTCGAGCGCGTGGCGGTGCTCAAGTTCTATGACGCGTTCGCGCGCGGCAACGTCGAGTCGTTGAAGGGCATGCTCTCGAGCGTGGACCAGTCCGAACTCGATCGCCTCGTCGAAACAGGCGCGTTCAAGACCTCGACCGATTCCATCACGCGCATCGATGTTCGCTGCGGTCGCCAGGATTCCGATCGCTGCTCGCTCGCGGTCTTCCACGTCGGCGAAGGCTTCGAACCGCAGCTCTGGACCTACACCGCGGGCTCGACGAGCGCCGAGTTCGACTCCGTTCCGTCGCCACCGAACATCATGAACCAACTCAGCGGCGATGATCACATTGCTGTGTGGTACGACATCGTGAGCAAGGAACTCGCCAAGGCGAACGAGCCTGATGTTGTGCTTGAGATTCCGCAAAAGGACTTCACGGAAGTCGAAACCGCTTCGAGCGAAAACGGTGGAGGCGAGTCGCCGGGACCAACGGCGCCGTCGACCCCCGGCGGAGCCCCTGGCAAGCGCGCTCCGGGCGCCCCGATCAAGCCACCGAAGCCGCCAGGATTCGGTCAGCAGTGAGTGGACCGCGCGTGTTCAACACGCGCCCACACGCGAGCGGGCCTCAACAACCGAATCACGACCACGCAAGCCGTCGCCATCGACGGCTTGTGTGCTTGATGGCTTGTGTGCTTGATGGCTTGTGTGCTTGATGGCTTATGTGCTTGATGGCTTGTGTGCTTGTCGGCTTGTGTGCTTGATGGCTTGCGCGCGTTTTTGAGCGCGCGTGCGCGCCCCTTGCACCGCAAGGTTCACGCCGCGGATCGAGACGCGACGTCATTCGATGCTTCCGCTAGACTCGCCGCCCGCGCTGCATGCCGCAGCGCCTCGCTGCAAGCCGCAGCGCTTGGAGGCTAGAGTCATCGACAAGCGTGTCGCCATCGTCACCGGAGCGAGCCGAGGCATCGGCCGAGCCATCGCTGAACGTCTCGCCAAAGACGGACGTCATGTCGTCCTCGTCGCGCGCAGCGCGGAAGGTCTTGCAGCGACCGACGCAGCCATCAAGGCTGCTGGCGGTTCGTGCGAGATTCGCCCTTGCGACATCGCAAACGCAGCGGATGTTCAAGCGCTCGTCGATGGTGTTGCCGAAACGCATGGACGCCTCGACATTCTCGTCAACAATGCGGGCATTACCCGCGACACACTGCTTCTCCGCATGACGGACGAACAGTGGGACGAGGTGCTCAATGTCAACCTCCGATCGGTCTTCGTCGCGTGCCGAGCGGCGCTGCGCCCGATGATGCGCGGCAAGTTCGGTCGCATTGTCAACATCGGCAGCGTTTCTGGCCTTTCCGGCAACGCAGGACAGGCGAACTACGCCGCTGCGAAGGCCGCTCTTGTTGGATTCACCAAGACCGTCGCGAAGGAAATGGGCGCGAAGGGCATCACCGCAAACGTCGTCGCACCGGGCTTCATCGAAACGGACATGACGGACATTCTCGGCGACACGGTGAAGACCGCAGTCCTCCCGAACATCCCCGTTCGCCGCTTCGGAAAGCCGGAGGAAATTGCTTCCGCGGTCGCGTACGCGACCAGCGACGAAGCAGGCTTCTTCACCGCGCAGACCATTGTGGTCGACGGCGGCATGGCCGCGTAAGCCAGCACCGCGGACCCGCTCGTGGACGCAGTTCCTGCGCACACGAGCGGCAGGCAGGGCAAGCATCGAGCCTTTTCGCTATATTCCGCCCCCCTCGACGGCGGCAGTTTCCGAACCTGCCACCGACCAAGACGAGTCTCGAAGTGATCGACCGGCGCAGTGACTGTCCGGCGAGTCAAGACAGACAACAGACAAGCCACAACGCGTGCGATCCTCGGTGATCCTCGCCATCTGAACAGCCCACCAATCGCCCCACTTCGGGGCCTTACGAAGGAGTAGACCGTGACCGACGCTGAGATCGAAAAGAAGGTCATCGACATCGTTGCCCAGCACACCGATGCGGAGCCCGAGTCGATCACCCGCGAGACGAGCTTCACCAACGACCTGAACGCCGACAGCCTCGACATCGTCGAGTTGCTCATGGAGTTCGAGGCGCAGTTCGGCACGAAGATCCCGGACGAGCAGGCGGAGAAGATCCACACTGTCGGCCAGGCGATCGACTTCATCAAGGCGAACCGCCCGCAGGGCTGAAAGGTGTGCCGCCTGTCGAAAGTGGCATGATCGTGCGCCAAAGGCATTTGGTCGCGCGCTCTCTGTGAACTCTCGCAGGTGGACGAAGTCCATGTCGGCTTCACTGTCTGAATCCGAGATTGAGGCGAAGGTCCTGGAGGCCATCGCAGATCAGCTGGGCGTTGCCCGGTCGGATATCACTCGCGCAAGCGAATTCGACAAGATCTGCGACAGCCTCGACAAAGCCGAGTTGATGATGGAGTTTGAGGATCTCTTCGAGATCTCTATCACCGACGAAGCCGCGAGCAAACTCACCACGGTCGCCGACGCGATCGAGTTCATCCAGCGCACGCTTGCAGGCGGTCGCTGAGGGACGCACCGATGAAGACCATCACGCTCCGCCGAGTCGTCGTCACCGGAATCGGCGCCATCTCGAACCTCGGGTCGACTGCGACTGCCACGTGGGCAGCGATGAAGGCTGGCAAGTCCGGCATCTCGCCCCTGCGGAGCTTCCCGCAGAACGAAGACTGGAGCGTCCGTTTCGCGGGCGAAATCCACGACTTCGATCCATCGCATGTCGTGGACGGACGCGAGCAGAAGCGCATCGATCGCGTGGCACTTTTCGCCATGGTGGCGGCGCATGAGGCGGTGCAAGACTCGGGGCTCGACCTCAAGAATGCGGCCGACCCCTACCGAAACGGCACGATCATCGGATCCGGCATCGGTGGCGTCCTCACGATGGAGGAAGGCCACACGAAGCTGCTCCAGACTGGCCCGCGTCGCGTGAGCCCGTTTGTTGTGCCGCGCCTCATGGTGAATGCCGCTCCGGGGAACGTCTCGATTCAATTCAATCTGCGTGGACCAAGCACCGCGGTCGCTTCGGCCTGCGCGTCGAGCGGTCACGCGATGGGTATCGCAATGCAAGCGATTCAGCGCGGCGACTGTGACGTCATGGTCGCAGGCGGCGCTGAAGCGGCCATCACGCCGCTCACGCTCTCAGCGTTTGCCTCGATGAAGGCGCTTTCGACGCGCAATGATGATCCGGCTCGGGCCTCGCGCCCCTTCGATAAGGATCGTGACGGATTCGTCCTCTCCGAAGGCGCAGCGATCGTGGTGCTCGAAGAACTTGAGCATGCGAAGAAGCGCGGCGCGCGTATCTACGCAGAACTCGCGGGCTACGGCGCGACGGGCGACGCGTTCCACATCGCGGCCCCGGACGAACAAGGCTCAGGCGCGTACAAGGCGATGGAAACTGCACTGCGTGACGCTGAACTGACCGTCTCGGATGTCGGGTACATCAACGCCCACGGCACGTCGACGCCACTCGGCGATAAGGCGGAAGTCGGCGCGGTGAAGCGCCTCTTCGGCGATCACGCGTACAAGGTGGCGATGAGTTCAACCAAGTCGATGACCGGCCACGCGCTCGGCGCCGCCGGCGGGATCGAGACGATTCCGACCATCATGGCGATCTACGAGGGCATACTTGCCCCGACGATCAACCTCGACAACGCCGACGAAGGCTTCGACCTGAACTTCGTTCCGAACGTCGCGCAGGAGGCCCGAGTGAATGTCGCGCTGAACAACACGTTCGGCTTCGGCGGTCACAACGTCAGCCTTGTGTTCAAGCGATA
This sequence comes from uncultured bacterium, assembly GCA_903911205.1. Lineage (GTDB taxonomy): Bacteria > Planctomycetota > Phycisphaerae > Phycisphaerales > SM1A02 > QWPT01. The sequence goes on from CAIWCL010000286.1 coordinate 33,483, forward strand.
CTCGTGATTTGGGCGGTCGCCGCTTGCTTGAGCGGTCGCCGCTTGCTTGAGCGGTCGCCGCTGCGGCGGCTCCCTTTGGTGAGAGCAACGCCAGAGCGAGCGAAAGCGAAGCGAGTCGCGAGCGCTCAAACCGTCGCGGTCGCTGCTGCGGCGGCGACCTCAGGTGAGAACAACGCCAGAGCGGTCGAAGCGCCACATTCCCGCATTCCCGGCGAACGAGAACCACCGCCGAGCGGATTCTCCCAAAGCCCCCAACGATGCCAAAGGCGTCGCGGTTGGTTGGCCGATAAGAGCCCTATGGCGAACGACCTTGCCCGCATCCTCCGGCTTGAGGTTCCGCTGATCGTACAGATCGCGGAACGTCGCATGCCGCTTTCCGAGGTGACGGCCCTCACGCACGGCTCGATCATCGAGCTTCCGAAGCAAATCGACGAGGAACTCGACGTCCTGGTCAACAACAGTCGCATCGGATCGGGGCGTGCCGTCAAGGTTGGCGAGAATTTTGGCGTTCGCATGACGCAGGTTGGTGCCGTGACCGATCGAGTCGCGGCGCTCGGCGGTTGACGCTTCAACCGTCTTCGTCCCTGCCGCGAAACCTCGCCTTCGACGCTTCCACGTTCTCCAAGATTTGTCCCTCACAATACCTCACAAAGTCCTTGAATTGAAACTCTGGTAATAAATCCTTTGGTTGTATATTTTATCTTATAA
>CAIWCL010000287.1 GCA_903911205.1 uncultured bacterium
GTTGGATCGCGATCGTGCCCGAAGGCCCCGGCGCCATCGGCGCGGAGGTCGAGATCGAGGCCGTCATCGACAGTGCAAGCCCTGAGCTGAAGGTGACGCAGCGGCGCGTCGTGTCGCCCACCCGCAGCTACCAATCGCAATGCGAGCCGATGGCGCGCTTCGGACTTGGCGACGCGACGGCGACGCTCTCGGGGCGCGTCTGGTTTGCGGGAGATCGCGCGAAGGGCAAGCCTGTCGAGCTCGGCCCGATCCGTGCGGGCACGGTGCTGCGCGTGCGGCGATAAGAACAACAGCCAGCAATTGCTGGCTGTTGTGCGGGAAATCTGGTGTCGCGTACTCGTTCGCGCGATGAGAACTGGCGCGATCAGAGTTTGCGCGTCTTCTCGAACTTCGCCTTGTCGCGAGCGATCGCTTCGGGCGAGTCCGGGGCAAGGTCGCCGCCGCTCGAAGCCGCTGCTCCAGCGGTTGCACGCGACTTCTTCGGCTTCTCCGAAGACTTCTCTTCGCTCGAAGCTCCGCGGGTCTCTTCGCTCAGGAAGAGAATGCGCGTGCATGCCTTGCACTGGACGACCGCGTCCGCGGCGGACGAAAGCTTCGCATAGGTTTCGAACGGCACTTCGATGTTGCACGCGCCGCAGGCAAACTCACGGTGGCGGAGGCTGACGATCGTGACGTCGGCCATCGCTTCGCCCTCAGTTTCCTCGGCAACGCGATCGAAGATCTTGCGCTCGCGCTCGGGGATGAGGTCCGCGGCACGCGCGCGCTCGGATTCGAGCTCGGAAAGACGCTCGCCAACGTCCTTCATGCACTCATCAAGTTTTGCCTTCGCGAGTTCGCGCACCTTGTTGCGCTCGGCGGTGGTCGCTGTGTGCAACTCAATGCGCTTCTGCGTCTCTTCGATGCGGGTCATCTCTTCGACGGCGCGCTTGACGGTTTCGTCCTTCTGGTTTTCCAAGACCTTCAACTCGTTGAGGATGGCCTTGTACTGCTTGTCGTTCGTCGACGTATTGAGTTCCGAGCGGAGCTTGTCCACGCGCTCCTGCGCAGCTGCTTGGTCCGTCTCGAGGCTGTGCACGACAGCCTTGAGTTGCTTGAGTTGGGTTTCGAGATCGATTCGTTGCTTTTCGAGGAGCGCGAGTTGCTTCTCCTGCGCATTGAAATAGATCTTGGCGCTGTCAACGCGAGAGCGGAGCGCGCGGACTTGAGCGTCGACGCGGTGGAGCGTGAGAAGATTGGCAAGAAGTCCCATGGAAGGGCAGATGGTAGCAAGAACCGCCATGCACTTTCGTGCATGCATCGCGGGAATTTCTGTGGGGAGCAAGACTCAATTCGCGCTCCCATGCGCGAGGTTGAATCCGCGTACGAACAACGCGGCCAATTGTCCTCGCGAGGGTTTTTGCGAGGGTTTTTGCGAGGGTTTTCGCGAGGGTTTTGGCGAGCGATCACGCAAGGATTCTCACGAAGCCGTCGTCAGTCGCAGCAACCAATAGACCACGGGCCCCGTGAAGAGTGGGCTATCGAGGACATCGAGGACCCCGCCCATTCCAGGGAGAACTCGTCCGGAATCTTTGAGTCCTGAATCACGTTTGAACGCGCTTTCCGCAAGGTCACCCGCCTGGCCGATGACGGCCACGAGCGCGCCCCCGACCGCTCCAACCCACATCGGGATGTGATCCGCTGGCGACTCGCAACGCGTCGAGAGAAGTGCGAGTCCGGCCCCGACCAAGGTCGCAGTCACGACGCCGCCCGCGAGACCCTCCCAGGTCTTCTTTGGTGAAAGCCAGGGGATCATCTTGTGGCGTCCGATGGACATACCGGTGAAGTACGCGCCGATGTCGCAAGACTTGGTCGTCAGTATCGCGCCGACGAGAATCCAAGGCGAGTGCTCAAGGCGCACCAACATCCAGAAGCCGAGGAGGACACCGCCGTACACGCCCGCCAAGAGTGTGCCGCCGACAAGCGCGAGTGCGCCTTTCGGATCGCGTTCGCGCGCCATACGCAAAAGTGCGGCAAGAAGCATCGCGGCAAGTGCGGTCGAGAGCACTCCCGAGACTCCCACTCCCGTCGGAACAAGCGTGCTGAGCGAGGTTCCAACGAGACCAAGCAGCGCGGCGAGTGACGCCACGAACGCACTTGCGGGAAGTCCTGCGCCGCGTAAGAAGGCGACGATTTCGCGCGCGATCAGCAGTGCGAGGATGCACGCGAAAGTGAAGAGTAGGAGCCCCGGCGGAAGTTCGCGTGCCGCCGACCAACGGTCGAGCAGGGCGTCGCACCAAACCACGGCGAGAATCAGCGCGATCAGGAGAGGGCCTGTGATGAGTCGTTGCCAGAGCATCGCGATGAATCCTTGCTGTACACCTTGCGCCGGTCGATCCGCTTCTTGTCAGTAGGTGGGTACCTTGGGGTCGATATCGATCGACCAAAGATGAATGCCACCAGCGAGGCTCGTCACGTTGGTGAATCCCGCAGCGCGCAACATGTAGGTTGTGGTCAGGCTTCGTCGGCCATGATGACAATGCACGACCACGCAACGGTCGAGATTGTCATCAAGTTCGGCCTTGAGTTCGTCGAGCCGGTTCTCGAGCTCTTGCAGCGGGAGAAGTCGTGCGCCGTCGATTCGACAAATGTCCCACTCAGGCTGGGTTCGAACGTCGAGAATCAAGGGGCGCACGCCGCTCGCATCACGCAAGAGTTGCACGAGTTCGCGTGGAGTCGTCTCGTCTTCTGGGCGGTGCGGATATCCCGCGGGAAGTCCAAATTGGTTGAGTCCAGTCACAGGTGTTGTTTCCCGAGTCTTTCTCTTCGGAGTGTTGTGTGCTGAGGGAGAGTGCCGGAGGGTCCTCTCCCCTGAAATCCGGCTCGAACTTCTGGATGACGTGTGGCGGGAAGCATCGCCAAATGTCGCAGTGAAAGGGCGCTTTCAGCGGGGGGAGGAGTGCTTGGACATCAACCGTCGGGATTGTCGCGCGGGATTGTCGTTCGAGATCGTCGCGCGGGATTGTCGTTCGAGATCGTCGTGCGAGATCATCCTTGGAGATTGTCGTTGGAGGCAACGCTCGGTACGTCTCACGCGGAGAAACTCAGCGAACCCATCCGCTTTCAGCGAGCGCAGCGACCGTGCGCTTCGCGCGTGCGTCTCCGCCAAGTTTCTTTAGCAGGCTTGCTTTCGTCCAGGCAGTCTTCGCCTTGGCGAGCAGTTGCATCGCAGCAGTGAAGGCTCGTTGATCATCTTCGGTGGCCGCAAGCTTCGTAGCGACGCTCGCGTTCCACGGAGCGCTCACGCCAAGTCCGATGACCTGTGCGGCAGCGGCGTTCACACGCATACTTGAACCGTCTTCCATCATGAGTTCCCACGCATCACCTTCGCCGATCGGTGCGATCGCCGCGATGGAA
>CAIWCL010000288.1 GCA_903911205.1 uncultured bacterium
CGCGACAGCATCGTCGACATCTTCCGCGGCGCACCGTTGCGGCTTGTTGCGAAGGGCTACGCAACGATTGGCGACGAAGCGAAAGCGCGTGAAGTGTTCGCGCTTGCAATCAACGAAGGTGCCATCAATGGAAACGCGCGGCCTCGCGCGGAGGATCTTGCGGCTGCATGCGCGGATCTTGCAACGACGGGCGTCGAGCCAGGCGAGGAACTCTGGGCACGCATGGCGGAGATTCGCGCTGGCTTGCGCGCGCCGTGGTGATGCAACGCCGTGGTGATGCAGCGCTGTGGTGATGTAGCGCAATGGTGATGTAGCCTCGGGTGTGCGTCCGCAACGTTTCTTGTCCGCACTTTCGCGCAATGTCGCGGTGCGGTGACATCGGTCGCTTGTATGAACATGAAGAACGCGTAAAGAGACGCGCCATCCGCGTGATCGCGTTGAGGTTTTGTCTTGACACAGTCTTGACGCAAGACAAACGAGCAGAGCAACATTGTTTAGGGAGCGATCCCTACCTTGCGCGACCTTCGATGACCTCGTGGGCGCGCGGCTCCGATCTTCCGCGGCTTCTATTGGTCATCGGGTGTCTCCGGCCCGACCATGCAGAATCTCCGAACACCTTGGGCAGCACTGGGCGTCGCAGCCTGCGTGGCGTGCGTGTCCACCGTGGCGCATGCGCAAGATGCAGGGACGTTGCGTGGCTTCGTGACCGACCGCGATTTCGGCGGGCCAGTCGCAGGTGCAACGGTAACCATCGTTGAAACCGGAGCGAAGGCGACCACGGCTGAAGACGGTGCATTCTCGCTGTCGCTCCCCGCGGGGAAGTACACGGCCATCATCTCGAAGGATGGTTTCGTCCGCCAAGTTCGAGCGGATGTCATCGTCAATCAATCGCAGTTGTCATCGTTCAATTTGGAACTCGTCGGTGAGTACGAGGACATGGACGAGTTTGTCGTCCAGGAACTCGAACTCGGCGGCTCGGAAGCGTCGTTGCTCACACTTCGACTCGACAGTCCTCAACTGCTCGATTCGGTTGGCGCGGACATCATCAGCAAGGCGGGCGCAAGTGACGCAGCGGCGGCGCTTCTCTTGGTTCCTGGCGCGTCGGTGCAAGAGGGCCGATACGCGGTCGTTCGCGGACTTCCCGATCGTTATGTCGCGGCGCTCCTCGATGGTGTGCGGTTGCCGACGTCCGACGCCGAACGTCGCGCAGTTCAACTCGATCAGTTCCCGAGTGCAGTGATCCAAAGTTTGCAGGTCAGCAAGACCTTCACGCCCGATCAGCAAGGCGATTCCTCGGGCGGCGCGATCAACATTGATCTCAAGGATCTTCCCGATCAGCCCTTCTTCCAAATGAAGGGACAACTCGGCACAAACTCGCAGGTGCAGGGAGCGGGCAACAAGTTCCTCACGTTCCAGGGAGCGGACATTCCCGTCTGGGGCGGCAACGCGGGACGGAACATCCCGGAAGATCTCATTGGCCAATCGTGGCCGAATCCGGTGGGTACGGAAGAGACGGGAAATCCCGCGATCGACTACAAGTGGTCCGCAGCAGGTGGCGGTTCTTGGGAAGTGGACGACGGCATCAAAGTCGGTGCGTTCGCGAGTTTCTTCTACGAAACCGACAGTTCCTACTTTGACAACGGGATCGAGGACTCGTGGGTCATCGATCCTCAGCTCGGCACGATTCCTGAGCCAAGTCTTGGTGATCCGACGCAGGTGACGAGCAACCCCAACTTCCAGTCGAGTCTCCTCGATGTGACGCAAGGTTCGCAGAGCATCCAATGGGGCGGACTTGGTTCGGTTGGCGTTGAGACCGAACGCAACAAACTTGGCCTCACGTATTTCTACTCGCGCACCGCGACGAGTACGGCAACGCTCGCGGAGAACACGCGTGGGAAGCAGTACTGGTGCACAGAAGACTACGAAGACTACTGGTCAGGAATCATTGGTTACCCGATTGATCTTCCTGCCGAGTATGACCCGAACGACCCTGCCAGTGCGGCGAACAACGAACTCCTGCAGGCCTCGCCGTACCAGCGCCTTGAAACGCTGACCTACACCGAGACCTCGGTCGAATCGACGATTCTGAAGGGCGAGCACAAACTCGGCTCCGAAGACGGTGAGTTGTTCAAGGTTCCAATTCTCGACTGGACTGCATCTGCTTCGACCGCAAGTTGGGATCAGCCCGACAAGACGCAGTTTGCGTCGGTGTGGTGGCCGCCGTCAAACGCGATCGATCCGTCGCTCCCCGGAATCTGGATTCCGCTCGTTCCCGCCGAAAATGCAAACCTCGGTTGGGTCCAGCATATCTGGCAGTCGATCGAGGAAACGAGCAATCAGCTTGCCGCGAATTTGAAGTTGCCATTCTTGATGGACAATGATCGTGAGGGCTTTTTCAAGACCGGCATGTTCCTCGACAAGGTCGAGCGTACGTTCACGCAAGAAACCTTCTCGAACAACCAGTTGACCGATCCGAATCCGTTCTACATCGGTGGTTGGGATCAGCCGTGGAGTGAAGTCTTCGCCAACGAAGATCACCCGATTTACGAGTCGACCTACGACATCGACTATGACGGTCAGCAGAACATCGGCGCCTTCTACATGATGGCCGATGTTCCGATTGGTGAAGAGTGGAATCTCGTTGGTGGCTTCCGCTTTGAGTCGACGAGTTTGACGACCGAGGTCTACGGCGACGCCGACGCGTTGTATCTCATTCCGGGAATCGACCCGGCGACTGGCCAGCCGTACAACCTTGTTCCGTTTAGTGTTGATCCGACAGGCGCGAACGCTGACTATCGCGAATCGAGCGTCCTTCCTTCGCTTGGTGCCGAGTGGAAAACGACTGAGACCGTCACGATTCGTCTTGGCTTCTCGCAAACGGTGGCGCGGCAGACCTTCCGCGAAATCACGCCGGTTCTGCAGCAAGAGTATCTCGGTGGCCCGATCTTCATCGGGAACCCTTTGCTGACGATGGCGTCGCTCGACAACTACGACGTACGCCTCGACTACACGCCCGTGGAAGGCGTCTTCCTCTCGGGATCGATTTTCTACAAGGAACTCACCAACACGATCGAGTACTCCCAGTTCGATTCGCCGCAAGGGTTTGTTTATACGTCGGCAGTCAACTATCCGAATGGCACACTCATTGGTGGAGAACTTGAAGGTCGGCTCAAGGCCAATCTCCTGAACGAGAATCTCGAAGGTCTGTCGTTTGGCCTCAACGCCACGATCATCAACTCGCAAGTCACGTTGCCCGCGGATGAACAGGCGTACTTTGCTGCGAACGGTTTCCCGCTGGTATCGCGCGATATGACCGGTGCACCGGCATACCTCTTCAATGCCAACGCGGTGTATGAGTTCGAGCCGACGGGAACGCAACTCGCGCTGTTCTACACCATCACTGGCGACACGCTCGAAACGGGTGCTGGTATCGACGAAGGCGCGTACATCCCGAGCATCTACGCGAAGAGCTACGGCTCGCTGAACTTCACACTTCAACAGTATCTCACCGAGCATTTGAAGCTCTTCTTCCAAGCGAAGAACCTCACCAATCCTGAGATTCAAACGGTCTACCGCTCGCCTTACCTCGCCGAGGACATCTTGAACACCTCGTATACCGCGGGTGTCGATTTCTCGATCGGCTTGTCTTTCCAAATGGATTTCTGATCCGGCTTCCCGGAGGTCACGGTCGTCATGAACACACTTCTCACTCTGAACCGAATCACCGTTCTCGCGCCGATGTGCGTGGCTTCCTTGGTGCTCCTCGCGGGCGCTGCTCAGAACTCGCCTGCGTCAGCAACACCCGCTGCACAAGCAAGCGAGTCCGCTCCAACGACCACTCCGGCAGAACTGACGCCCGCAGAAGTGACGGAGCGCATCGAAGCGACGCGTGACACGCTCGAGAAGTGGGTTGAAACGCGACGGCTGCTTTCGGAAGAGAAGCGCGACTGGGCGCTTGCCAAAGACATGCTGACCTCGCGCGCGGAGATTCTTCGTGGCGAAGTCACTGAGGTTGACGGGCGCATTACGGAAGCGGAAAAGTCGATCACGGATGCGGATCGCAAAGCTGCCGACCTGGTCGCGAAGAACGACGCACTGAAGTTGGCTTCGTCAGAACTCGCCACGATGGCGGCGACGCTCGAGACGCGCACGAAGGATCTCGTGAAGCGCTTGCCCGACCCGATTCGCGAAAAGTTGCGTCCGCTCACGCAGCGACTTCCAGAAGACCCCACAAAGTCGGAACTGCCGCTTTCAACGCGCTTCCAGAACATCGTCGGCATTGTGAACGAAGTCAACAAATTCAATCGCGAACTGACTGTCACGAGTGAAGTGCGCAAGTTGGCCGACGGTTCGAGCGCCGAAGTGACCGCGGTGTACCTCGGTCTTGCGCAAGGCTACTACGTCGGCGGTGGTGGAAAGCTCGCTGGTGTGGGCGGGGCAACCGAGAACGGTTGGACTTGGACGGCAGCGAATGAGTACGCGCCGCAAATCGCCAAGGTCGTCGCGATCCTGAAGAACGAAAATCCCGCGGAGTTCGTCCCCGTCCCGCTCGGCGTCAAGTGAAGCTTGAAGAGAACGAACTGAGATCTAGCCAAGAACTGAATTGCCATGAAGAATACGAACGACTTCCTCAGCCTCCGCGCGATGCGCACGTTCTCGGCTTCAGCACTCTTCGCGATGATGCCTCTTGCGAGCGCACTCGCTCAAGATGGCGCAGCGCCCGCAGGTGAGGCCGCAGCCAAGCCGACGTTTACGGCAGCCGAGCGCGACATCCAAAAGCGACTCGATGACAGTGTGAAAGAACTCTCTGATTTTCGAGAGTCGACCGCTGCCGAGAAGATTCCGCTGAACCGTGAGATCAGCGATCTTGAGCAGGCGCTTGTCAAGGCGCGTCAGAAGTATCAGTCGACGACGAACTTGCTCGCGACGCGCTCGCTCGACCTCACAAAGTTGACGAGCGAAATCAAGTCGCGAGAAGAGGAGGTCGCGTACCTCACGAATCTCCTCAGTGAATACCTCCGCAATTTCGAGAGTGGACTTCATATCGCTGAATTGCAGCGGATGCGCCAGGAGATTCAAGCAACGCGCGACGCTACGGAGAATGAAACGCTCGGCGCCAAGCAGCGCTTCGATGTCCAAGCGCGCATGCTGGCGTCGAGCGTTGAGCGCTTGCATGAAGCGTTTAACGGCACCAAGTTTGATGGCACCGCAGTGGATACCGAAGGAAAGGTTCTCCCGGGCGCGTTTGTGCTCGCCGGACCAGTCGCAATCTTCCGCGCGACCGACGGTTCGAAGATCGGTACGGCAGATCAGCGACTTGGGTCGTTGGAACCGAACGTCACGCAATACGAGAATCCAGAAGTTGCGAAAGCGGCCTCGGATTACATTGCGAGCGGAACTGGCGGCATGCCATTCGATCCAACACTCGGAAACGCGCACCGCATCGCGGAGACGGAAGAAACTCTTTGGGAGCACATCAAGGCCGGTGGCCCGGTCATGTGGCCCATCGGAATTTTGGCTGGAGCCGCGCTCCTCGTGGCGCTCGTCAAGTGGGTGTTGATGCTCTTCGTTCGCATGCCATCGGAACGCCGCGTTCGTGAAGTGTTGCGTGCGGTTGGAGCGGGAGAGACTGCGAAGGCGACAGCGCTCGCCGCGAAGTTGCCCGGTCCACTTGGACGCATGCTCGAAACCGGCGTCGCGACGATGGGATCGGGTCGCGACGTGATGGAAGAGAGCATGTACGAAATCATGCACAAGACGCAGTTGAAGGCGCAGTCGTTCCTGCCGTTCGTTGCGATCTCCGCCGCCGCGGCGCCGCTTCTCGGTCTGCTCGGAACCGTCACCGGCATCATGAACACCTTTAGTCTCATCACGCTTTACGGCACTGGTGATGTGAAGACGCTTTCGAGCGGTATCTCCGAAGCACTGATTACGACCGAATACGGCCTGATCGTCGCAATTCCGTCGCTTCTGCTCCACGCGTATCTCTCGTCGAAGGCTCGCAAGATTTCGAATCGTCTGGAGACGGCAGGCATCAGTTTCGTCAATGAAGTCGCGCGTCGCGATGCGAAGGCAACGACCTCGGTGCCTGTCGCGGTTGGCGCAGCCTGATTCAGATTGCACGCACTGCGGCACGGTCGATTCAATTCAGTATCAAGATCAACAAGAGTGTGCTTTGACCATGGAAGGCATGACCGACATCATCGCCAATGAACTCTCCGGTGCACCGGAGATCGTGCGCCGCGCATGGGAAATCTCTGTCGCAGGTGGGCCGTCCATGGTTCTCATCTGGTTCGTTGCCTTTCTCATGATGGCGCTCGGTGCAAACGTGTGGATCACGATGACATTCTCGGGAATGCATCGTCGATCCCTGCGCAAACTCCGCACATGGGTGTCGGATCCGTCCCGCGCACGCGGCGTTGTCGGACGACTGGTGCGCGAGGCTCGCGCGGCGGGATCGGCGGACGCGGCGTCACTCGCCTTTGCCGAGTACAAGTCAGACGAGCTTGAGCCGTTTGACCGTCAGTTGAAGTTCATGAAGATTTGCGTGAACACAGCACCGCTGCTTGGGCTCTTTGGCACGGTCACAGGCATGCTTGCGACCTTCGCGGCGCTCGCGTCGGGCTCGGGTGGCGAGCAAACCATGGGCGACATTGCGAAGGGCATTTCCGAAGCGCTCATCACAACGGAAGCCGGACTCGTCGTAGCGCTTCCCGGTCTCTTCTTTCATTACTACTTGTCGCGCAAACTGCGTGGCTATCACAACTTTCTTGACGACGCTGAGAATCTCTGCCGGAAGGCAGCACTCGGGCGTTCGCTCTGACAGGTTTGGAGTTCATTCATGGGACGATTCCGCAACGCATCCTCGGGTGATTCAGGCGAACCAGGCATTGACCTTTCGCCCATGCTCGACTGCGTCTTCATTCTGCTCATCTTCTTCATCGTGACGACGACGTTCGTTGACGAGACCGGTGTTGAGGTCGACAAGCCGCAAGCAGCGAGCGCCGTGCAACTCGAGAAAACGAGCATCATGATCGCGCTCACGAAAAAGGGCGAAGTCGTCTACGGCGGTCGAGAAATCGGCATCAACGGCGTGCAAACACTCGTCAAGCGCATGGTCGCGAAAGAAGACGTGCCCGTCATCATTCAAGCGGACAAGGAAGCTCCTGCAGGACTTTTAGTGCGCATCATCGATGAATCAAAGCTTGCTGGCGCGACCAAGGTGAGTATCGCGAGCGCAAAGGCGAAGTGACGGCAGCGCCGGTGGTACGCGCGAGTGTGCAGTTCAATGTGTGATGATCCGCGCCTTGAGGGCGCTACGAACGGATGGAATGGTCGTGAAGCGAAGCGGCGTCATCTTCAAAGCAGGACAGGGCATGCTCCGCGTGCTCGCGTTTATCGCGGGTGTCGCCGGTATGGTCGGGTTGATGCTGGTGCTTCCGCTCCTTGAGAGCATCACTTCGACACCGCCAACTGACCTCATGTTGCAAGGAATTGCGACGGCCAACGTGCCGCCGCCGCCACCACCTCCGGAGCAAGAAGAAGAGAAGAAGGAAGAAGAAAAGCCTGACGAGCCCGAGCCGCCGAAGCTGGCGGATGAGGCTCCGCCGCTCGATCTTGCGATGTTGGAGTTGGCATTGAATCCGGGCGCAGGTGGCGGTTTCTCTGGTGATTTTGCGGTGAAACTCCCTGTCGGTGATTCGGCGAGCGGCGAAGGCAGCGGCGATGTCGAGGAGTTGTTCTCGATGAGCGATCTCGATCAGAAGCCGCGCGCCATCTATCAGACAAGCCCGCAGACGAATGCGAAATTGCAGAAGTCCGCACCCGCGACGGTCTACATCCTGTTCGTGGTCGACCAGAAGGGGCGTGTTGAGAACCCAATCGTCCAAAGTTCAACCGATCCGCAGTTTGAGGCTCCGGCACTCTCGGCTGTCAAGCAATGGAAATTTGAGCCCGGCAAACGAAATGGGCAACCCGTGAAATTCCGCATGCGTGTCCCGATCACGTTCCCGAAGAAGGGCTGATCGCTCACGTTGCGTCTGATGACTGGCGCCGCACTGTGCGGCTGAATCGATAGGTAGCAGATCATGAAGACGATCATCACTCTCTCTCGCGCGAACTTTCGCCTTTGTGGCCTCGTTGCCGCTGTTGCGCTCGTCCCCGCGTTCATCGTGATGCCTGCGAGTGCGCAATCTTCGAAGAAGAAGAAGGCTGAAGAAGCACCGAAGATCGACTATTCGAACGTCGATCCGGTCGTTGTTCCCGCCGCGCAACTCGCAGTATTCACAGATGCCGATTTTGAACGTCGCTTCGCAGAGAGTTACGCCGCGGAGACCGACATCGAGCCGAAACTCGCCGACCCCGAGAAGAAGCAGATGCTCGAGGTTTTGAAGTTCATTCAGGCCGAGAAGATGGGTGAGGCCGCTGCGCTGATTGAACAAACGCGCACGCCAACTTCAAGCGCGGTGTTTGATTTCACGCTGGCGAACATCTACTTCCAAGATGAGAAGTTTGACAAGGCGCTGACGGAGTACGCCAACGCGGTACAGAAATTCCCGAAGTTCCGGCGTGCATGGCGCAACCTTGCGCTGATCCACGTGCGCAACGGTGATGTTGTAAAGGCTTTGCCTGCGCTCACGAAGGTCGTTGAGCTTGGTGGCGGTGACTCGATGACGTACGGACTGATGGGCTTCGCGTATTCCGCGAACGACAACCCGATCGCGGCGGAAAGCGCCTACCGCATGGCGATCCTGCTCGATCCAGCGACGCGCGATTGGAAACTTGGTCTCGCGAAGAGTTACTTCAAGCAGAAGCGCTTCGCCGACGCGGTCGCGCTCACGAGCGAACTGATTGCGGAAACGCCGGACGCTGCAGATTTGTGGCTGTTACAAGCGAATGCCTACATCGGTCAAGGCCAGGCGATGAAGGCCGCTCAGAACTACGAAGTTGTCGATCAACTTGGGAAGACAACCGTCGAGAGCCTCAACATGCTCGGCGACATCTACATCAACGAAGCGCTCTACGACAACGCAGTGTCGTGCTACGAGCGCGCCTTGGCAAAGACGCCGCGCGGCGCAGCAGAGCGCCCGATTCGCGCCGCGAAGGTGATGGTTGCGCGCGGTGCGGTCATCGAGGCCGAGCGCTTGCTCGGCGCGGTTGAGAAAACGTACGGCGCGGAACTCGCCGAAGCGGATCGCAAAGAAGCGCTCAAGATGAAGGCGCGTATGGCGGTTGCCAAGGGTGCTGGCGACGAAGAAGCGCGCATTCTGGAGGAGATCGTTGCGATCGATCCGCTCGATGGTGAAGCGTTGATCCTGCTCGGTCAGTACAACGGCCGTAAGGGTGACGTTGAGAAGGCGATCTTCTTGTACGAGCGCGCTGCGAAGATCGAGAAGGTTGAAGCGGACGCGAAGGTCCGTCACGCCCAACTCCTCGTTGGGCAGCAGCGCTACAGCGAGGCGCTACCACTCTTGCGCAGCGCGCAGCAGATCAAGCCGCGTGAGAACATCCAGCAGTATCTCGAGCAGGTTGAGCGCGCGTCCAAGCAGCGCGGATCGTGACGTACGTGAGGCGGTTCGCGCTCACCCGCGCTTCGCCTTCATCTGAGTAGCGTTTAGCCGCGCTTCGCCGTTTACCCGCGCTTCGCTTCGAGTTCTTCCCAACGTGCGTAGAGCCGCGTCACCTCGGTCTGCGCCGCTGCTGATGCGTCGCAGGCCTTTGCGTATGCCGCGTGATCTCCGAGTAGCTTCGGGTCGTTGAGTTTCGCCTCGCACTCGGCTGCCTTCTTCTCAGCCGCCGCGATTGCGGCTTCCATGCCGTCGAATTCGCGCTGCTCGTTGTAGGAGAGTTTCTTCTTCGCGGTCGCTGGCGCGGAGGCCACTGTGCTTGCGTGTGGCGCGGGTGCGCTCGATGCAGCGTCGGTCGCGCGACGAGCATTCGCGGCTGCGGCTTCAGCGCGATTGGCGGCGATCTCGAAATCTTCGAGCGCACGAAGCGCTTGATCGAGGCTCGCAACAACACGCGGAACGCCGTCAGGCGCGCCGAGGACAACGATCCGCGACGCGAGGCTTTCGAGCATGGCACGATCGTGTGTGACCAGCAGTGTCGCGCCTGGGAACGACTCGATCGCGTCTTCGAGCACTTCGAGCGTTGGAATGTCGAGATCGTTCGTCGGTTCGTCAAGCACCAAGACGTCGGCGGTTTCAAGCATCATCCGCGCGACGTGAGCACGTGCGAGTTCACCGCCCGACAGCATCGAAACCGACTGCAGCAACTGCTCATCGCGGAAGAGAAATCGCCGCGACCAACTCTTCACGTGCATTTCCATGTCGCGGAAACGTACTTTCTCGCCGAGGGGTGAGATCGCATCTTGTAAGAGCGCGCCCTTGGGAAACTCCGCGCGCGTCTGCGACATGGTGACAATGCGTGGCGCTGGATCGGCGATGGTGATCGTGCCAGTGTCGGGCGCGAGTTCACCCATCAAGATGCGCAGAAGGGTTGTCTTGCCCGCGCCGTTCGGGCCCATCAAACCGATGCACTCGCCGGGCACCGCTTCGAGATCGAGATTTTTGAAGAGCAGTCGGCCACCGAGTGATTTCGAAATATCAGTCGCGGCGATCAACTTGCGCGTGCGACGGCCAGAAGCCGTGAAGTCGATGCCCGCATTTGCTGCATTGGCGGCGGCATTTCGTTCGGAGAGCTCGGAGAGTTCGGCGCGGCGCTCGGCGCTATCTGAAATGCGCGCCTCGCTCTTCGTGCGTCGCGCCTTGGCGCGCCGACCAAGCCAACGGTCATCTTCGCGCACGGTGTTCGCGAGCGACTGCTGCGCTTTCGCCTGCATGTCGAGAAATTCGCCGCGACGTCGACGGAACTCGCTGTAGTTTCCATCGACTGAGAGCGTGCCCTCGGGATAGGCACGCGAGAGTTCGATGATGCGCGTGGCGCAGTTCTCAAGGAACACGCGGTCGTGCGTGACGAAGATGACAGCCCGTGCGCGAAGATCGTGGCTCCCGCGCACGAGAAACTCTTCCATCCAACGTAAACCCTCGACGTCGAGGTGGTTCGTTGGTTCGTCGAGGAATAAAAGATCGGGCGTGCCACCTGCAGAGGCGAGTGCGCACGCGAGCGAGAGGCGCTTTTTCCAGCCGCCGGAGAGCGTTTCAACCGCGACATCCATGCGCGCGTCGTCGAAGCCGATCTTGCCGAGGATGACCGTCGCGAGGACTTCCGCTTCGTGCTGATCGCCGTGACAGTCGGCGCAGGCAAGTGCCGCGTGGGTGGCCGCGGACAACGGCGTCGCGCCCGCCGCGAACTCATCGCGCTGTGGCACATACACCGCGATCGTCCCGCGAGGCGTGCGGATGGTGCCATCGTCTGCGAGTTCGCGACCCTGCATGCCACCCGCGCAGCCAGAAGCGAGCATCCGCAACAGCGTGGACTTTCCCGCGCCATTCGGCCCAATCATGCCGATGCGTTCGCCGTCAGCGATCGACACCGAGACCCCGCGGAAGAGTTCGCGAAGGCCGTGAGACTTGGCAAGGTTGGTCGCGGTCAGGAGCACGCGACACATCCGACCGACACGGTTCCCACGGTCGCCGGCACAAGAATCTCAGCCTTGGTCTTCGCGAGGACTTCCTCGACGGTGACGCCTGGCGCAAGTTCCTTCAGCGCAAACCGACGCTTTGCTGGGTTCGATTTGTCCATCTCAAGCACGCAGAGTTCGGTGATGACCATGTCGATGCAGCGGCGGCCCGTGAGCGGCAGCGTGCACTCTGGAATGATCTTCGACTCGCCCTTCTTGTTGACGTGCTCCATCATCACGACGACGCGCTTGACGCCCGCGACGAGGTCCATCGCGCCGCCCATGCCCTTGACGAGTTTGCCTGGGATCATCCAGTTCGCGATGTCGCCTTCTTGCGAGAGTTCCATCGCGCCGAGGATCGCGAGATCGATGTGGCCGCCGCGGATCATCGCGAAACTGTCGGCGCTTGAGAAGAACGAGTGGCCGGGTACGCCGGTCACGGTTTGCTTGCCGGCGTTGATGAGATCGGGGTCGACCTCCGCGTCGGTCGGGAACGGACCCATGCCGAGCAAACCGTTCTCCGACTGCAGCCACACTTGCATGCCCGCAGGCACGTAGTTGGCGACGAGCGTCGGCATACCGATGCCGAGGTTGACGTAGTAGCCGTCGCGGAGTTCAAGCGCGGCGCGTTGCGCGATCTGATTGCGGTCGAGAGGCATAGGGCGGAGATGATAGGGGAGGCGGGGGGTAGGGTTGTTGACCGAGTGCGAGAAACGGTCACGGATCAGCGGTGACGCTATCCTGCGCCCCTCACTATGTCGAACATGCACCCAGTTCTCACGCGTCTTGGCCTCGCGAATCATCCACGTATTTGCGCTCCCGGCACACCAAATTCGGTGACAAGCGACAACCCTGCAACGGGGGAAGCGCTTGCTGCTGTCAAGCTCGAATCGCGTGCCGATTACGAAAGTGCCATGGCACGAGCTGTGAAGGCACAGGCCTCGTGGCGGCAACTTCCTGCTCCGAAGCGCGGTGAAATCGTGCGTCGCATGGGGAACGCGTTCCGCGAGATGAAGGATCCACTCGGCGAACTCGTGTCGCTTGAGATGGGCAAGATCAAGCCGGAAGGCCTCGGCGAAGTGCAGGAGTCGGTCGACATCGCCGACTTCTCGGTGGGCTTGGCGCGCCAACTCTACGGCCTCTCGATGCACTCGGAGCGCCCTGGCCACCGCATGTATGAGCAGTGGCAACCACTCGGCATCGTGGGCTGCATCACCGCGTTCAACTTCCCGAATGCGGTGTGGGCGTGGAACGCGATGATCGCTGCGGTTTGCGGCGACGCGGTCATTTGGAAGCCCTCACTCATCACGCCACTCACGGCGATTGCGACGAGCGAAATCTGCTGGAAGGTGCTGCGCGAGCAGGAAATCTGGCGACCGGAAGGAATCGATCCCGCGGATCTCTTCCCGCTCATCATTGGCACCGATGCCGAGGTTGGCGAGACGATGATCGCGGATCGTCGATTGCCGCTCATCTCGGCGACGGGTTCGTGCCGCATGGGCCGACGCGTTGGCGAAGTCGTTGCGAAGCGTCTTGGTCGGTGTCTTCTCGAACTCGGCGGCAACAACGCGATCATCGTGATGGATGACGCCGACATGGAACTCGTGACGCGCGCGGTGCTCTTTGGCTCTGTCGGAACCGCAGGGCAGCGCTGCACGACGACGCGTCGCTTGCTCGTCCACGAGAAAGTCGTGGACGCGCTCTGCGAGCGCCTCGCGAAGGCGTACAAGTCGGTGCCGATTGGTGATCCGCTCGCCGCGGGCACATTGATGGGCCCGCTCGTCAACGCGCAGGCCGTGGCAGGCATGCGTCACGCGTGCGTCGAGGCGGAGAAGGAAGGCTGCACGCTTCTCGCGGGCGGCGCGGCGGGTATCGATCGTTTCAGCGGGAAGCCGGGCAACTTCGTCGAGCCAACGCTCTATCGCGTGCCGAAGGGTGGTCGTCCGCGCATCTGCTGCGAGGAAACGTTCGCGCCGATCCTTTACGTCTACTCGGTCGCGAGCCTCGATGAAGCGATCGAGATCCAGAACTCGGTCGATCAAGGTCTTTCGAGCGCTATCTTCACGCTCAACATGCGCAATGCAGAGCGCTTCCTCTCGACGGAAGGCTCGGATTGCGGCATCGCGAACGTGAACATCGGCACTTCGGGCGCCGAAATCGGTGGCGCGTTCGGTGGCGAGAAGGACACCGGCGGTGGCCGCGAGTCGGGTTCCGATTCGTGGAAGCAGTACATGCGCCGTCAAACCTGCACGATCAATTGGTCGAAGGATTTGCCGCTGGCGCAAGGCATCAAGTTTGATGTGTGACTTGCACTGACGCGGTGCTGACGAACGACAGTTGATGTTCGCGATTCGCTCACGCTCTGCGCGCGCCGCGGGAGTGGTCTTCGTTTTGCATCCATGGTGCGAGTGATCGAATGCAGGTCACGACTCAGCGCAGCACGCCGCATGTGTGGAGAGGGCGTCCATCCGGGCAAAGTGCTCTGGGCGTGGTTGCGTCGTGCATTCCTGCGCTGTTTCGAGCGGCATCTCTGTAAAACCACGAACTTATCCGTTGACAAACAATGAAACGTCGGACACTCTCGAAATGCACAACGTATCTCGCAGGTGTCAGATTGCGGCGGCCCATCTCTGAGGCCTCGTCGAAAGCCATTGCGCGACGTGAGAAAACCTTCCAAGGATGAACTTTCTCGATGAGGAACCGAACTCGACAGTCATCCGCTTGGTCACGCATCGTCGGCCACTGCTGCTGCCGCAGCTGCTGCCGGAGTCACGACCGCAGTCACGAGTCTTTTCTTTCTCGAATCTCGATCTCTCTTCCTGCATCCCTTTGGACCCGAGCCATCGCGGTTGGCCTTTGTCTCTCTTCCGCGCATCCCTCGTCCGTACTCGCGGGTCATATGCGTGGAGACGATCCAGCTTTGCAACAAGTCCTGAAGTGCGAGGCAGCAGAGCTCGGGCCAAGCGACGCCCTTGCGGTGATTGACTTTTCGAACGAAGAGGATTTGGGGCTTGTCCTTGGTGTGCAGTTGGGCGCGCGAGTGACATTCCCAGATCGGCTTCAGCGCGATGAACTCGCGGACTTTGTGCGAAACATGGATCACTCCGATGAAGCGTTCTCCGAGGTTCAATCTGCGATTTGGCAATGTGCGGTGGCGGAGTGGCGCGGTTTCGTCGAGTCGTTGGATTCAAATCGAGTAGCTCAGCGCGACGCTCTTCTTGAAATGTCGCGAGCGATCGCTGAGGAGGCGACTCGGGAAGGAGGATTGGTCGAACCTCGACTTCTTGAGCGCTATTCTTCGCTCGTGATCCGTGTACAAACCGAACGTGCTGCCAAGGAAGAGCGTTTCATTCTCGAGGTCGCCAACTGTGCGCAACTTGCGCTTCTCGATCGTCCACAACCTGCCGATGCGGAGGCGAGGATCCATTCTTCGGCCATCGTGCATGATGTGCTTGCGCCGCTCATCGCGCGCGCGCGGATTCGGAACACCAGTGAATTCGGAGATTGGGTTCGCTTCCGTTCGCGTTCCGACGGCGTCGACCTCCGCGCGATCGTGAGATCATGTGATGCAACCGCCCTGATGCGAGACGATGTGAAGGAGACGCTCGCTCGCTACGACGAGGTGCGCATGTCGATGCTGCGCGCGCGCTTTCGTGCGGTGTGGCGAGCGGCAGGGCGAGCGACGGGATTTCGTGCAGCGACGCCGGACTGGCGAACTGTCGAAGTGGCCGAGAGGCAACTCCGCTCCGCGTTGCGAACGACGGTTTCGCGACTCCGTGAGGTGCTCGCGCCGGAAGCGGATCAATTCCTTCTTCCTCTCCTTGCTCTTCGAGTCATGCGTGCTGCGTATCCAGAGTTTGATGCGCAGATTGTGGGCATTCAAGAACTCATGCAGGAACGTATGCAGGCACGTCACCGAGTGGTCATGGAGGCGCAATCGGCGACGGGTGGGGCGAATGCAGGTGCCGATGACGGCACGACATCGATGGCCGCAAGATGGTTCGAAGTTGACCTCGTTGTGCGCTCAGCGATGTCCGAACTCGACACACATCATGAGGCGCTCGGATTTCTCAGCGATGTCGATGGATCTCTCGAGATCAAATGTGCGGAGATTCGCGAGGCTGTTGTCGCGCAACTCGACGAACTTGTCGAGAAGCTTCGGGCGGATCTCGAAGCCGAAAAACAACGACGCCCGTGAGGGATGACGTATGAGGCGTTGCGCGTGACGACTTTCATGGAGTGATCATCATGTGATGATTCTGACGTGACGATTCTCACGGGCAGATCTTTACCTGATGATGCTTTCATCCTGATGACGGTTGGCGCTGTGGCCTTGATGTGTGACAACCAGGACGACAGAACCGAGTGCTGTCGGCGCAGCGTCGCAAAGATCGCATTGCAAACGAGAGTTCACCGCGCCGAGGATTTCATCGCGGCAAGGATTTCATCGCAGCAAGGAGTTCATCGCAGCGAGGAGCTCATCGCAGCATGCCGCGCCTCACTTCACTTCGGCGTGGCGGGAGTCGTCGGAGTGGCAGGAACCGCAGGCGCGGTCGGTGCGGCGGGCGCGGTCGGTGCGGCAGGCGCGGTCGGTGCCGCGGGCGCGGTCGGTGCGGCAGGCTTCGCCTTCGCGTCCTTCATCTTCATCGCGTCGTCCTTCGTGAGGACTTCAGCCTTGGTGATCGTCACGTCCGTCGCCGGCCAATCACGCATGCCGCGCTTCACGGTGGTCTTCTCAGCCGCGATCGCGTCCACAACGTCCATGCCGGACACAACTTGGCCGAACACCGCGTAGCCAGCGCCATCGCGCGGCATATCGAGCGCCGGGTTGTCTTTATGGTTGATGAAGAACTGGCTGGTGCCGCTGTCCGGTTGGTTCCCAAGGCGCGCCATGGCGATCGTGCCGCGCATGTTCTTCAAGCCGTTCTGCCATTCGTTCTGAATGCCAGCGTTGGTCTTCTTCTGTTCACCGGCGCCCGTGAAGCCACCGCCTTGAATCATGAAGCCTGAAATCACGCGGTGGAACACCGTGCCGTCGTAGTGGCCGCTCTTCACATAGTCGACGAAGTTCGCCACCGAAATCGGAGCCTTCGCCGTGTTGAGTTCCAACACGATGTCGCCCTTCGACGTCTTCAGGACCACGTAGGTCATTTCCGCAGTCGCGGGCACGATCGGTTTTCCTGCCGGCGGGGGTGCGGTTGGCTTCGCGTCTTGCGCGGTTGCGGCACCGGCAATGAGCGCGGCGGCGACGAACGAGGCGAGCGAGCCGATGAGGCTGGAGTGGCGAGCGGAGGAGAAAGTGCGGATGGTGCGGGTCTTCATGCGAGCGCTCCGGCGTCAAGGCGCCAAAATCGAATGGGGTTCGGGGGCGCGATGATACCCCTTCGCGCCATGCTCGTCCGGGCGGATTGTGCGGTGTGTGGAACTGATTCGCAACGGAGTCGCGTGCCGATCGGTACGGATCCGCCCCTGAGCGCATAGCATCGCGCCCCCCAAGCTCTGCCACGAAGAATCGCAGATCGAGAGCCGCCGAGGCTCAACCCGGAATTCCGCCGAACGTCTGGACGACGCATGACGAAGCCATCGACTCGTGAACCGCGAAGCGCATCGAATTCCAACACTGGCACATCGGACACTCCATGGTGGCACCGAGGAGTTGTGGGTTGGATGTTCGACCTCTTCTCGAGTGTGAAGTTCGGCATCTGGCTGCTTGTCATTCTCTTCGTGTATTCGTCGATCGGATCCGCAGGCATCGTCTATCTCGACTTCGATGCTGGCACGTGGAACATTTTCGATCCCGCAAATTGGGCGCACGACCAACTGCGCCAGTGGCGTGGACTCGAGATGACCGAGTTCGAGTGGTTCCACTGGTGGCCGTTCGATC
>CAIWCL010000289.1 GCA_903911205.1 uncultured bacterium
ATCGGGGTCGCGTGAGTCGAGCGTATAGCGCGTCAGTTTCTCGATACGGATGTCCACGGGCCTCGTGGTGTAGAACCACCCGCGCCAGAACCAGTCGAGATCGACGCCCGACGCATCTTCCATCGTGCGGAAGAAGTCTGCGGGCTCAGGGCGCCGGAACGCCCAACGTCGACAGTATTCGCGGAATGCGAAGTCAAAGAGTTCACGACCAAGAACGGTTTCACGCAACACGTTGAGTGCCGTCGCGGGCTTCGCATAGGCGTTTGGCCCGAGTTTCCGCACGCTTTCCGAGTTGGTCATGATCGGCTCTTGTGCAGAGTCGGTCATGTAACCGACTATTTTCTCAGGATCACCGCGGCCGCTCGGATACTTGTGTTCCCACTCTTGTTCCGCCATGAACTGACAGAACGTGTTGAGGCCTTCATCGAGCCAAGTCCACTGTCGCTCATCGGAATTGATGATCATCGGGAACCAGTTGTGCCCGACCTCGTGAATGACGACTCCAACAAGCCCCCACTTTGTTCCGGCGGAATACGTCCCG
The DNA here is from genome assembly GCA_903911205.1 of uncultured bacterium. Classification (GTDB taxonomy): domain Bacteria; phylum Planctomycetota; class Phycisphaerae; order Phycisphaerales; family SM1A02; genus QWPT01. The sequence goes on from CAIWCL010000289.1 coordinate 542, forward strand.
TCCTTCTCCGGTCGCGGACCATTGAAAGAAATCATCGGATACTCCATGCCGCCAACAGGCCCATTCACACTGATTGCGACGGGATAGGGGTACGGGTATGCGTGACGCGAATAGGAATCGATCGTGTGTGCCACGGCGTGAGTTGAGAATCGGCTCCACAGCGGTTCCGCTTCTTGCGGGTAGTAACTCATCGCAAGCGCCGCCCGATCGGTGCCCGGAATCGGAGCCTTGGCCGCATCCCAGATGAACGAAGCGCTCGCACCAAAGGCAACATCTCGCACGTTTTCTGCGGTGAAGCGCCAGGTCTTTTTTCCCTCCGGTTTTGCGGCACGTCGCGCCGCCGCTTCGTCGGGCGTTGTGATGAAGCGCGGTTTCTCGTCGGTTGCCGCGGCCGCAAGTCGTTCGCGCTGCGTCTCCGTCAAGACCTCCGTCGGATTCTGCAAGACACCTGAGGCACCAACCGTCCAGGTGTCCGGCACCGTGACCGAAAGCGTGTAGTCGCCAAACTCGAGCGCAAATTCGCCTTGCCCGAGGAATTGCTTGTGTTGCCAGCCGCGCACATCGTTGTAGGGCGCCAATCGCGGGAAAAACTGCGCAACGACGTAGAGCGGCGCAAGATCGGCGCCCTTTCGCTCCGTGTCACCTTCACCCAACAGCTCGTAATTGGATCGCGCTCGCGTGACGGTGTTCTTGACGACTGCAAATCGCCACGACATCTGAAACGCGAAAGATGCACCAGGCACGAGTGGCGCAGGCAGATCGATTCGCATCATCGTGTCGACAACCGTTGCCGAGAGCGTAGCGCCCTGCATGTCCTGCACGGCAACATCGCGATAGCCGCCTTCCCACTCCGCTTGTTCGACGAGATTGCGCAAGGCGCGTACGTCTTGCGGGGAGGAGAGATCCGGCGCCGGCTCGGCGCGCTCGCCAAGCGAATCGCGGCGAAACCGATTTTGGTCGAGTTGCACCCAGAGATAGCGCAACTCGTCCGGCGAATTGTTGTGATAGACGATGCGCTGTTTCCCCGAGATTTCGGCGCGCGCGGGATCGAGTTCCACTTCGATGTCATGGTCAACTTTTTGCTGCCAGTAGCGAGGCCCAGGTGCTCCCGACGCAGTACGAACGTCGTTGGGCGTCGGAAGTACTTCGTCGAGCTGACGGAATGGATCACCTTCCAAAAGCACCGATGGGGGCACAACAATCGCTCCGTTCCGATCGAGCGAAAGATCCGGCGGGCCAAGCTTCGCCGCCGCCATGAGTGAACCGTGGACCAGAAGTGTGGCGATGCACGCCACACACGTCACGGCGAGACTGCTGTTCGTACGAATGATCGATGCTCGAAAGCGCATGGACGCAATGTACGGCGAGTGCGATCGTCCGGCGAACGACTTTCTGGCATTCGAAGCCCAGGCCGCGATTCAATTGGTCACGTTTTGCGCGATTTTCGTGCGCTTGAGGTGGCAGGCTTGACCTCGATGGCTGTTCACTTCGGCAGCGAAATTGCACCCGCGCGATCATACGCCTCGTCAAATTCTCTGAGCGAAACAGGCTCCGCACCAACCGACGCGCACTCGTCGAGGTAGGTGGATCGCATGCGAAGCAAACGATCGCGTTCTCCTGCACCGATGAGCCACGGGAACACCGAGCGACGAACCCAGGAGCTCATCGGGCCGTCCGGTTCTTGCAGCCGCTGGTACGCAGCGAGGATTTCCACAAACTCCTCCATCACCTCGGGCGCGCGGCCGAGATTCGCGATCGACATCGCACGATTGAAACGGAGGTTCAATAGGGCGCCGTTCGCGGGGCCAAGCTCGGAAGCGAGCTCGGCAGACTCCGTCTCGGCAAAAGAAATGAGCTCCTCGGTCAATCCGAGTTGCGAAAGCGCGAGCGAGATGGAAACCGCCGCCCTTGCTCGAATGGCCGCGTGCTCGGGTTGCGCAATGAGTTGTTGATGGAGTGCACGAAGCGCAGCGAGCGTGGCCTCTTTCTCTGCAAAATCAACGCGCGATCGAAGGAGCACCACGCGTGCTTCGAGCGCGAACTTCGACGTTGCACCGACGCAGCGCTCGATGTGTGCGACCGCCTCGAGCGCGTCGAACTCTTTGAGTTCTTCGAGGCTCGAAATCGTGCTAGCCAGCGCAGATGGCACTCTTTGCGGCTCACGCGCTGTTTGCACGCCTGCCGTCGAAATCGTCGACGAACGCATGACATCCATCACTGGAATGAGTACGACGAGCGCGCGAAGGCTTTCGTCATCCGTCGGCCACTGCTGCCCGCGCGAGCGCTCGCCGCCCAACACAAGTCCCAGTGCAATTTCGCGTGCGCGCGTTGGATCGTCACCCATCAGTACTCGCGCATACTCCGCGAGGAACGTCCGCGCGATCGGAGCGTTCCCCTCGATCGTACGGCCGATTTGCTCTACTGCCGGCCGCATCACGCGCTCCGCGTTGCGCTGAAATCCAATCGCCGCCCATGCGCGACCGAGTGCCAGTCGCACGCGAGTGGCGGCAATGACATCTGTTTCGTCGAGTGCAGGCACACGCGAATTGGCGTCTTCGAGTACCTGCAACATCAGCGCGCGATCGAAGCCCTTTCCTGTCTGCGCCTCAAGTCCACGAAGGATGTCTTCGAGGAAAATCGCGGTTGCTTCCGCGTGCAACTCACTTTGCTTCGCACGCTGCGCCGCGTTGAACGCAACGACGGTCGACGAGAGCAGCGCAGCAATTGAAATCGCCGCGGCGATCGAAGCAACACGATGGCGCGCTGCAAATCGCCAGCCACTTCGAAGCAAACTCTCGGGCCGCGCGCGGACTGACTCACCACGAAGCCATGCCTCGAGATCTGCGGTCAGTTCGTCGACATGTTGATAGCGCGCCTGCGGATCACGGGCGAGAGCCTTCTGCACGATCGCATCAAGATCACCGCGCAAGATCAGCGCATCACGTGCCGAGATCACGGCCTGAGACGGCTGCATGATCGGCGTTTCTCGAAGAAATCGCGCTAAGGCGACGGGACGAAGTCCGCGCACCGCTTCACGGGAGAAAGGCAATTGCTCAACGAGTAAGAGATAGAGAATCACCCCGAGTGACCAGACATCACTGCGCGCGTCGACGCACTCGGCGCGACCGTCCGCCTGCTCTGGGCTCATGAATTCCGGTGTTCCGATCACGCTGACAGGCGATACGTCCGCGAGTTCAGCTCGCGCGTCTCCCTGACGCAGACCGCTTGCTTTCAAGCTCCCGCCGCTGCCAGCGGACGGCCGACCTCGATCGTCTTCGAGCGCACGTGCGAGTCCCCAGTCGATAATGCGCACACGCCAACCGCCCTCCACGCGTTCCGCGAGGACATTTCCCGGCTTCAAATCGTGATGCAGGATGCCGCGTCGATGCGCATGTGCAACTCCACCGAGGACGTGCAGAAAGAGCGTCACACGCTCGCGCACCGAAAGTTCCGCGTTGCGACTCGCGGATGTCAACGGTTCGCCATGCACGATCGGCATCGCAAAGTATGGCCGACCATCTTCGGTGCGACCAGCGTCGTTGATCGTGATGATCGCCGGGTGATCAAGCCCGGCGAGCGCGACGCGCTCGGCCTCGAATCGCCGCAACGCGTTGGCGGAATCAAGTTCCGTGCGGAGCACCTTCACCGCGCAACGAATCGACGGCGTCTCCGTCGTCTCGGCGACGTACACGACACCGTGCGCGCCCTCACCGAGGCGCGAGAGAATACGATGGCGCGGAAGAACGGGAAACGTTCGTTCCGCGCCATCGTTGATCGACGCAACAGACCGAGGCTCCGCGAGTGACATGCATCGAGACTACCACGAAGGGCGCAAGATTCGCCTGAGAGATTTCAAACTCTCTCCTCGTTGACAATCTCCTCGTTGACATTCTCATCGTCAAGCAAGATCGAAGTCGCGCTCTCTCAATGCACTCAGACTCGGCCGCTCGGCGATCGCGCCCTCGGACCGCGCGGGCGAGGCGCGAATCACCCAAAGAGCGCCGCGCGCTCGCCGCGATCGATGAGCCGCTTGCCGGACAACCCACGGCCATGCGCGTCGAGGTAGCGACCGATCGCCATGGTCGGGAAGTACAGGCGGTACAGGTGGTACCGGAGGTAGAACACTTTCGGGAAGCCCGTGCCGGTGTATTCGGTTTCGCGCCAACTGCCAGCCGGATCGCCATCGGGGTTCGACAAGGGATCGGCCGCGGAAAGTGCGTCAAGTTGTGTGCGACAGAGCCAATCGATTGCGCGTTTGAGATCAGGGTCTTCGGCACCGAAGACCTCTTGCAATACCATTGCCGCCCACGCGGTTTGGCTCGCGGTGGAAGGCCCCTGCCCACGCAGCGACGGGTCCTCGTAGGACTCGGCGCTTTCGCCAAAACTGCCGTCTGGCTTCTGAATCGACTTCATCCATCGACCCGCGCGCTGGATCCACTCTTCGTTGCGCGACACGCCACATCGGATCGGTCCGATGACCGCCTGCCATGTGCCGTAAATGTAGTTGACGCCCCAGCGGCCGAAGAACGCGCCGTCTGGTTCCTGCCGCGCGCGAATGAATGCGAGCGCGTCGCGCACCGACGGATGATCCTTGGTGTAGCCGTGCCACGACAGACACTCAAGAACGCGCCCAGTGATGTCCGGGCACGACGGGTCCTGCATCGCGTTGTGGTCGGCGAACGGAACGTAGTCGAGGATGCGGCGGTCACGCGTTCGATCGAACGCGGCCCAACCGCCGTCATCGTTCTGCATCGCGAGAATCCAACGTACACCGCGTTCCGCCGCGGCAATCGTCGCGGCCCGTGCATCGAGCATGGCAGCATGGGCGACGTCTCCCGCGCCCGCCGCGCGCCCGACACCATGCGCCACGCGCGCAAGCGCCATCGCCACCATCGCAGTGTCATCAGCGTCGGGATAATACGAGTTGGCATACTCGAAGTACCAACCGCTCGGCGCGACCGCGCCATCGACGTTCGCCTGCCAGTCGCCCGCGAACCGACACTCACGCTCGACAAGCCACGCCGCTGCACGAGCCGCGGCCTCGTCGTCCATCGTGTAGCCGCAGTCCGCGAGCGCGTAGAGCGCGATTCCCGTATCCCACACGGGTGAGAAGCAAGGCTGAATGCGGATCGGCGCATCGTCACCTGCGCCAAGCGAAACAAAGAACGCATCGAGTTCCCGCTCCGCACGCTCCACCAGCGGATGCGAGCGCTCATAGCCAAGCGCATGCAGCACGATCTGCCAATAGACCATCGGTGGAAAGATCGCGCCGACGCCGTCGGTCCGCGCCGCGCCATCCTGCCCCGCGCGCGCAGCAATCCAGTCGAACGCGCGATCGATCGCAGCCTGTCGAAACGGTGTTCCGCCGACATCGTGGAGTTTCTTGAGGACGCGGTCGACCTTGAGGAAGAAGCGCTTCCACTTGGGAGGCGCATCATTCGTCGGCTTGAGCACATGGCGAGCATCTTGATCAACAAAGAGTTCGCCGATCCCGAGCGTCGCTGGAAGTTCGCGCGTTGGACGCTTCGTCGCGACGATCGCAAGCGGCAGGATCATCGTCCTGCTCCAGGCGCTCACCTTGTCGAGGTGAAAGTAAAACGCCTTCGGAAGAAATACGATTTCAGGCGGAATCGCGGGGACCGCGTTCCACGAGATTTGTCCGAGTGCCGCGAGATAAAAGTTGGTGAACGAGTTGCACTTCTCCGCACCTCCGAGATGACGAATGAGGGCGCGCGCCTTCTTCATGTGCGGCGCATCAGGAGAGTCACCAAAGAGTTTGAGTGTGAAGTACGCCTTGACGCAGGCAGAGATGTCCGGCTTCGAACCGGGGTACTGCCCCCAACCGCCGTCTTCACGTTGCTGCGTGCGGAGGTACGCAAGGATGCGCTGAAGGGTCTCCGGACCACGACCATCGACAAGAGGCTGCGACTCCTGCCCGAGGATCCACTTCATCAGCAGGTACTCGCTCTGCAAGATCGAGTCGCCCTCAAGCTCCGCGCACCAGTGTCCGTCGCGCCGTTGAAGCGACTTCAACGCATCGACGGCGCGCGAGAGATGCTGCTCGACCTCGGTGTGACCGAGTGACGGTGAGGTCTGGTCGATGCGGGTCGCTCCGACAGATTGCGAATGTCGCTGCGAGGGAGATGAGGATTGCGGAACTTCGCGCATGCGGGTCGGCCTAGGCAGATCCGCCATGCTAGCGCAGATTTTGCATCAATCGCACGGGTCTGGCCCGCGTGCTTGAAAGCGGACACGCGTGAAGGAACTCTGGCAGCCCACGCGAACTCGGGCGCTCAGAACTTATCCAACTCGCGAATCGGCACGGGCCGACGCTCGCGCGCACTCCGAATCGCGGCCTCCAGCACGCACTGCGTCTTGAGCGCATCCTCAAAGTCGGGCATCGAGACAACGGGTGATCCGCCCGCAACCATTGCGGAAATATCGGCGGCTTGACTGATGAAACCGTGCTCGTAACCGATGAGGTGCGCCGCAGGCCAATAGTGACCGGCGTACGGATGCGATCCGTCGGTGCACATGATGCGACTCCAACCACGCAACTTCGGATCAAGCGTGTGGTCCCACCACTGGAGTTCGTTCATGCGCTCGAAGTCGAACTTGAGCGAGCCCTTTTCGCCGTTGATCTCGATGTTGTTGCGGTTCTGATTGCCGGTCGCAAGGCGCGTCGCTTCGAAACTGGCAACAGCGCCCTGCTTGAATCGCGCAAGGAAGAGCACCGCGTCATCCACGGTCGACTTGCCGGCCTTCTTGCCGGAGGCCGTGCTCTTCGCACCCTTGCCCGAGATCTCGCCACCAGCGTTGGCAACAACCGCACGCTCCTTCACGAACGTCTCTTCGATCGACCCCACGACCTCGGTGATTTCATCACCCGTGATGAAACGCGCCATGTCGATGATGTGCGCGTTGAGATCACCGTGTGCGCCCGAACCCGCAAGATCGCCCTGGAATCGCCACAAAAGCGGCGTGTCCGGACCGCCCCAATCCTGCAAGTAACTCGCACGAACGTGGAAGATGCGGCCAAGGCGCCCTTCCTTCACCATGCGATGCGCAAGCGCGACCGCGGGGCAGCGGCGATAGTTGTACCAAACGAAGGTGCGAACGCCCTTCTTCGCAGCGGCGCGCGCGGCAAGCACCATCTTTTTCGCGTCGGCGAGCGTTCCGGCAAGAGGCTTCTCGCACGCGACGTGCTTCCCTGCTTCGAGGCACGCGATGGACATCTCGGCGTGCAGATGATTCGGCGTCGAGACATCAACGAGTTCAACCTCGGGGTTCGACAGAATGTCGCGCCAGTTGGTCGTTGAGTGCTCCCATCCCCACTTCGCGGCGAACGCATTGGTCTCTTCGGGATTGCGGCCGGCGACGACTTTCATCGCGGGCGCTCGTCGCAGATCAAAGAATTGCGCACACTTTCCCCACGCGGTCGAGTGTGCGCGCCCCATGAACTTCGTTCCGATCAGCGCAACGCCGATGGGTCCGGTGGTCTGCGTGCGGACGTTCTTCTCGCGATCGTTCTTCGCCATGGTTTGATCCTCGAAATCGTGCGCGCGGCGGTTCGCTGCATCTTCCTCGCACGGGACCGATATGCTACCGCCCCGCGTGCCACCTTCGGCCGCGTCAGGAGCCGACATGCACGAATCGACCCCCTCTCGAGAACTCACCTCTCCGACCCACACCGCCTCGATGGCAGGCGATCCGGGGGCTGCGTCGAGCTCACACGCTGAAATCGCGATCCTTCGACAGGAAGTCGCTCGCCTGCGCGGCGAAACGCGGTTTGCGCGGGTCCTTGGCGGGCTCGCCGCGGCGGCATTGGGCATCGGCCTCCTCGCGATGCGCGATCCGCAAGCCGCGACGGTCATTCAGACGAAGCGTCTCGAGATCGTCGACGAGAAAGGCCGCGTGACGATGGTCGCCACGTCGACGCCGCAGGGCGGACGGCTCGATCTTTGGGACGCAACCGGATCAAACACCGCGCGACTTGGGTCGAATGACCTCGGCGGAGACTTCATCCTCTGGAACCGTGAAGGGAAGCCGATGTTCGGCGCATACGCGCAGATGACGGGTGGCCGCGCGGAAATCGGGACATCACTTGGTCGTGTTGGCGCGGTTCTCGAAGCAGGACCAAGCGGCGGACGGACCAGCCTCTACGACCCAAACGGCGATCCGGTCGTTGCCGCAGGCGCGTTCAACTCGGGCGGCGCGATCCGCGTGGCGGATGCGAAGAATGGCGATGCGGTACTCCTCGAAGCAACGGAAACAGGCGGCGGCGTCACCGTCACTGCGCCCGATGGTGCCGTCTTCGGTCGACTTCGTGCAGGCGAAACGGGCGGCGAATTCGATCTTGCATCGAAGTCGGGCGCGAATCGTGTCAACGCCAGCGCGAAGGACAGCGACGCCGCGGTCATTGCGATGGGCGCTGCTGGCTCGAGCAAACTCGGTGGCTCCAAGGTGGGTGGCGGCATCGACCTCCTCAACGAAAAGGGTGATCGCATTGCGTCGCTGGAATCGAACGAGGGCGGCGGACTTCTCGTCTGCCGCGCGGGTGGCGAGCGGCCGGTTACATCCCTTGGCGCGAGTGCAAGCGGTACACGCGGCGGACTGCTGCAGGTTTACAACGCGCAGCAAAGCCCGGTCTTCGCGGCGGCTGTGACGAGCGATGGCGCTGGCCGGCTGGCGATCGGTACCGCGGGTGGTGTTGCCACGCTGACCGCCGAAGCAGGCAAGGAAGATGGCGCGAGCATCAGTCTCGTTCGAGGCGGCAAGCGCTCGCTCGCACTCATCGCGGCGGCGAACGGCGGGCTCATGAACATCTTTAGCGCGGCGGGCGCACCGTCGGTTGTTGCTGGAAACGCCGATGACGCGAGTGGCGGAGTCGTGCTCCTTCGCTCGGCCGAAGGGAAAGATCTCGCGCGGATGGGCGTTGACGACAAGGGCGGCGGCAACGTTGTCCTCTTCAACAAGGATGCCACCGAGCGAAAAACGCTCGCAGGACCGCGCTGACGTCGGCCTAGATCGAAACGGGCTTCGAACATGAACGTCGCGATGTTGCAGAAATCTGCACATCGCGATTTTCACATGGAAGAAATGCCAAAATTCGCGGAGTGCGTTCGCGGTGCGTTACGCTGCGCGCATGCCGACCTTCTCCATCACCCCTTTCGTCCTCGCGACGTGCGGCTCCTTCTTCGCCATCCTGCCCGCAATGCTTGGCTCGTTGGCGTCCGCGGCCTCAAGCCCGGTTTTTGCGACGGCAGCTCCACTCGCGAGCGCCGACGAGTTTCCGGAGGAGTGGTTCTGGCGCATGGGGAAGGCAGGTGCTGCGCACCGCGCGATGACGGGAAAGCCTGCACCGGAGCTCAAGGTCAAGGAGTGGAGCGTTGTCGGCGAAGCGACACCTGAACTCACCGCGACGTTGAGGGAACTCAACGGAGATGCGACGGACCCCAACGCGGCGAAGGGCCTCGATGCGCTGAAAGGAAAGGTTGTCGTCGTCGACTTCTGGGCGACGTGGTGCGGTCCTTGCCGCGCAGCGCTTCCGAAGAACGTTGAGATGATGAGCGAACTTGGACCGAAGGGGCTCGTCGTCGTCGGCATCCACGACGCTGCGCGCGGCAGCGAGAAGATGAACGAGATCGCGAAGGGAGCGTCGCTCAACTATCCGCTCACCGTCGACGACGGAGGCCGCAGTGCCGCGGCGTGGAAAGTTGGCTTCTGGCCGACCTACGGGGTCATCGACCGCAAGGGCTTTATCCGCGCGATTGGTCTCCAACCGCAACATGTGCGCGCCGTGGCGGAGAAGTTGCTCGCCGAAGACGCGCCTGCAGCGAAAGAGAAGCACTCTTCCGACAAGCCCTCTTCCGACAAGCACTCTTCCGACAAGCCCTCTTCCGACAAGCCCGCGAAGAAGCCCGCTGCGAAGATCGAGAGCGGAGCCACGGCCGAGCCAACGAACGACGCCCCAACCGCGAACAAGAACGAACGGCCTGAACAAATTCCTGCGATCTACCTCGAGGGTGACGCACGCAAGCGCGCGCGTTTGGCGGGTTTTGATCTCTGCCCCGAGTCTCCGGCTCTCGGCGCGATGACGCAGTGGACGAATACCGAAACCCTCGGCGAAGCGCGCACACTCGGAGATCTCAAGGGCAAAATCGTCGTGCTCGATTTCTGGGCGACGTGGTGCGGTCCATGCATCCAGTCGATTCCGAAGAACAACGAGATCGCGAAAGAGTACGCCGATGACGGCGTGGTGCTCATCGGTGTTTGCCACAAGGATGGCGGTGAGAAAATGGTAGAGACCATTCGCTCGAAAAAGATCGAGTACCCGTGCGTCCTCGATGCGAAGGGCGAAGCGAACGCTGCCTTCAAAGTCGATGGCTATCCCGACTACGTGATCATCGATCGCGAAGGTCGCGTGCGCGGCGCGGACGTCCAGAACGGTCAAGTTCAGAACGCGATCGAGTACTTGCTTCATCAAGAAAAGAAGCAACGCGAGCAACAAGCAGGCGAGAAAACGCCAGGCTGAACGACGAAACTCAACGAGCGAACCCGCAGCGCTCAGGATTGAGCGTTGACTCTTGCGCGTTCAGAGCACGCACATCGATGAAACAAGTCGGGTTCGGTAGCCCTGATTCAGTAGCCCTGATTCAGTAGCACTGATTCAGTAGCCCTGATTCAGTAGCCCTGATTCAGTAGCCCTGATTCAGTAGCCCTGATTCAGTAGCCCTGATTCAGTAGCACTGACCACCGCGGTGTTACGCCGCCATCGTGCCAGCGACACCATCACGCGTGACGTAGAAGAGTTCGCGCGTGATTGGATACGGCAGGCGGCGGAAATCTTCTTCGACGCGCTGCTTCAAGCGATCGATGAAGGGATCTGGTCCAACCGAGATCGCGATGAACGTATCACGCGCTGGTGTGGCCACGTAGAAGTCGCCTTTCATTTCGCGCGCGAGTCGTCCGTGCAGCGTCGAGAGCAGGAGTCGGGCCGCGTCGTAACCATCCTGTTGCGACACGATTGCCGCTCGACCACCGTCGTGCGAATCGACGAGTCGAACCTCAAGATCAGGGGCATATCGGGAGAGATTCTCCCGCGACAGCGCGTCGAGGTCGTCCGATTGGAGACCCCATCGCACCATCTGCTCGGTGGTGATCGAGACGGTGAGTTGCGGAAGGTCAATGACAAAGACGATTACCGTGTCGTTCACAAACGGCACGTGTGCGACTTGTTCGCGGTCGAGATGCTCAAAGATCGACGTTGGTTGAATCCGCGGCATCACCCGGGTTCGCGCCACCGCGAATGGCAACGGCGAACCGGAGATTTGATCGCCTTCGAGCAGCCGTTCGAGGTAGTTCTCGACGATCTCTGAGCCGTTGCGCGGGTCGCGCAGCACCATCCGATAGAGGTTTTCAAGCCCGAGGTGTCGACCATCAAAAACCACATGGAGTGGGCCCGTGACAGCCGCCTCTCGCGCCGGAAACTGACGCTTGAGAAGGCCGATCACATGTGCGGCAAAGGCATCAGGTTCGAGCGGAAGGTGTTCCATGACGATCGACCAGGAGGGTGCGGAAATCGGCCGACGACCGGCCTTCATTCGAGTTCGTCGGCGGACCGGGAAGTCGGCTTTCCTGAACCTTGAAACTTCACGTTGATTTGTTTCCGGGCGCGAGGAAACTCGGCAACAAGAGCCATGGGCGACTCCAAGTCGACCTTTGCCCGAGCAAGCCTCCCGTACACTTCGCGCGATGTCCGTGCCCTCGAATCCCGCCAGCCCGTCCGCAAGCCCGTCCGTCCACCCACGCGTTTCGCACGCCGCAGGTCCTGCAGCGATGTTGGAGCATTGGTTCGCGACACCCGCAGGCCCGACGCGACCGCTCCTGATCATCGCCGGCCCTTGCGTCCTCGAAGATGACGACACCAATCGCCGCATCGGCGACGAGGTTGCTGCGATCTGCGCCGACCTCAAACTCCCCTACGTCTTCAAAGCCAGTTTCGATAAAGCGAATCGCTCGAGCATCAAGAGCCCGCGCGGACCGGGCCTCGCCAAGGGTCTCGACATACTCGCTGCGATGCGCGATCGACTCGGCGTTCCTGCGACGACCGACATCCATGATCCCGCACAGGCAGAACCCGCGGGGAAAGTCGTCGACATGCTGCAGATCCCGGCATTTCTTTGTCGGCAGACCGACCTGCTTGCCGCTGCCGCTGCGACTGGCCGGGCGGTCAATGTCAAAAAGGGCCAATTCATGTCGGTCCCCGAAATGCGAAATGCGCTTGAGAAACTCCGCGAAGGCGGCGCGACGCGCTCGATGCTGACCGAACGAGGGACGTTCTTCGGCTTCAATCGGTTGGTGAACGACTTCATCGGCGTGGGCGACATGATTGAACTCGGTCGCGAATTCGGAGCACCCACATGCTTCGACGCGACGCACTCCATGCAACTCCCCGGGGGCGAGAAGACCGCGACAGGTGGACGCCCCGATCGTTGTGCGCAAGTCGCCCGCGCCGCGGTTGCCGTCGGCGTCGATGCCATTTTCCTTGAATGCCATCCGAATCCCGCAAAATCGAGCTCCGATGCGAGCACGATTCAGCCCTTGTCGGCGGTTCGCGGCATCCTGACTTCGTTGGTTCAGGTGCAGCGCGCGCTCCTCGCCGCCTCGAGCACCCCGTGAAGGCCCGTGAAGGCCCGTGAAGGCCCGTGAAGGCCCGTGACGACCGCGTGACGGCACCGTATTGAGGCCTGAAATTCCGCCCGGTTCCCAGACGGTCGACGCACAGAGACGCGGCTACAGTGCCCACTTCCCGCAAGCGACTGCCATGCAACGATTGTGCGACTGCTGTTCGAACCCCGCCACCGTCCACGAGACGCTCGTTGAAAACGGCGTCAAGACAGAGGTGCACCTCTGCGCCGAACACGCCGTCGAGCGCGGCCTGATCGTGCCCGGCCCCCATGGCCCCGCGCTGGTTGTTGCCAAGTTGCTCCAAGGGCAAGTGCCCGCACGGCGCGCGGTGAAGACCTGTCCGACCTGCGGAAGTTCGATGCAAGCAATTCGCGAAGCAGGCCTTGCAGGTTGTCCGCTGTGCTATCGCCATTTCGACGAGGAACTTGGTGCGCTGATCACCCGCGCGCAAGGCGGCGCGTCGGTGCATGTCGGTCGTCACCCGGCGCACGCGGCCGAACTCGTTGATCGGGCGGCGCTTCGCAACAAACTCGCCCGCGAACTGCGTGAAGCCGTCTCGCGCGAAGAGTACGAGCGTGCCGCGAAGATCCGCGATCGGCTTCAAGCGCTTGGCGGCCAAGCGAGCGATGCCTTCGCGGAAATCGATACTTCCGCTGCGGAAGAAGGCGGAGCGCTCCCATGACACCGAGCGAATCCGGCTCGACCGGCGGCGGTCCCGCCAACTCCACGCCTTCGTCAGGGGCGCCGCTGCACACCTCGCGCCTCGTACGCATCGATGACACACAACCACCACCTGATGCCGATTGCGTCCTTTCGAGCCGCATTCGGCTCGCCCGCAACCTGCTCGGATTTCACTTCGTCAATAAAGCGTCGCCTCCGATGCTCGCGGACGTGGTGCATCGCGTGCAATCTGCTCGTCTCGGCGGACCTTTTACGGGCGGTGTTCGCTGGGTCAACGTGCAAGCGACCGCAGCAGGCGATCGACTCCTCCTCTTTGAACGCAATTTGATTTCGCGCCCGTTCGTCGAAGCGCAGCACCCGCGCGGTGTCGCGATTTCTTCCGATGAAACCGCGAGCGTGATGGTCAACGAAGAAGACCACCTGCGTCTGCAGATGCTTGCGCCGGGCCTTCAACTGGTGCCGCTTGCCGAGCGGATGTTCGCACTCGACGCCGAACTCGAGCACGCGCTTGAGTTCGCGTTCCACCCGCGCTTCGGCTACCTCACCGCGTGCCCGACGAACGTCGGCACAGGCATGCGCATCAGCGCGATGCTGCATCTTCCAGCGCTCCGACTTCTTGAGGAGCTCGACAAGGTGCAGCGCGCGGCGAAAGACCTTCACCTCGCGGTGCGTGGTTTCCACGGCGAAGGAACCGATGCGCTTGGCGACTTCTTCCAAGTGTCGAACCAGGTCACGCTCGGACGAAGTGAACACGACATTGTCGAAGAGTTCAGCAGCGTCATCGTGCCGCGCTTCATCGCCTACGAACGCGCTGCGCGGAAAGCGCTCCTCGAACGCGATGCGGCGAGCCTTGACGACCGCATCTATCGCGCGCTCGGCATTCTGCGCACGTGCCGACTGCTCACACTGGATGAAGCGATCAAGTTCCTTTCACGACTCCGACTTGGCGCGTCGACCGGACGCTTGACCGAGGTTCCGCTCGCGTTGATCGATCGCCTTCTCCTCGAAGTGCAGCCAGCGCATCTGTCGCGCGCGACAGGCTGTGAACTCGGGGAAGATCGCGCCGCGCGCGCAGAGTTTGTTCGGCGGAGCTTGCGGTAGGCGTAGTCTGCGTCGCTCGCGCGACCTTCACGACGATCAACACGTCGACTGATCCCGTTGCGTGGACTCATCGCGTTGCGTCGACTCATCCCGTTGCGTGGGAGTTTGGCATCGCGTGGTAGTTTCGCATGGCGAGGAAGTTCGCGAGCAACCGTGGCCCCTCGACGGTGAGGAAACTCTCTGGGTGAAACTGCACGCCTTCGAGTGGAGCTGCGCCGCTCGGCGCTTTCCAACGAAGTCCCATCACTTCGCCGCGCGCGGTCCATGCTGTACGCTCAAACTCCGCGGGAATGGTTGCGGGGTCGACCACAAGCGAGTGGTAGCGCGTCGCGACAAACGGATTCGACATCCCGGCGAAGAGTCCGCGGCCGTCGTGATGCATCTCTGAAGTCTTCCCATGGACAGGCTCGTCGTTGCGACGAACAAGCATCCCGTGACAGTCGCCGATCGTCTGGTGTCCAAGGCACACACCGAGGATTGGAATTCGACCGCGGAAGTGCGCAATCAGCGCCGCGCTCACGCCCGCTTCCTTCGGCGTGCATGGACCGGGCGAGATCACGAGGTGCGTTGGCCGCAACGCCTCAGCTTCCGCAACGTTGATTCGGTCGTTGCGGACGACTTCGACCCGGAGCGCCCGGTCGATCTCGCCAAAGCGCTGCACAAGGTTGAAGGTGAAACTGTCGTAGTTGTCGATCAGCAGGAGCACCGCCGCATGGTACGGCCGCGCGAAACGTGTATCTTCCCGCGCCATGCAGAGTGCATCCGCCGCCAGTTCCGCTTCTATGTGTTGCGTCCGCCTCGAGGAAGCAACCGCTTCGAAGTTCGTTGTCTCGGTGCCCGGTACCGAGTACGTCCTGCAGTTCGCCGCCGGTGGGTCGACGTCGGTCGCCCCAGGCAAGCGTGTGGTCGGAACGATCACCGGCCGCGCACAGAAGTTTCACCGCCCCCATGCGGGCGGCGAGTTCATCGAGCCTGTCGAAGGGCATCCACGGATCGTCCAAGGTCGCATTCGTGACATGGATACGGCGACCAATCGCGTGCTTCTCCAGGCGGTGGTCCCGATGTGGGTGACACTCCAAGACGGTCAATCTGCGCGTGACTTTGCTCCCGGCGACTTCGTGAACTTCTACATGGAGAGCGGAGTCGTCTTCGCTCCAGGCGCGTGACCACCTCCTCACCGCGCGAGATCGGCGTCGGAATTGTCGGTGTCGGCTTCATGGGCCGAACGCACCTCGCGTCTTACGCTCGCACCGAGGGGTGCAGGGTTCGTGCATTGCTCGATCCCGCGCAACGGGCCGCCGCGACGGGAAACCTGATCACGACTGGTGATGCTGCGAAGGATGACGTTGAGCGGCTGCTTGCAACGCTTCCCCGCGCCGCCAGCCTCGACGAACTCCTTGCTCGCCCGGACATCGACCTTGTCTCGATCTGCACTCCGACCGACACGCACATCGAGCTTGTTCGAACTGCGATTCGCGCTCGAAAGCATGTCCTTGTCGAGAAACCGACCGCGCTCGACGCGAACGCGATCGACGCGCTCGACCAAGAGGCGCGCGCGGCGGGCGTACTGGTGATGCCCGCCCATTGCATGCGCTTTTGGCCAGCGTGGGCCTGGATGGCTGAGGCCATTCGAACGCGGCGTTTCGGCGCCGTGCAGCGCGCACGCTTCCGCCGCCTCGGCGCTGCACCAAGCTGGAGCCAACAGTTCTATCTCGACTTCGCGCGCTCTGGTGGCGCAATCGTCGATCTCCACATTCATGACGCCGACTTCGTGCGCTTCGCGTTCGGCGAGCCAACCTCGGTGCGCGCCAGCGGGTCTCGTCGTCACGTGCACGCCCAGTACCACTTCGCCGACGGCGTCGTTGTTGAGGCAGAAGGCGGCTGGATGGACGATCCGAACTTCGCGTTCACGATGACGTCTGAAGTTGTCTGTGACCGGGCGACGCTCGACTTCGATCTCATGCGCGACCCCGAGTTGCGGGTGACCTCGGCAGCCGACGGCTCCGTGACGGCACTGGTTGTCGGCCGCGATTACCCCGCGGGCAATGGCTACGACCACGAAATCGCAGCTCTTATCCGCGCCATCGCGAACGGCTCCCCGGCCCCTGTCTCACTTGGCGATGCCGCGCGGACACAGAGGCTCCTAGACCGCGAGATTGCGGCGCTCGGCGAGTGATCCCGCTCGCAATCGGCCGCACGGCGGATACGCTTCGGGTTTGAGTTCGCCTCGGCAGTGGCAGCCTTTGACGCCGAAACGCTCTCGAACCGCGATGAAGGACCGAGAATTGCCGCCCTGAACGCTCATTGTCGGGTCGTACGAAGCCCGAGAATCACGTTTCGTGATTTCACCCTGCTCCGGATTTGCGGACTGCGCATCCTGAGTCAACCTCCACGCATTCCGTGAGGCCGAGCATTGCGAACTCGCACCGTCGTCTGGTGTGCGGCTCGCGTGATCAATGTTATTTCGTAAGAGGAGTATGTCATGAAGCATTTCGTCGTTTCCGGGCTCTGCGCAACGATGGCGCTGACCTGCGCTGCAACCACGTTTGCGGGCGGCACGTCCGGCACGCTTTCCGTCAACGGATCGCCCGTTGTGTCGCACGTCCCGACGTCGCTCAATCGCGAATTCACGGTCAACGTGAATGTCGCCAATCTCTCGGCCAACGCGGTCGGTGCACAGGCGACGGTCGGCTATGACGACACCCTCGTGGAGTTTGTCGGCGTCGCCGGTGGTGACGACCTTGGCTCGATCATCTTCTCGAACCACGACGCGGCCGGAAACAAGATCTTCTTCGCAAGCGGCGTTGATCCGTTCAACCCGACCGCTGGTGTTGCCACGGGCAACATCGCGAAGTTGACCTTCCGCGCGATCGCTGGCGCTTGCGCTGATCTCGATGCGGTCGTGCTCACCTCGGGCATCGCTCCGACCAAGATCACCGACGAAGACGGCGTCTCGCTCGCCTTCACGTCGTCCGACAACGTCAACCTCACCGCACTCGGCGCGTTCTCGCTCGCGGGCGTCCCGTCGAACCGCTCTGTCTTCGCAGACGCAGGTACGACGAGCGGCTCGCTCCAGTCGTTCACCTCGCCGACTGCCTCTGACTCGTGCGGTGGCGCACTCACTGTGAACTTCTCGCGCAGCGACTCAGCCAACGCGAGTGCCTACTACCCGCCGAACGCGACCACGACGATCACGTGGAGCGCCACCGACGCCGCTGGCAACAGCGCGAGCGGCACGACCGACGTCGCCGTCGCGAACGCCCAGTTGCTCGACGCTGATGTCGCCCTCATCGGCGCAAGCCTCGGCAACTCGACGCGCTTGATCCGCATCAAAGCGGGCGCCTCGACCCAAGTCGTGAGCGTGCCGATGATTGACAACTCGGGCGCCGCCTCGGGTTCGGCAGCGAACGTCCAGGTCCCAATTGCTGCGACCTACGGTTGCATCAGCGCGAAGGACCCCGCCCACTCTCTCACCGACACCGCGGCCGCCTCGGTTGCGGGTGTGAAGTGGGACGCCGACTTCAGCCTCAAGCAGGGTGACTCGAACGACGACGATCTCGTCGACATCCTCGACTTCGGTATCTACGTCGGTGACTTCGGCGTGGCCGGCGCATCAGACATCTCCAACTTCAACGGCGACCTCTTCGTCAACAACGGCGACTTCGGCTTCATCTCGGTGAACTTCCTCGCGCAAGGCGAAGCGTGCGGCTCGTTCACTGGCGGCGCTCCGCGCTCCCAGATTGCCGTCCGCCAACTCCGCCGTCAGGGCCTCGGCCACATCGCAGGCGCCGACCTGAACCGCGACGGCTGGCTCAGCACCGCCGACATCATGCACTACATGCAGTTCGGCATCCCAACCGCTCAACTCAGCGGCCAGTGAATCGACCGACCGTCAAAGGCACCCTTCGTCACCCGCGCTCCTTGGGATGACGACAGACCGACCTGGATCACGACCCCGGCATCTTGCCGGGGTCGTGTCCTTTTCGCCTGATTGTGAGGGAAGTCCCGCGACACTCGATCCTCAACGCGGTGCGGTGCACCGACGAGCGAGACCTTCGGGGGACTACTTGACGCCCGAGGCCGACGCGATCGCATCCGCCTTCGCTGCGAAATCAAAGTCCTTGTCGGTGATGCCGCCCGCATCGTGCGTTGAGAGCGATAGCGTGACACGGCTATAGCGAATCAGAATATCCGGATGATGCTGCACCGCTTCCGCGTGCGCCGCAACTTCCTCGACGAACGCCATCGCCGCAACAAAATCGCGAAAGCGAAATGTCCGCTGGATTTCCTCGCCCGGCTGCGACCACTCGGGGAGCGTCTCAAGCCTCGCAGCGATCTCAGAGTCCGTGAGTTTGACAATCGACATGGAAGGAAGAAGTGTACCGCTCGCGCGGGCTTCGTCCCAATCCCTCGCGTACGCTGCGCAGCGACACCCACACTCGAGTCCGCAGTGCCGCCAAGCCGCTCCTCCTTGTCGAGATGACCGCATCTACGCGCCCCCAGCCCCCCCGCGTCACGCGCCTCGCGCCGACCCCCTCCGGGGCGCTCCATGTGGGCAACGCGCGCACCTTCCTCTTGAATTGGGCGCTCGCAAGGCACGAGGGTTGGCGAATCATCCTTCGGCTCGAGGACTTGGATATCGGGCGCGTGAAGGACGGCGCGCATGAGAACACCATCGCCGACCTCCGCGATCTCGGCATCGATTGGGATGGCGCTCCGATCGTCCAATCTCACGACCTTTCGCCCTATCGCGCGGCGCTCCAAACACTCGCGGCCTCAGGCAAGCTCTTTCGTTGCGATCGATCACGGAGCGAGATTCGTTCGGCAGCGAGCGCGCCACACATCGAAGATGGTGAAACGCGATATTCACCCGAGTTGCGCCCTCCAAACCCATGGCCTCGTGCGATCGAACTTTGGGAGGCGAATCATCGACTGCGCACCGATCCGTGCGAAGAACCAGTCGTTGATGCACTGCTCGGCGAACGCGCTTTCAACCCCGGTCTTGAAGCTGGTGACCTCGTCGTCTGGACCAAACTCGGCGTCCCGGCGTATCAACTCGCGGTCGTCGTCGATGACGCGCGCCAAGGGGTCACCGATGTTGTGCGCGGCGACGACCTCCTCGCAAGCGCCGCGCGACAACAACTGCTCGCGCGCGCGCTCGGCCTCGCCCACGCGCGCTGGTGGCATCTTCCACTTGTCTACGGCGAGGATGGAAAGCGACTCGCGAAACGGCACGGGGCGCACAGTTTGCGCGCCCTCTTTGATCTCGGCGTGACGCGAGAACGCATCGCGGGTTGGGCCGCGTGGTCGATGGGACTTCTCCCCACGCTTGAGCCCACGAGCCTCGATGCGCTGATTGCGGCGGCGTCACCCGCCGCGCTCCGCGATGCACTTGCCGCGCGCGGCGCGCATCGATGCGTATTTTCTGCCGCCGATCTCGCATGGCTCACGGATGACTCAACGCGGACACGTTGAAGACGGGCGGCCGATGCGTCGACCTTCCATCGCACTTGACCGATCCCGCCGCACCCCTTCTCATTCCCCCATGCCCGACCCGATCACCGAACGAACCGCCGCAAACGACGCCGACTCCTCACACAGCGCGAGCGCTCCTTGCAGCGTCAACGCTGTGCGAACGACCGCCCGAGCGTGGGTGTCGGTCGTCTTCGCGTCGACGGCCGCCGTTGTCTCCGCGTGCTCACCAGGGCAGCCGCCGCAGACGATCGACGTCACCGCCGGCGGGCGTACCTTCACGTGCCGACTCGCGATTGACGAAGCGGCGCGCGATCAAGGTCTCGGTGGCGTGGCGAGCCTCGGCCCGAACGAGGGCATGATTTTCGCCTTTCCCGATTCCGAACCACATAACTTTTGGATGCGCCGCTGCATCATGGATCTCGACATCGCCTTCATCGATCCGCTTGGCATCGTGACCGCTGTCCACACCATGAACGCGGAAGAGTTACAGCGCCCCGACGAAAGCGAAGCCGACTATTTCGCGCGCCTGAAGAAGTACCCATCGCTCGCACCCGCGCAATTTGTGCTCGAAGTGGCGCCGGGAACGCTTGAACCCCTTGGAGTCCGCCGCGGCAGCCGCATCGAATTCGACCGGGACCTCCTCAAGCGCTTCGCAAACTGAGCCGATGAGCGCCCTGCGGGGAGGGCGCACACGAATTCCAATCACGGAACGGTTGTGCCGCTCGCATTTCCCGCGAGATCGTCGCGCCATGCCCGTCCCTCGCAACACCGTCCGCATCACCGTGCTCAGCGTCGAATCCACGAACGCTGATGCCGCTGTTTGGCGCGCGCGATTTGAGAGCGAACTCGGTGGCTGTACCGTCTCCCACCTTGACATGACTCCGCTGCTCGGAGCCACGCGACCCGCGCAACTCGATGCGGAGGTTGTCGTGCTCTTTGCAGGCGAAGACCTCGCCGTCGCAACGCGAGCGCTCGATCGCGCCCACCACGCCATCGAAGTGACGGCGAACGATGCGCATTCGATCGCATCGGCCCGCATCATCGCCATTTCTGACGTGCTTTCGGCGGGCAACTCGCGCGGTCACACCCGACACGATCACGCGGAGTGTTTCACCTCGGCGAACGCGACGCACGATCTCATCGCCTATCTGCGCGGCGTCCTGGCATGTGCCTCCGGCCTTCGCGAGGCGCGGCGCGAACTCTCGCTGCTTGGCCGCGTGGTCACTTCGATGCGCAGCGAACTCGAAGAGCGCAACGAAGAACTCCAACTTGCATCGATGGTGCAAAAGGACTTCCTTCCACTTCCGCTGCCGCCGATCCACGGCGTTCGGATCTCGAGTTTCTATCGGCCGCTTGCCGGAGTCTCAGGGGACGTCTACCACATCGAACAACTCGACGAAGACCGTGTTTCGATTGTGCTCGCAGACGCGGTCGGCCACGGCATTCCAGCGGCATTGCTCGGTATGGCGGTCTGTCGATCGCTTGAGACGATCGATCGAACACACGGCGCACCGAGATTGCTCGGCCCCGCTGAGACCATGTCGCGCGCCAATCGACGACTGGTCGAAAGCCAGCGCGCGACGACACGCTTCGCAACGGCGATCGCAGGCGTCCTTGATTGTCGAACGCGCCGATTGCGGCTCGCGATCGCGGGGCACCCCGCCGCAATTCTCCTTCGGCCAGGCGAACCTCCGCGTTCGATCGAGGCTGATGGCGGAATTCTCGGCATTTTCCCTGATGAGCCGTACGAGGAGATCGAACTCGAACTTCGCGCAAACGATCGCGTGCTCTTCTACTCTGACGGATTCGAGCAGGCGTTTTCTGAGAACGGCTCACCGCGTCACATCGAAGAGTTCGCAAAACTCAGCGGCGTTCTCGGTGCCGAGCAACTCGTCGAAGAAGTCGTGGCGCGCGTCGACGCGCAGACCGGATCGCTGCATCAAGCAGACGATCTGACGCTCCTCTGTGTGGCGATCGAGTCGCCTGCCGAGATGCGACTGGCCGCGTGAGGCGGGTGAGACGGGTGAGACGGGTACGAACGCTGCGATTTCAACGCGCGCCGCGCACTTGCATCCACTCGAGTTGACGCGCCACGAGTTTCGCGAGGTGATCAACTTCGACATTCACGACATCGCCGACACGACGTTCCGCAAGATTGGTGCGCGCGAGCGTCTCAGGGATGAGGCACACGTCGATGATCGTGCCACCGTCGACGCCCTCGACACTCTTGATGTCCTCCGACCGAGCAATCGTGAGCGAAACTCCGTCAAGCGCGATCGAGCCCTTCTCGACGACGAATCGGGCGAGCGATTCGGGCAGACG
>CAIWCL010000290.1 GCA_903911205.1 uncultured bacterium
GCATTGATATCGACGGGATCAACCGCGATCGCCCAAGTCTCGCCGGCCGGATCGCGCACCTTGGTGACCGCCGCGACCAGCGCCTGCTCCAGTGCCTCACCACGGGCGATGGCGTCGCCGGGGAGTACCGGCCGCGCGGCGGGCGGGATCAGCGCAAGCACAGCGAGCGCGGTCACCGCTCCAACAGCGAGGAACGTCGCACCGAGGAATGTCCGCCGCACGAGCCGTGCCGATGTTTGCGAAGACTGAGACGCCGAACGCACATCGGCAGCGTAACAAAGCGCGTTTCTCGTTTCCCGGATCTGGTGGCGTCAGCTCCGCCGCAACGCGGCGGGATGCGTTAGGTTCTGTCTGATGGATCCGCTGGGCTTCATTCCGCCCAGCATCTCGGCTGGCGGTGTCGGGTTCAACTCGCTGTATCGCTGCGGATACAGCTTCGTTTCCCCTCCTTGCCATCCGCGCGCCGAGGCGGATTTCGGGCCCTCAGCGATCCGTCAGACAGAACCTAGAGCCGCGAACCCCAGTTGGCCAGAATCACCGCGAGATCGCTCGCCGCCACCGTGCCGTTCAGGTCGAGATCGCCGAACGGGACGCCGTTCGATCCCCACGCGCTGAGCAGCATCGTCAGATCTTCCGGTCCGATGATGCCGTCGAGGTTGCCATCGCCGGCCGCTCGCTCGCACGCGTCGAGGCGACCATCACCATCGACATCCGCAGCGCCACCCGCGATTTCGACCGCGTCGTTGATCGCGTTCGCATTGCAATCGTTGTCGCACGAATCGGGCCGACCGTCGGCATTCGCGTCGAGTTCGAACCCGTTCGCGATGTCACATGCATCGGGAATGCCGTTCGCGTTGCAATCGAAGAGGCCGAAGCGCGTCTCGCAGAAGTCCTCGATGCCGTTCGCGTTGCAATCGTCGAAGGTTCCGGCTGGGAGATCCGAGGTTGGGCAACGCCAGAACGCGGCGGACCGGCCCGAAGCCTCCAGACTCGAGTTGAAACCCGCAGGCGGCGTGTTCTCGGGATATGTCGAACCCCAGAATCGCAGCGTTCCGTCGCGAAGGAGCGCGTACGACGCAAGTTCACCTGCGGCGATCGCTTCAACAGGCGGAAGATCCGCCGGAAGATCGATGACGCCGTACGCCTTTCTGCCCCACGCGGCGACCGAGCCGTCGCGGCGAAGACCGAGCGCGTGGTAGTCGCCACAGGCAACCGTCAGAATGCCGCCGAGCCCCGCGGGTGGCTGCATGTTCTGTGCGTCGAGCCCGCCCCACACCGCGCAGGTGCCATTCGCACGAGCCGCCGCAAAGGCGCGGAAGCCACCATCGACCGCGCGCACTGCGCCGAGATTCGCCGGAGGGGGCGGACCAATCGCGCCGCCCGTCGGATACTGGAAAATGGCGCCCGACTGAGAAACCACAACAACTGCGCCAAAGTTCGCAGTCATCGCGCGCACGGGGCCAAAGCCCGCGGGCAGCGTGGGCGGCGAAACCTCGCCCCACCATCGCAAGTCGCCGTCGGCTTCGATCGCCACGCCGAAATCTTTCGTAAGCGCCATCGCCCGCGGAGAGACAAGGTCACTTGGCAATTGGGTGATGATCGGCTCGGGAAACTCCGCGGTGCCCCACGCGACGACAGGCCCCGCGGGGGTCGCCGCGAAGTAGCTCGTTCGTCCGCAGGCGACGAAATCAATCTCATCAAGCCCGCGCGGGATACGCAATTCGCCGTTGTTGTTGTTGCCAGTGCCCGCGAACCGGCCATCAGGCAATCGCCACAACGAGTGATTTGGCCCAGCAGCGAGGTGCGTGACCACGCCACCCTCGGGAAGCACACGATTGCCACCGCCCCACACCGCCACGCTGCCATCGGCGCGGCGCGCGTACGAACGATTGCCACCCGCGACCACTTCCACCACGCCACGGAGTCCGGCCGGAACATTCTGCGGCTGCGACTCGGTCGCCCCCCAATGCGCGACGGTGCCGTTCGTGCGCAGCGCGAGCGTGTGCGCGAGGCCGGCAGCAACATCGGTCACCGTTCCAAGCGTCGCGGGCACGGTGCATTGACCACTCGCATTCTGGCCCCAACACAACACCGTTCCATCCGCGCGAACAACCGCGTTGTGCGCGCCACCCGCAGACACTTCGCCAAGCACACCAAGCCCTGCAGGCACGGTCGCCTGCCCGTTCGTGTTGTCGCCCCACAGCGCGAGTTGACCGTTCGACAAGACAGCAAGCGAATGCGTGCCCCCGCCATCAATGCGCGACGCGGGCGCAAGCCCCGCCGGCACGGTCGATTGGCCGAATTCGTTCAATCCCCAGCAGAACACCACACCATCCGAGCGAAGCGCCATCGAGTGAAACGACCCCGCCGCGATGGCGACGATGTCGACCGCCGCGTCGGGCGGTTGGCACGCGCCGGTGTCTGCGAGCCCCCAACACGCCACTGTTCCATCGGTGCGAAGCGCCATCGAGTGACGATCTCCCGCGGCAACATCGACCACGCGATCGAGGTTCCGAATGTTGGCAAACCCAACAAAGCCAAACGAACCGAGCGTGCCGGGTGTCGCGCGCGGCGGAGTTTCGCCGGCAAAGGCGGGGACCGAGAGCGCGGACAACGCCGCGCAGATGGTCGCGAGTTTGGGTGTGAACATGGATGTGAACATGGGCGTGAACGCGAACAACGACTTTGCGCGCGCTGCGGTGCGAACTGTGGCTCGCATCGTGGCTCGCATGAGCGTCGAATGTTGAAAGTCGAATGGAACGCACATGACGGGACTCCCTTGGGCGGCGGCGGGCGATTGCAGTCGGTGCAATCGGTGAAGTCGACGCTTCACGGTGAACATAGACGCAACGACGCACCACGCCGAAGCGCCTGCCTGATTTGCGCGAAAAATGGACGAAACCAACAAAGACCTGCCTTCTCGGACAGGGCGCACGGCTTCATCCAAGACGCAGTGCACGCATGCACTCGTTCACGCGATGTAGCGCTTCACAACCAACGTGTCGTTCTGTCCGCCGAAGCCGAAGGAGTTCGAGAGGCAGATGTCGACCTTAGCACTGCGCGCCTTGTTTGGCACGTAGTCGAGATCGAGGTCTGGGTCAGGCGTGCCGTAGTTGATCGTCGGCGGCAGCATGCCGTCGCGGATCGCGAGGACGCACGTCATGAATTCGACCGCGCCCGCGGCCGCGATGAGGTGACCCATCATGCTCTTGATGGAACTCATCGGAATGTCCTTCGCGCTCGCGCCGAACACGCGCTTGACGCCGCGAGTTTCAATCGAATCGTTCTCTTTCGTACCCGTGCCGTGCGCGCTGATGTAGTCGATCGCAGCGCGACCGTCCACGCGGCGCGCGTTCGGGTCGATGCCCGCCTGCGCGAGTGCCATGTGCATCGACGCAGCGCCACCGCGGCCCTCTGGATGAATGTCGGTGATGCGGAAGGCATCGGCGCTTGAACCGTAGCCGGCAACTTCGGCGAGTGGCGTTGCGCCACGCGCGAGCGCATGCTCAAGGCTCTCGATCACGATCATGCCCGAGCCTTCGCCCATGACGAATCCGTCGCGCGTCGCGTCGAACGGCCGCGATGCCTTCGTTGGATCGCCCTTCGACGTCGACAGCGCGGTGAGGCGATTGAAGCCCGTCACGCCGAGCACGTGGATCATCGTGTGCGTACCGCCTGAAAGCATGACGTCGGTGTCGCCACGCTGAATAAGGCTGAACGCTTCGCCGATCGCTTGCGTGCTTGCAGCGCACGCGGTGAGACAGTTCAGCGCAGGCCCGCGAATGCCGAACTCCCGCGCGAGGTGCGCGAGCGGCATGTTTGGTTCTTGCTCGACTTCGCGCATGCGGTCCATTGCGCGATGCGCGTGTTCAGCCCAGCGAACACCGTCAATCTTGCGTTCCTCCGCGTTCCAACCCGCGAGATTCGACGCTGCGTAATTGTCGAAATCGATCACGCCTTCGCCCGCGCCCAAGTAGAGACCGATGCGCTTGCGATTGAGACCTGCGAAACCTTCGAGCCCAGACTGTCGCCACGCCTGACTCGCCGCACCAAGCGCGAACTGCGAATTGAGGCCAGCGGTCGCGTGCACCGACGCGTCCTTCACGAAGGGCTGAATCGTGTAATTGCGCACTTCTGCAGAGAAATTCGTAGGAAACGTGCGCGCATCGAAACGCGTCGTCGGCCCCATGCCGCTCTCTGAGTTGAGCAGGCGCTTCCAAACGGTGTCAACATCGTGGCCCAGTGGCGTCACCCAGCCCATGCCGGTGACAACGACGCGACGGTTGTTTTTCGTGGTGGTCATGTTCGTCGTTCGTCTCTTCCTTCGTCTAATCTTTCGTCTCTCAGAGTTCAGCGTGGCGCGAGACGACTGCAGCGCTGTTTTGGCCGCCGAGGCTTGGTGTCGCGATGAGTATGTGGCGGAGTTCGCGCGCGGAACTTGGCGCAGCGAGCGCGTCGAGACCAGCCGCGGATGACGTATTGAGCCGCGCGGGGAGTTTCTGTTCGGTCAGCGCGCGGCACGCGACGGCCACGGCAATCGCGCCGAATCCGGCACACGTCGTACCGATCGAAGGCGCGAGGGTCACGAGCGGTTTCGATGCGAGACTGGCGCCGAAGACGCGCTCCAGCGCGTTCTTCTCAAGCGCGTCGAGCGATGGCACACCCGAGCCAAACGGAATGATCGCGTCGATGTCGGCTGCGGTGACGCCTGCGTCGCGGAGCGCCGCTTGGATCGCATCGGCGAGTGACTCACCTGTTGCGTCGGGTACGAGTCCGACCGTGTCATCACACCAACTCTGCGACGCACCCGTTCCTGCAAGCACCGCATGAATGCGTGCGCCGCGGGCCTTCGCGGTTTCTTCTGCTTCGACGACGAGAATGCCTCCACCTTCGCCAACGAGGGTGCCCGTCGCGTTCGCGTCAAACGGCTTCACGATCCGCGTGGCGTCGTCGCTTGGCGCACATCGCGCGAATCGCCCCGCGAGTTCTTGGCGCAGATACGCCATCGGATTCATCTTGCTGTCTGCACCGCCTGAAAGGCACGCGTCCGCCGCGCCACGTTCGATGACCCGCTGGCTTTCCGCGAGCGAAAGGCCCGACGACGCCTCGTTGCAGGTGATCGTGTTCGACGGCCCTTGGCAATCATGAATGATCGTCACGTGGCAGGCGAGCATGTTTGGGAGGTACTTGAGGAGCCACAGCGGCGTGAGCTCCTGCATGCCCTGTTGGCCCCAGTGGCCTGGGTCAAACGCGCCCGCGGCGTTGCGCGACGACGCGAGTGCGCCGGTGAGTTCGTCGAGTTCCGCAGCGATGAGGCCCGCACCGATGTGGCAGCCCACGCGATCGGGGCGAATGGTCGGCGGATTGTCGGGATCCGTGCCGCGGGTCGCGAGTCCAGCATCACGCACCGCCGCGAGCGCACCACCGACCGCGATTTCGATATCGCGCGCCATGACTTTCGTCGCTTTGCGGTAACTCTTCGGGACGAGGTCCTTCACGTCGAAGTCGGCAGGCAACTCCGCGCCCGACGCGGCGAGAAAGCCCGACGCGTCAAAGGCGCGAATCGGCGCGAGCGCCGAGCGGCCTTCCGTGAGGGCGGACCAAAGAGGGTCAATCCCGATGCCGTGGGCGGTGACGGGACCTAGACCAGTGATGACGACGCGTCGGCGAGACATGGGGGGCAGAGTATACGGCTCATGGCGCGGGACTGGACGCACCCGCCGGATGGCGGTGACCGTCATGCACGATGCACATGGGCCGCGGCCACGCGATCGCCCCGCCGCTACCGCCCCGCCGCACGACGCGCGATCAGCATCGCCAACTCAAGCGCCTGCTCGTAATTCAGCCGCGGATCCACCTGCGAGCGATATGCCCGCGAAAGGTCGTCGTCGGTCAGCCCGCGCGCGCCCCCGGTGCACTCCGTCACATCCTCGCCCGTCAGTTCCACGTGGACACCCGCAAGGACCGTTCCCTCCATGCGGTGAATTTCAAACGACTGCTCGACCTCTGCCAGAATGTGACCAAACTTGCGCGTTTTGACGCTCTTTCCAGCCCACGCACCACTCGTCGGGACGACCGTCTCCGTATTGCCGTGCATCGGATCCGCGATCCAGACAACGGGAAGTTCCGCGTCGCGCATCGCGCGGACAAGTGGCGGAAGCGTGCGCGCAATTCGATGCGCGCCACAACGCGCGATCAGCACCACACGTCCGGGTTCAGGTTCGGGCGAAAGTGTGCGCACCGTCGCGAGAAGTTGTTCCGGCGTCGTCTCTGGCCCAACCTTGACACCCACTGGATTGCGAATTCCTCGGCAAAACTCGACATGTGCCGCACTCGGGTCGCTTGTACGCAGTCCAACCCACGGCAAGTGCGTCGAGAGGTTGAAACAGCCATCGCGACGTGGCACGCGTCGCGTGAGCGCCGCTTCATACGCGAGGACAAGCAACTCGTGACTCGTGAAAAAGTCGACGCGTTGCATGGCACTGATCGTGCCACCCGCGAGGGTTTCCATAAAGCGCAGACTCTCGCCGATGGAGTCCACCATCCGCTGGTATTCAGCCGCGAGCGGCGCGTGCTTCACAAACGCGAGATCCCAATTCTCTGGGTGATGAAGATCCGCGAAGCCGCCATCCACGAGCGAGCGAATGAAGTTGAGCGTCAGCGCGCTGCGTTCGTAGCCGCGGAGTAAGAGTTGCGCGTCCGGCGTGCGCGCTTCGATGGTGAACTCCGGGCGATTGACGTTGTCGCCGCGGAAACTCGGCAATTCGATGCCGTCGCGTGTTTCGGTCGCGGTGCTGCGCGGCTTTGCATATTGTCCGGCAAAGCGACCGATACGCGTGATGCGCTTGCGTGTCCCGTGCACCAACACGAGCGACATCTGCAACAGAATCTTGAGTTTCGATGCGATCGCCGCGGAAGTGCAATCCGCGAAACTCTCCGCACAATCACCACCCCAAAGGATGAATCGTTCGCCACGCGCGGCTTCCGCCAGTTGGGACTTCAACGCTTCAATCTCGTAACTCGTCACGAGCGGCGGAAGTGCGGCGATCTCATCAAGCGTGCGCTGAAGCGCAGCCTCGTCGGGGTAGACAGGCTGCTGCGCACAAGGCTTGACAACCCAACTTCGGGGGGACCACTCCATAGGGAGAGGGTATCGGCAGGAGAGATAGGCGTGCCTGAAGAGAGGCGGGAGCGAGCACGGTCATCGCGGCCCCGAGGATGCACTCCAAGGGGGCCGACCAAAGCGAGCGAAGGCGGGCACCTGAAGCGAAGCTTCAGCAGCCC
>CAIWCL010000291.1 GCA_903911205.1 uncultured bacterium
AATCAATCGGCCGACGGTGTACGAAAGAATCGTTGCGCCGAGCATCACGGCCGTCAGCGCGTACGGCTGTCGCGACGCTTCCATTTCCTTGATGCCGTTAAAGATCTGCACCGGCGTCGTCTTCGTGAACTCGAGCATCAGTGGCGTGCCAAGTTCGGTGAAACTCCACACGAAAACAATCGTTCCGCCCGCGAAGAGACCCGGACGAATCAAGGGCAGGGTGACGCGGAAGAAGCGCTTCACCTTTCCAGCGCCGAGGTTCGTCGCCGCCTCCTCCATCGACGGGTCGAGATTCGCGATCGCAGCGACAAGGTTGAGATACAGAATTGGGAAGAGCGCGACCGCTTCCAACAACACGATCAGGAAGAACCCACCCGCGTGGAGGAAGTCGATCGGTGTTGAGATCACGCCGAGGTCGTGCAGGAGCGCGTTGACTGCACCCTCACGACCGAGCAACTGCTTCATGCCAATCGCGCCCACAAAGGGCGGCAGCACGAGCGGCGCGAGGATGAGCGTCGAGAGCAGGGACTTGCCGGGAAAGGTCGCGCGCGCGGAGAGCATCGCGAGGGGCAAGGCGATCGTGACGGCAACGACAGTGGTGCAACACGCGATGAGGAACGCGTTCCGGAGTCCTTCGCGCAGGACCGGATCGCGGAAGACATTCAACACATGGAACAGCGTGAACGAGCCATCATCGGCCACGAACGCGCTCGCGACACCGAGCCAGATCGGGTAGACGAGCGGCACTCCAACGACAAGAAGGAGTACCGCGAGCCAGATGCGCTGCGTCATGGGCCGCATGGGCCGCGGATGGTAGTGGAAACGGAGTCGCGATCAGGCCTGCGGCGCAAAATCAGCACCGCGAAGCAAAATCAACCCCACGAAGCTGTTCAACCCCACGAAGCTGTTCAACCCCACGAGGCTGTTCAACCCCACGAAGCTGTTCAACCCCACGAGGCGAGAAGGATCGAAAGATCCTCAGCACCCACGAACCCGTTGCCCGAGAGGTCGGCCGAGCCCGGCGTTCCCCACTGCGAGAGCAAGAGCGACAGGTCGGCCGCGCCCACCGAGCCGTCGCCATCGAGATCGGCCGGGTTCGACGGCGTCGTTTCCGGGATGTACCAGGCAACGCACACCGGGAGTGCAGTCTGCGCGCCGGTCTTCCGCTTCAACTCCAGAACGTAGTCGCCTGCCGCGAGGTTGCGAATGTAGAGGTGCTCGACGTTGTCGATGGTCGAGTTCGATTCGACGTTGCCGGAGCCGTAGACGCCGACGCCCGCGGAGCCCGAGATCGCCGTCGGCACGCCGCCAACGAGCTTCCACAATTTGAGGTCGAGGTCTTGGAGCGTCCACGAGGCGAAGTTCGTCGCGACGAGTCGATTCCAGGTTGCGACGACGCTCACCTCATTGACGGGTTGGTGCATCCGGAACGACCAATAGACGCTGGTGTTCGAAACGACCGTGGGGATGTAGTCCCAGCCTGCGTGGCGTTCAAAGGTGCTCGCCTGTGGCGCTGCGAAACCCGTCGCTTCGCCGCCCGTGAAGATGAGATGCGAGCGGTTGATATCGAGCAAGTCGGCGCCGTAGAGGGGGTCGAGCGGAGTGGCGGTGATGCCCTTGCTTGCGCCCGAATCGGGCGTGCCGTTCGACCAACCCGCGCGGTGTTGCGCGCCCGCGAGGAGCACGGCCTTGATCGTCTGCGCGCGTGCGGCGTTGGGGTTTCCAATCGTTGCGGGGTGGCTGTCGGCGGTATCCCAAAGAAGCGCCGCCGCCGCGCCGACGACTGGCGTTGCGAAACTGGTGAATTGCCCGGGTGCCACGATGTCGGGCTTGCGGCGATTCGGACCGTCGATTCCGGTTGGGGTCAGCGAGTTCGAATGTGCACCGTTGGGGAGGCCGACGGCGATCGTGTTGAACGCATACGCCATCATCGGCTGTCCAGCGCTTCCGGCGCCGTTGTTCACGCCAGCGACAATCGTGAGGTTGTCACGATTGACAGTGAAGTCGAGACGACGAAGTGCATCGTTGTCGGTGGCTGCGCCGCCGAATGAACCGATCCACGAGTGATTGAAGATGCGAAGGCCCGTCGGTGGAAGCACGGGCGCTACGGTGCTTCCTGAGCCAACCTTGAGATAACTCGAGGTCACAAACGGACTCGCGCTCCAACACCACACGTTGGTCATACCCGGCGCGATGGAGAGCGAGTTTCCGTAGAGGGCCTTCCCGACTTCGGTGGCGTGCCAACTCACGCCGCTTGTTCCGGAGACGGTAAAGGTCGTTCCTGCAAACTCGCTCAACGTTTGGTCTGGCGTGAAATTCGATCCTTCGTTCGCTTCGACTTGTCCAGCGCCGATGCCCGCACCGGTTGGGGCGGCGGCACCAAGGCGAGCAAGGAGATCGGTGTAACGAACGTCACTCGCGGTGTCGGCGATCGCGGGAGTCGCACAGAACAGAACGGCAAGCGCGACTCGCGTGTGGAGTGGCGTGGTCCATCGCCGAAGGTTCTTCGAATCACGCATGATGGTGCTCCTCTTCACAATGATGCTGATCGCGACGGAAACCGGATGGCCCGGAT
Source organism: uncultured bacterium (assembly GCA_903911205.1). Classification (GTDB taxonomy): domain Bacteria; phylum Planctomycetota; class Phycisphaerae; order Phycisphaerales; family SM1A02; genus QWPT01. The sequence continues at coordinate 2,576 of CAIWCL010000291.1, forward strand.
GAACCCGGGATCAACGAGTTGCCTGGTGGCGTGCAAGTTCTCGAACAGTTCCCTGACGCCGGAAAGTAACACTGAGGTCGCCCGTTTCAAGGTTGCAGCCGCGAAAAGGTCGATCGTTGAGGGATTCGGTTCACTCTGCGCGGCTTGACGCGTCGGCCGCCGAGGCGATCGGTCGAACCGGCCCGCGAGGCGCCGCGATCTCATCGAGGACGCGGACCTCGACGCGCGCGTTGCGGGAGTCCGACGCTGCATTCATCGGCGCAGCTTCGACGCGTTCGCCCGAACCGGCGGCCTCGACGCGGATGCGCCACCAGTCGATTCCGCCCGCGGCGAGCCGTTTGGCGGCCGCGAGCGCACGATCGATCGAGAGCGTCATGCCCGCTTCGGGGGCACCATAATTCTCGGCGACTCCCACATGTCCGCGGACCTCGAGCACCGTCGACTGGCCCTTGTATCGACGCGCAAGTTCGTCGAGTGCCTTCGCGGCATCGTCGGAAAGCGTGGCCGATTTCGACGCGAACACCACGCTGGTGCCTTGACCGTAGTGGTCGGCTGGTCGCACGCTCTGGACGTTCTGATCGGCGCCCTTTGTGCCTTCGTCCTTGCTCTCGCCGGAGCCCTTGTAGCGCTCGGAAAGAATGCGCTGAATGAGCAACTGATCCTTCGGATCGGTCGAGGAGAGATCGACGTCGTTGTGAAACGCGCGGCGCACCGCAATGGCGAAGTCCACGATGTCGGGCTCGTTCGCCACGCCCTCTGATTGCTCGCCGCCGCCGCCAGCGTTGCCGCCCTTCGGTTGCACGTTCATCGCGAACATGATGACGAAGAAGCCCATCATGAGCATGACCATGTCGGCGAACGAAATCAGCCACTCGGGCGCACCTTCGTGCTCTTCTCCACCGTGGCCGCCACCGCCGTGACCACCGCCACCATGACCGCCATGCTTCTTCTTGTGGCCGTCGTCGCCGTGCCCGTGGCCAGCGTCCTTCTTGCCGTGTGCATCGTGTTTGGCGTCGCTCATAGCGCGGTCTTTCGTTCAGGACTCTGGACTCTCACTTCTCACGGGGGCGTGTGGCGCACGCTCACGCGGCGAGCTTGAGGTTGCGACGTACGGTGTTCGGGATGAAGGCGAGCATTTTCTCCTGCGTGGCGCGTGGGTTGTCGCCAGCTTGGATCGAGAGAATGCCTTGCAGCATCATTTCGCGTGAGAGAATTTCTTCGCCAGAACGAAGCGCGAGCTTGTCGCCCATCGGTCCTGCGATGGCGTTCGCAAGCACGGTGCCGTACATCGTTGCGACGACGGCGATCGCGAGCATCGAGCCGAGCGTGTTGATGTCGCCACCGAGGTTTCCGAACATACCGACCTGACCGATGAGCGTCGCGACGAGGCCGTAACCAGGCGCGTACAACTTGATGAGGTCGAAGAACTTCTTGCCTGCCTTGTGACGCTCCTGCATGGCCATGACTTCAAGGCGAAGGGTCGTCTCGATGACTTCCTCATCGGTTCCGTCAACCGCCATGCGCAGGCCCTTCGCGAGGAACGGGTCTTGGATCTTTTCGATTTCGCCCTCGAGCGCAAGGATGCCGTCGCGGCGTGCCTTGTCGGAAAGCTGGCTCAGGAGCTTCACCGTTTCGATCGCCGAGAGGCCCTTGTTGAACAGGAATCGCTTGATGTAGCCCGGGATGCACTTCAGGTTCTCCATGGGCATTGCCATGAGAAGCACCGAAACCGTGCCGCCGAACACCATGATGACGCCCTTCGGCGAGTAGAACATCGTGAAGTTGCCGTGCGACGCCATCCACATGACGAGGACGCACGCGGCGAAACCAATGATGCTTCCGAGGATGCTGGCCTTGTCCATCTCAATCGCCTCCGGCAGGCGCTTTCGCGCTTGCAATGTTGCCGTGTGGGACCACGGTCAAGGGTCGGGATCGGCACGATTGGCCTGTCTCATCCCTGTCGACTGCGCGGATTCCGCCGGGTGGGGCCGTCTGTGCGGGTTCGACCGGTTGTGGCGCGCGGGGTTGGCTCGGAGCGCGCCATTCTCGGACGGCACGGAGGAACGGTTCCGCCTATCCTCGCCATCCGCATGAATGAGCCTGATCCAGTTGATGGACGCACGAATCCCCGCGCCGCGAAGCCGCTGGTGGTGGTGACGGAGCACCTCGCCGAAGAGGCAGCGGATTGGCTCGGCGCACGCTGCGAATTGGTGCATGCACCCGTCGATGACCATCGCTTCGTCGAGGCTGCACACGAAATTGAGGGGCTCGTCGTGCGCACCTACACGAAGGTGGACTCCGCACTCCTCGCCATGCTTCCTCGCCTGCGAGTCGTCGGTCGCGCGGGGGTCGGCGTCGACAACATTGATCTGGCGGCATGTCGCGCGCGCGGGGTGCAGGTGGTGACGACACCGGATGCAAACACCCAAGCGGTCGTCGAGTATGTGCTTTGTCTTCTTTGTGATGCACTGCGACCGAGGCTCTTCCTTGATGAGCCTGTCGCGAAGCAGGAGTGGGATCAGATCAGGCAGGACATCGTTGGACTGTGGCAGATGGACGAACTTGTCCTTGGGATCCTCGGCCTCGGACGGATCGGTCGTCGCATCGCGCAAGTCGCGCGCGCGATCGGCTTTCATGTGATGTATCACGACGTTGCCGAGATTCCCGTCGAGGCGCGGCACGGTGCCGAGTGCGTGACGCTTTCGCGGTTGCTCGCCGAGAGCGACATCCTCACGGTGCATGTCGATGGCCGACCGGAAAATCGTCGATTCCTCGGACGCGCGCAGTTCGCTGAGTTGCGGCCCGACGCAATCTTGATCAACACGTCGCGTGGTTGTGTACTCGATCCGGGGGCACTCGCGGAGTGGTTGCGGCTGAACCCCGCCGGAGCGGCGTTACTCGATGTCCACGACCCGGAGCCGTTTGGCGAGGATTGTCCGCTGCTTGGGTTGCCGAATGCACATCTCGCGCCACACCTTGCGAGCCGCACGATGACCGCCATGGACAACATGTCGTGGGTGGTGCGTGATGTGGCGGCGGTGCTTGAAGGGCGCGCGCCGCGATACCCATACCTCTGATCGGGCGCATCTGATCTCGTAGATCTGATGCAGTGCACGGTCACTTGCGCTGTTCGGCCTCGATCCACGCGTCGATGTTCCGCTCCAAGACATCGAGTGGAAGCGGGCCCTCGAGCAGCACAGCGTCGTGAAAACGTCGGATGTCGAAGCGCGCGCCGAGCGTGAGCTCGGCCTTCGCCCGCAACCACCGAATCACCAGTTCGCCGGTCTTGTAGCCGCACGCTTGCCCCGGCCATCCGATGTAGCGGTCAACTTCGTTCACAATGTTGAGCTCGCTCAACGCCGTGTTCTCCTTCATGAAATCAATCGCCCGCTCGCGCGACCAGCCGAAGGCGTGCATACCTGTGTCGACCACCAGCCGGCACGAGCGCCACATCTCATAGAGCAGCCGACCGAAGTCGTCGTATGGATCCTCGAAGAACCCCATTTCGATTCCCAGCCGCTCGGCGTAGAGCGCCCACCCCTCGGTGAACGCAGTTGAATCGAGATCTTTGCGGAACTCCCGTACACCCTCGAGCTCCTGTGCGAGTGCGATCTGAAAGTGATGCCCGGGCACGGCTTCATGCAGCGAGAGTGGGATGAATTCGTACGTTGGTCGCTGATCGAGCGCGTAGGTGTTCGCGTAGAACCAACCAGGCTCGCCGCGTTGCGGACTTCCCGGTTGGTAGTACGCAGTCGTTTGCGTCGGTGCCATGAAGCGCGGGATCTCGCGGACGCCATAGGTGAGGCGGGGAAGTCGACCAAACAGCGCGGGTAACTTCGGATCAATGCGCTTACAAACCTCGCGATAGCGAGTGAGGAGTTCGTCCGGCGAGGTGCAATAGAACCGCGGATCGGTGCGGAGGTAGTGAATGAACGCCGCAAATCGCTCCGCATCCGGCATCGCCGCGCGTGCAGGATCGGCGGCGTACCAATCGGTCCGCGCGATCACCGCGAGCATTTCCGCTCGAATCCGCGCGACTTCCGCCAGTCCCGTGTCGTGGATCTCCTTCGGCGAGAGCGCGGTCGTGGTGTGAACCTCGAGTTGATGCGCGTACCACGCGGCCCCATCTTTCATGTCGCGTGCGCCGATGGACTCGCGACATTTCGGCAGATACTCGTTCGTGAAGAAGACTTCGAATGCAGTCAGCGCGGTGTCGATCGAATCCAACCAACGATCGACTTCGGCGCGCAGTCGGACGCGGTCCGCGTCGCTGATCGACTTGGGTATTGCGATGAAAGGTTTGCGAAGTTGATCCGGGAGACTCGCGCGCGCGGCACGAATCTGCGCGGGAACTTGCATCAGCGTGACTTTCGGCGGAACGACACCCTCGTCAAGTCCGCGGCGCATGACGCTCATCGTGTCGACGATCGTCCCCGGAACTCCCGCAAGCCGCTTGGCATACGCCTCGTAATCGTCGAGGTCGGCGAAGGTCGCCAGATCGCCCATCTGCACGATTTCGGTGTGAAGTCCCCAACGTCCACCGATCGGCATCATCCAGCCACCGAAACGGTGGCCGTCGACCGAGAGTCGCAATTCGCGTTCAAGCAGGTCCGCATCGAGTCGATCGCGCGCGGACAAATTCTCGCGGGTGATCGCGCGGAGTTCTTCGAGAAAGAGCTCGAGTTGTGCTTGGCGTTTATGAATTCCAGCGATGGATACATCCGTCAATTCACCCGCGCGCTCTTCGTATCCCTTTCGCAGCGCCCATTCGGGGTACACAGTGCGGCGCCACCCGTCGTACTCGGCCACAAATCGGTCGAATGCGGCATCGGTTTCAGCTCGTTGATCCGATGAGCCCTGCGTTGTTGCGCTGGCGCTCTCCTGTACGTTCGCTGCCCATGCGGTTCGCGTCGGAGTCGAGGCGAGCGGGAGCGCAAGGAGAAGGGCGCTGAACGGAGCGCAGGCGACGCTCGACATCACACGACTAGGCAATGCATCCATAGCGGGAAAGGTCCCCGGGGAGTCATCTGCAGTCTGTGGAGAGAGATTCGTATGCGCGCATCCTCCGTTCGGATAGCATTCCGCCCCTATGAGCATGCTTCCGCTGGAGACCGAGATTGGTTACGCGCCCCCCATGGTGCGACACTTCAGCATCTTCCTTGACAATCGCGTCGGGAAGTTGCTCGAGCTTCTTTCAAGCCTTGACGAGGAAGGTCACGTTTCTGCTCGCGCCATTTCGATCCAAGATAGTTCCGACTACGCGGTCATTCGATTGATCGCGGATCGCCCTGCAACTGCGCGCGAAATTCTCGAGAAGCACCAATTCGCGGTGTGTGAGACCGACGTCCTGATCGCAGAACTTTCGAAGGATCACGAGCTCCATCATCTCTGTAAGTTCCTCCTCGCAGCGGAACTCAATATCCACTTCCTCTATCCCACGATGCCGCGCGCAGAGGGCGTCCCGACGGTCGTTCTTTCGACCGATGACAACACGCTCGCTGGGCAGATTCTTCGCCGGAAGGGCTTCCGATTGTTCGGTGAAGCAGATCTCGAGTATTGAACGGACTTCTGATCCGACTCTCACGAGATGCGCGCGCCGCGCGGTCTCCGTCCCATTCGCTGTACCGCATTACCCCACCGAGCACCCACCATGGCACGCACCGTCAAACTCACCGCCACCGGACCTGTGAAGGTTGAACCTTCCGACAAGCCCATTTTCGTCTGCGCCTGCGGACTGTCGAAGAAGTTCCCGTTCTGTGATGGCAGTCACAAGCCGACGCGCGAAGAAGAAGAAGGCTGCACGTATCGCTACTGCGCCGAAACCAACGCGGTGCTCGACAAGACACGCGACGCGTGATTTCAGTTCGCGACGCGTGATTGCAGTTCGCGACGCGTGATTTCAGTTCACGACGCGTGATTGCAGTTCGCGACGCGTGATTGCAGTTCGCGACGCGTGATTTCATCAACGCGGCGTTTGCGCCGGCTTCTGCGTTGGTTTCTGAGTGGGTTTCACTGGCTGCATCGTGGAGGGGAGCGTCGGCTTCGCATCCGGCGTGGTTCCCAAATTGACCGCTCCAGAATTGATCGCTCCAGTCGCCCCGCTCGTCGGCGCGCCGGGCGTTGTTCCTGGCGCAACCGACGCACGATTCCCGCCTTCTGCGACGGTGCGTGGCATCACGAAGTTGCCCGCCGTGGCGTCAGAGAACCGCACGCCTTTGTATTCGTGTTCGCGCTTTCGAAGGACGCGCGCC
>CAIWCL010000292.1 GCA_903911205.1 uncultured bacterium
AAAATCGTCGCGCACGACTTCATACGAAACCTGCTCCCACGGTCGCCAACGCTTGGTTGATGGCTCCACGACGACGGTGCCAGGCAACTCCTCCGCGAGGCGTTGGAAATAGAACGCCACTTCTTCTGGCACATCCGGGAGGATGACGTGCGCGTCGAGTTGCGCGCTGACACGTTCACGATCGATGTCCGACAAACGCGCGTCTTCGCCATAAAGCGCGAGTTCGCGGGCAATCAACGCTTCCTTGCGAGAACGCGATTCGCGGGCGGCACGACGAAGAATCTCATCGAGTCGGCGATCAACTTCCGCCCGATCGAATCGGCCAGCTTCGGCAATCCGATCGAGGACTTGTTCCAGTTGCGCGTCGAACTTTGCTTCACGTTCAAGGATGCGCGCGACTCGTTCCGAGCTCGAAAGTTCAAGCCACGCGGCGCGCCCCATCTCACGCTGCAACTCGCGTGTTGCTTGTGTCGTCGCCCACCGGCCGGCGACGGCGTCGTATTCAAGAAGGACATCCCAACTTGCACGATCAGTTGCGAGGACCTCGCCGCGACGATCCAAAATGCGTCCACGCGATGCCGGAAGCAGCCGACGATTCACGAGATGCTTCTCGACGTTGGCGACGTGCGTCGCATGCTCGACCACGCTCAGCCGAAAGAGCTGCAGCGTCAACGAAGCAAAGGCGACGACGCCGACGAACGCCAAAAGCAAGAGACGTCGATCAAAGCGCGCAGTGTTTCGACCCGCGCCTCGAACTCCGCTGTTGCCACTCGCGTCGCGCTTCCAAGCCAACTTCCAACGCATGCGCGGAGGGTACGCGAGGTTCCTCTTGGGCGGAAGCGCCGAGTTGCACCTCGACGATGCGGGCGCGGCCGGCTCTCGATTCAGCGCAGTTTGATCGAAGCAAGCGCAATCGCGCCAAGGATCGCCGTGATGATCCAGAATCGCACCACAACCTGTCCTTCACTCCAACCCTTGAGATGGAAGTGATGGTGAATGGGCGAACAGAGGAAGATCCGCTTTCCCTTCGTCAGTTTGAAGTAACTGACTTGGAGCGCCACGCTTCCAAGTTCGAGGAAGAAGATGCCGGCAATGAGTGCCAGCAGCAGTTCCTGACGGATGGCAAAGGCGACATAACCGAGAAGACCGCCAAGCGCGAGCGATCCGGTGTCACCCATGAAAACGCGCGCAGGGTTACAGTTAAACCAGAGGAACCCGAGGCAGGCGCCCGCCATGGCGCCGGTCACCACGGTCAACTCACGCGCCCCCGGAACGTGGGGAACGAGCAGATGCTGCGCAAGGTCTTGCCGCCCCGCGATGAAGACGAGCACCATCAGCACGATGCACGCGATCGCCATCGTGCCCGCGGCAAGTCCGTCCATGCCGTCCGCGATGTTGACGGCGTTTGATGTGCCCGCGATCGCGAGCATGCCAATCACCGAGAAGGCGATCCCACCGAGGACAATCACGGACGGATTCATCTCTACCGGCGCGAGCGAGTTCAACGCCACGGGGAGATAGGTCTTCTGGAACGGCAGATTGAGGCTCGCCGCCGCCGGGTGTTGCAGCGGATCAGCAGCCTGATAGAGGAAAATGGCCGCGAGCACACCACAGCCGAGTTGGAAGACGAGCTTTTCCCATGCGAAGAGCCCTTCGCGCGTCCCGGCTTCACGTCGCGCGGCGGTCAATTTCAGCCAGTCATCGAAGCCGCCAATCATGCCCATCCAGACGAGAACAAGGATCGCGAGTTGGGCATGGCGGGTCGTTACGTCAGCAAAGAGGACGATCGAAGCGAAGATAGAACCGCAGATCAGGAGGCCGCCCATGGTGGGCGTGTCCTTCTTTCCTTGGTTCATCGTGTTGAGCTTTGAGTTGTAGAACTCAGGGTTGTCGCCCACCTTCAGCCGTTGCAGCCAGCGAATCGTGCGCGGCGCGAACAAGATGACGAAGAGGAACGAAAAGAGCGTCGCCGCCAGTGCGCGAAACTCTAATTGCGTGAAGACCTGAACGACCCGATAGAGGCCGATCTGGTCAAGCCATTGTTCGAAACGCGTCGTCAGGATGTAGAACATTCGCGGGAGTGATTCATCGGGCGGAGGGGTCGCGGGGCTTCAAAGTCCATCCGGGAAAAACAAGCGCAGCGCCCCCGAGCGCAGGTTGAGACGCGCAACGACATCTCGATGCGCACCCCTCCAACTGCCCCACTCCGCGAGATTCCTGCGAGATTCCCGCGAGAACTCCGCGAGGCACGCCCGCGGACGCTCGCTCATTCAGGCGACAGCCGCCGTACACGGTGTTGCCACGCGGCACTAGGTTCTGTCTGACGGATCGCTGAGGGCCCGAAATCCGCCTCGGCGCGCGGATGGCAAGGAGGGGAAACGAAGCTGTATCCGCAGCGATACAGCGAGTTGAACCCGACACCGCCAGCCGAGATGCTGGGCGGATTGAAG
>CAIWCL010000293.1 GCA_903911205.1 uncultured bacterium
CTTCAATCCGCCCAGCATCTCGGCTGGCGGTGTCGGGTTCAACTCGCTGTATCGCTGCGGATACAGCTTCGTTTCCCCTCCTTGCCATCCGCGCGCCGAGGCGGATTTCGGGCCCTCAGCGATCCGTCAGACAGAACCTAGCACACGGAGAAACGGTCATGCATCGTCGATGGATTTCCTCCGGTTCGACCTTTGAGCGCGAGATTGGCTACTCGCGCGCGGTCGTTGTGGGCGACCGCGTGTTCGTTGCAGGAACGACCGGATTTGACTCCGCGACGATGACGATTTCGGACGACATCGTGACGCAAACCGAGCAGTGTCTGCGCAACATCGAGTCGGCACTCGCGCGCGCGGGAAGTTCGATGCAAGATGTCGTGCGTGTTCGCTACATGCTGCCGAATGCTGCTGATTTTCCCGCGACTTGGCCTGCGCTGCGAGCTGCGTTTGGCGAGGTGCGCCCGGCCGCGACCATGATCGAAGCGCGGCTCTCTGCCCACGCATGAAAATCGAGATCGAGGTCGATGCCGTGATCGGGAGCGGCGCGCTGTAGTTGCTGCAAGTGCGAGTGCGGGTGCGAGTGCACGTGCAAGTACGCGCTCGCCGATCACGGCGCGGCATCCGGATCAAACCCCATTTCTGCGTGTCGTTGCGCGGTACCTCCGCGCGGGATCGTGATCGTCTTCCAACGATCACGCCCGACGAGCACACGCGCGATCAGCGTGATCTGCCCTTGATGGTACGCCACATGCGCGAGCGATCTGGCGAGCGCGCGCGTGACCGAGTGCGGCTCTCCGCGAATGTAGACGGTCGTCGCGAGGTCGTCGTGAGGTCGTCGTCGGTGAGCGACGCAAGCGTTGTCTCAAGCACACTCCAACCATCCCGCCACACGGCGAGCGCCGCGACGCGACCAGCCTCACCTGCAGGGAAGTCATCGATGAATTCGCCTTCGCGATCACGCCAAGCCTTCTCACCATCTTCCGTAAGAAAGTTCGTAAAACGCGAGCATAGATTGCCGCCGACGTGTTTCATGGTGTCAGCAATCGAGTTCACATCGCCGTCGAGCGAACGGCGCATCTGCACCGCACCGACCTGCGCGATGGCGCACTCGCACTCCCGGCGGATCTCTGCGAATTTGACCGCGAAGTCATGGATCGTGGAGTTCGCTTCCTGCATGCAACCGAAGATCGCAGGTCACTATCCGCACTCGATGAATCCGGAAGGCCGACCTCGACAAGAAAATGCAACATCAACGGGGCGAGCGATTCGCATCGAGAACGCTGGCAATTCTGAGCCGAAGCCTGATCAGCGCTCACACTGACTGGGTTCGCGCGTCTTGTGTTGCGCGATCTCGCTGCAGACCCCATCTGTGTCGGCGAGGTGGATTTCACGCAAAGAGGCGGAGCACAGCGAAGTCTCCTCCGGGGAACTCCCGTACACACCTGAATCACCCGACTCCCCTCACGTCTTGCGCCATCGAGCTCGTAGCAATTTTCACTTCCTCCTCCCCCCACATCGGCAAGTTTCACGGCGCAGATGCAGGCATTCGCGGCGTGCTACCCCGGCGATGCTCTCCTCACGTTCTACTCGGGCGTCAATCAGTTGCACGTCGCCGAGTTTCAGAACTTGGGCGTGAACAACTTTGTGGGTTTCGCCGACGATCTCTCGTTCGATCGCGTTGTGATCTCTGCATACACGCCGGAGAGCTTCGGAACCTTCCTCGACAACATCTACTTCAGTCAACGTCTACTCCAGAACGGTGCCTGCCCCTGCCACCTTTGCGCTCATCGCGCTGCCTGCAATCTCCATGCAGCGTCAGCGCTGCAGGTAAGCGGCTTCAATCGACGCCAGCGTGGCGTGGAGATTTGGACCAACATTCACTTCCGATACACGAAGTTCAATCCTTCGTTGTTCATTGTGAAAGTCGTGCCGGCGAGCGTTCCGTCGGTCGTTCCAGCGCCCTTCCAGCGCATCGTCCAGCGCTCACCTTCCACAACGCAATCCGCGCGGACCTCGCGCGTGATCACGCGACCTGATGGCGGAACGAAGTTGGTCACTGCAAGGCAAGTGCCATCGGTACCGATCGTGAGTTTCCCTGATCGCACTTCAACCACGTCATCGCCGTGCTTGACGGTTGCGGGAAGCTCCTTGCCGTCAACCGAAGCCAAGGTGTACACCCCTGCGGCGTCGCGGGTATCGAGTGTTCTCGGCGCGGCGTGACAACCACCAACAGTCAACGCAGTTGCGAATAGAAATGCAATGGAACCAACTTGTCGCCACGGTTGTGAGTGCGTCGTTGCCATCGAGAAACGACCTCCAACCTCAAACTCCCAACCTCAAACTCCCAACCTCAATCACGAGACTCGTGATGCCGACAGGAATGCGCGTACGCTCTCGCCGGAGACGACCCACCATGTCCACCCATCGCATCTTCGCCATGTCGTTTGCCAGTGTCTACCCGCACTATGTCGCGAAAGCCGAGAAGAAAGGCCGCACGAAAGCGGAAGTCGATGAAGTCATTCGGTGGCTGACTGGATATGACCAATGCACACTCGACGGACAACTCGCCAAAGCGACGAGCGTCGAGCGGTTCATCGCGGAAGCGCCAGAACTGAACCCGTCACGCGCGCTTGTGACGGGTGTGGTCTGTGGGGTCCGCGTCGAGGATGTCGAAGACCCACTCATGCGCGAACTACGACGACTCGACAAACTTGTCGACGAACTCGCGAAGGGAAAGTCGATGGAGAAAATCCTGCGAAAGCCCGCCGGAATCTGAAGTTTCGGGAACGTCCACGGATCGACGCGTCCCACAAGAACCAATTCCTGACAAGAGGTCTTTGATTCGAAAACCTCGAAGACGGGCTCACCTGCAGCCTTCACGGAGGCCGGTGTGCGTCTCTTTCTGCCCCGTATTACCCTAGAGCGATGCACTCCGCCGGCGGGAACACTTCAGAAGCGAAACTCGCTCGACGAGACGCCATTCTCGCCGCAGTCACGCGAGCGTCCGAGCGCCTCAGCGAGCCGCTTCCGTGGACGACGCTCGTACCCGATGCGCTCCGAATTCTCGGCGAGGCCACGCGCGTAAGTCGGGTGTACATCTTCGACGTGGAACGCCGCGATGGCGTCGAATGCGTGAGTCAGCGCTTCGAATGGTGCGCTCCCGGCGTCACGCCTCAGATCGACAACCCGGCGCTGCAAGGCGTTCCGCTCGATGCCGGCGGGTTCACCCGCTGGGGCGAACTGCTGCGTGCAGGCGAACCGGTCTTCGGCGACATCGATGAGTTTCCAGAGAGTGAACGCCCGCTCCTCGAAGTGCAGGAGATCAAGTCGCTCCTCGTGCAACCGATCTTCGAAGGGAAACGTTGGTGGGGCTTCCTGGGATTCGATGCGTGTGCGTCGGTGCAATCTTGGGAGCGCGTTGAAGTCGACACGCTCCGCATCGCGGCACTTCTGCTTGGCGCAGCGATTCACCGACAAACACGCGAGTCGCAGATGCTCGAAGTGCAAAAGCTCGAAGCGCTCGGCCGCATGGCGAGTAGCGTCGCACACGACTTCAACAACGTGCTCATGGTGATCGCTGGTGCCATGGAACTTTTGAAGGGCGAACTCGATGCGGCTGGCGCACGTGGGATTGCACGCGGCACTCACTGCGAGATGGTGGATCAAGCACTTGATCGCGCAGGAACCCTGACACGGCGATTGCTTGAATTCAGCCGGAGACAAACTGGCAGGCCACAAGTCGTTTCACCGCTGGAACTCCTCCGACGCGAAGAGCCGCTGTTGCGACAAGCTGTTGGCTCGAAGGCACGACTGAAAATCATCGATGGAAGTTCGGGTTCTCGGCGTGTCGAATCTGTTTGCATCGACCCGACAGAGTTTGCACAAATCGCTCTGAATCTCGCCGTCAATGCGCGCGATGCCATGTCAAAGGGTGGCGAACTGACTTTCGAAGTCTCGACACTTGATGCGACCGAGCCCCCCGCGTCCTTCGACCGGATGACTGATGGCCGTTGGACACTCATCCGGTGCACCGACTGCGGCGAAGGCATGACGACCGACGTACTCGCGCAGGCGTTTGAGCCGTTTTTCACGACAAAGCCGCGCGATCGCGGCACCGGTCTCGGCCTTTCGACCGTGCAAGGCATCGTGACCGCTTCTGGCGGACACATCAGAGTCTCATCCACCGTCGGGCACGGCACAGAATTTCGGATCTACCTACCAGTCGCAAGCGCACACTGAAGCCACTTCGAACTGGACGCGCGCAGATCGACCTTGCTGCCAGCTTGATTTATTCAGAAGAGTGTGTGCTCGCCGGAGTCTGCTCGTGCACGCGCTTTTGTACCCGTCGGCGAAGCGTCATCCAACGCTGGCGCGCCGTTACGTCCGTGATGCTGACTGTTTGCGCAACATCGCGCCATGTTGCGCCACGTATCCGATGATGCGCGAGTTCGCGTTCGCGTTTCGTCAGGGATTGCACGAGGTCTTCTGCGAGAGCCGCACTCTCGACGCGCGCCAATGCACGTCGTTGCCGAGCGTGAGAGTACTCTGACAGAACCTACCAACCTCGCCGTTTTTCGCGGCGCGACTTCCGTCTGCACGCCAGTCCAAACAACGAGGCGCGACGGAAGACATCGCAGAAGACATCGCAGAAGACATCGCAGAAGACATCGCAGAAGACATCGCAGAAGACATCGCAGAAGACATCGCAGAAGACATCGCAGAAGACATCGCAGAAGACATCGCAGAAG
>CAIWCL010000294.1 GCA_903911205.1 uncultured bacterium
CGCGCCGAAACTCCGCAGCGCACGTGCGTAGTAGATGTTCATGCGACGGCCGTTCTTCCGCCACGGAAGAATCGCCTCACGCAACGACTTCGACATGTCGGGAACGCAGAGCTCTTCGTCGAACTCATTGACTGTTCCGAGACCAGCACACGACGAACATGCGCCTTGGGGCGAGTTGAAACTGAAGAGGCGCGGTTCAAGTTCGTCGAGCGCACATTGTGGGTGGTCCGGGCATGAGAACTTCTCGCTGAAGCGATGCTCTGACCAACTATCCTTCGCCGCCGCGTCTTCAATGAGGACGGTCAGCGAGCCTTCAGCAAGTTTCAGAGCGGTTTCAACGCTCTCCGCAAGGCGCTGTCGGGAACTCTCGTCGAGCGCAATGCGATCGACCACCGCATCGACGTCGTTCATCTCATAACGGCCGAATCCGAGTGGATTTTCGCCGCCGTCCTTGAGGACTTCGCGCAAGTCGATGATTTTGCCGTTCGCACGCGCGCGGACGAGTCCTTGCTTCTGAAGCCCTTCAAGCACCTCGCGGTGGAAGCCCTTCTTGGCGCGAACAACTGGCGCACACAGCATGGCACGCTTGCCCGCGAATCGGGTCAGTAACGAGTCGACGATTTGGCTCGCGCTCGTTGCGCGAATTTCCTTGCCGCAGATGTGCGCGGACTTCGACTTGCCTTTCCCGCGCTCCTCGACATGCCAACAGGTCGGTGTGCCGCAGCGCGCGAAGAGAAGTCGAAGGTAGTCCCAGATTTCCGTCGTGGTGGCCACGATCGAGCGCGGGCTGTGTCCGCCGGAGCGCTGCTCGATCGCGATGGTGGGCGGAAGACCCTCAATCGCTTCGACATTCGGCTTCTGCATTTGATCGAGAAACTGTCGCGCGTACGCGGAGAGCGACTCCATGTACTTGCGTTGACCCTCTGCGAAAATGGTGTCGAACGCGAGCGAACTCTTTCCCGAGCCCGACACGCCGGTGATCACCACCAATTTGTCGCGCGGGATCTCGACCGAGAGGTCTTTGAGGTTGTGTTCGCGGGCGCCGCGGACGCGGATCGACTTCTCGGGCGTTGCCATAGGGGGGCGATGATAGGCCTCAGGGCGTTGTAGGGCGGGGCAGCAGGTTGTGGGACTCCATTTCGGAGGTGCACCCGTCCGTTCTGCGGTCGCGAAGTTGCCTTTCCAAGGAATCGACGCTCTTTTTGCGACGTCTCCCTCGCTTGAGCCGAAGAGTTCAGTAGAGATTGACTTCTCGTTGACTCTGAACCCACATGACACCCGTTACCGCACCACTTTCCACACCGACCGAGACCGCGCCCGCGGCGCACGCGGGGGCGTTGGTTCCAGCGCAGCCGGTGACGATGGTGGTGGTGGAAGCGACGACGGTGGCTGAGAATGGGTTGATCTCGCCGAACACGCAGACACCGTCGCCGGTGACACCTGAGTCGAGCGACTCGCGTTGGCCGAATCTCCGTTCCGACAAGCCGAATCCGGGCTCCGATGATTGGCGCGCACTGCAAGGGCGCGCCTTTTCGTTACGCCTGCGTGGCCCGCACGGTCAGATCGGCGCCTGAACTTTCTCCGTCTCTCGACGTGTGAAGTGCGCACGCAACGTCGCTGCCGTTGGATTCGCTATCGCCGTTTCTTCCCGCGTCCAGCGCGGGTTCCTGGCATGCCAGCCTTGGTGGGCTGTCGCTCTGCGCTGCTCCCTCTTCCGTTGCGTGAGGCTGACTTGGAAGAAGCCTTCGCATCCGCAGGCAGCGACTTCAACTTGTTGATCTCATCACGAAGTCGAGCCGCCTTTTCAAACTCGAGCCGTTCCGCTGCCTGCAGCATCTCCGCCTGCATTTCACCGATGAGTGCCTCGCGGTCGTAGCCGTCATCGTCCTCCTCCTCGAGGCCTGCGGCGCGTTTGGCGGTTCGATGCGCGGCGAGTTCGAGTTCGATCCCACGACGGATCGCCTTCTCGATGGTCTTCGGAATAATGCCGTGCTCTGCGTTGTAGGCGAGTTGCTTCCGGCGGCGACGCTCGACCTCGTCGATCGCCTTCTGCATCTCCACCGTGATTTCATCGGCATACAGCAGTGCGAGCGAGTTTGCGTTGCGTGCGGCGCGACCCATGGTTTGAATCAAACTCGACTGGCTTCGCAAAAAGCCCTGTTTGTCGGCGTCGAGAATGCACACCAAACTCACCTCAGGAAGATCGAGCCCTTCACGCAAGAGGTTCACGCCGACGAGTACATCGAACGCCCCTTCACGAAGGTCGCGGAGTAACTCCAGTCGTTCGAGTGTCTCGATCTCGCTGTGGAGGTACCGAACGCGCATGCCCTCTTTGTGGAGATAGGCCGTGAGATCCTCGCAGAGTCGTTTGGTGAGCGCGGTGACGAGAGTTCGTTCGCCCTTTTCTGCGCGCAGTCGGGCTTCTTTCAAGAGATCCGGCACTTGTGTCCGTGCGGGGCGCACCTCAATCGGCGGATCGACGAGACCTGTCGGACGAATCACTTGCTCTGCAACAAGTCCGTGTGCTTGCTCAAACTCCCATGGCCCGGGAGTTGCACTGACATGAATCACTTGCGGAATCAGTTCGCAGAATTCCTCGAACTTGAGTGGGCGATTGTCGAGCGCACTCGGCAAACGGAACCCGTGATCGACCAGTGTTTGCTTGCGCGCCCGGTCGCCGAAGTACATGCCGCGAATTTGCGGCAGTGTGACGTGAGACTCATCGATGATGACAAGCCAGTCGTCGGTACCCGCCGCGCCGGGCGCCTCGCGGAAATAGTCGAGAAGCGTCCATGCGCGTGCGCCGGAAGGGCGGCCATCGAAGTGACGCGAGTAGTTTTCGATGCCGTTGCAGAATCCCGTTTCCTCAAGCAATTCGAGATCGTGCCGCGTTCGGGCGAGCAGTCTCTGCGCTTCGAGCAGTTTCCCTTCACCACGCAACTCAGCAACGCGCGCGTCGAGTTCCGCGCGGATCGACGCGATCGCAACCTGTTTTTGCTCGTCAGGCATCACATAGTGGACCGCTGGGAAGATGAACGTCTTCTGTTCTTCGGCGAGGAGTTCGCCGGTCATTGGGTCGAAGAGTTGGATTGCATCGACCTCGTCGCCGAAGAGATCGATGCGAATGGCGTACTGCTCGTACGCGGGATAGACCTCGATCACATCGCCGCGCACACGGAAGTTGCCGCGCGCAGGCGCCATCTCATTCCGTGCGTATTGCATCGCATTCAGTCCGAGCAAGAACTGGCGACGATCAAGGTGCATGCCGCGCTCAACGAACATCGTTTTATTGCGATATTCACTCGGGCTACCGAGGCCGTAAAGGCACGAGACGCTTGCAACGACGATGACATCGCGTCGCGAGAGCAGATGGCTTGTTGCGGCGAGGCGAAGGCGATCGAGATCTGCGTTGCGCGACGCATCTTTCTCGATGTAGATGTCGCGCTGCGGGATATACGCCTCGGGCTGGTAGTAGTCGTAGTAACTGACGAAGTAACTCACCGCGTTGCGCGGAAAGAGTTCCTTCATTTCTTCGTAGAGTTGCGCGGCGAGCGTCTTGTTGTGCGAGATCAGAAGCGTTGGGCGATTCGAACGTGCGATGACGTTCGCCATCGTGAACGTTTTTCCAGTGCCGGTTGCGCCGAGTAGCACTTGATGTCGGTGTCCGCCGCGAACCGCGTCGACAAGTTCTTCAATCGCTTGCGGTTGGTCGCCCATCGGAGCGAACGGACTTTCCAGCAGAAAGCAGTCGGGAATCGAGCGATCGATCACAGGCTTGTCGCGCGCAGCGTCCATAGGAGCGCAGCGTACGCGCGTCAGGCCCCCGCGACGAGTTCACGGGTTGGCTTTCGCGAAAGCCCGAGAACAGCAGGGGTTGCCGCGAGCAACGCAACAACAACGACGACGCCTGCTCCTGCCGCGAGTGGGATCCACGGAATGACCCACGCGAGACGGAGGCCGGCAAAGTCTCGGTACAGGGCCACGCCCATCCATGCGAGCATCAATCCAAGCGCGGTGCCAGAGACGAGCGCGGCGATTGCCATCACGACGGTCTCACCGAGGACGAGCGCGACAAGAACGCGCGTAGAACCGCCGACGGCGCGAAGAACCCCAAACTCGCGCGTCCGCGCAGAGATTCCGGCCGCAACCACGCTCCCGACGCCGATCGCCGCAAGCGCGAGTGCCGCGAGCGCGACCGCAGAAGTGACCGCAAGGACGGTGCCGCCGATCTCTTCGACGAATCCGCGAATAGCACGTCCACTGGAGAAGACCGCACCGGGCACCGCATCGCTCACAGCGTCGCTGAGCGTCTTCTCACTCGTCTCATCGAGTCCGGGGTCGAGACGCAATTGCATGATGTACGCGTCGCGGGTGTCGAAGTGTCGCTCGACGGCGGCGAAGTCCATGAAGACGCAACTGACGGCCTGCTCCATGTAGATCTGCCGCATGCCGAAGGTCTGCGTCGCGATGTCAAGACCTGCGGCGGTGACCACGCCGACGATCTCGAATTCGGCTTCGTTTGTGCCCGACCCCAAGCGCAACTTCGAGCCAACGCCGAGGCCACGTGCGATGAGAAACTCAGGCGCGACCAAAATCGCGTCGCCCTCTTCCAGGCGCGGAATCGCGGCTTCGGGCGTTCCCTCGATCCAATCGAGACGATTCATTTCGATGAATGGTCGCGGTTCAAATCCCACGCAGACCACGTTGGTCGGTCCCATGCCTTCCACGCCAAACACCTGTTCGCCCGCGATTTTGAGCGGGAGATAGCCAACGGGGAGCGCATCGACAACATGTGGCAGCGCGCGAAGACGCGCTTGCTCATCCTTCGAGAGCCCGGAGGTGCAGAAGACGAAGCCATCGGCAAACCGCACGCGTTCGCGGAGATCTCGAATGATCGCGTCGCCGTTTGATCGTGTCGAAACAAGTATCGAAACCGCGACCATGAGGGCGCCTGCGGTGCAACCAAGTCGCCACGGCATGCGCGCGACGCTTCCCGCGAGGAGTCCACGCGGAAGGACGAAGACGCGCTCCAAGAGCGGGCTTGCGATCCACGAGACGGCGAGGGTGAGTGGAACTGAGAAGAGGAACCACGCGATGTGGAGCAGTGGAAGTCCGACGAAGATGTAGATCCAAAATCGAGTATCGCGTGAGGATGGGAGTAGTCCAAGCGCCCAAAGGCCGATGGCGGCGAGTGCCGCAACAGAGGCGAGCAAAATGGGACGCGCGCTTGGTTCGCGCGCACGAATCGCAAGGGCTTCCAGTGGAGAAATGCGCGCGGCGCGAAACGCGGGGAAAATCGCTCCGAGGAGGCCCGCGGTCAGTGCGCCCGCCAGAGCCAGCGCGATCCCGCGCGGATCAACCGCAACGCCCGCTTTCAGAAACTCGCGGTAGCACACGGCGAGCAATCCGACGAGCGCGATGCCGAGCGGGATACCGAGCACGCCTCCCGCGAGTCCGATCGCGCCGCCGACAAGGACCTGTGCCCCGAAGAGCTGTCGCCGCGTGGCGCCGATCGCACGTGCAACGCCCATCTCGCGCAACTCTTCGAGGACCGCGGTGGTCATACCTGTTGCGACGATCGCAGCGCACGAAAGAAACGCGATCATGGTCGCGATCAACGTGGAAAGTTCACTCGCCGCAATTTGTTTGTCGAGTCCGGTTCGCACGCGCTCGGCCGGTTCGCAAAGCAGGGGGTCGCGAAGCAATTTGGATCGATCTTCGCACCACGCTTCTGCAGCGGTGTCGTCGGAGAGCGCAATCGAGATCCCCGTGAGTTTCCCGGTCCTTTTTGAGGCTTCCGCGAGCGTTGCGAGATCGATCTCTACGAGTGGGCGCTGAAGCGCGCCGAGCACGGGTCGCTGATAGATGCCTGCGACGATGACCTCGAGAGGTTTTCCGAATCGCACGATGCGAAGTCGATCGCCGGGTTTCGCCTCGAGTGTCTTCGCGGTTTGCGGATCGAGTACAACTTCACCCGCGCGTTCCACGCGGCGACCTTCTTCGATTTCAACTTCGCGGAAGAACGCATCTTCATCAGGCATGACTCCGCGCGCTTGCACGGTGGCACGCGGCGCGCGCGATGCGCGGTTGCGCTCGCCTGTGTCCGACGTTTCGCGTGGATGTTCCAGCGTGATGGAGGCGAGGAGCCTCCCGGCGGCACGTTGTACGCCGGGCCACGCGCGCACTTCGTCGAGAAGCGCGGCGTCGAACGGCTCCGCGTAGCGATGCACCACACGCGCGTCGGTTTCACCCATCGCGCGCGCGATCGATGCTTCGAGACTCGCTTGCGCTGTGCGCATCCCACTTGTCACGGCAACCACGAGGCTGGTCGCGAGTGCAACCGCGGCGATGAGCAGGAGGGTTCTACCCCGCCGACCGAGCAAACTCCTGCGTGCGAAGGGCCAGAGTGCCCGCATCGAGCCTCCTTCCTTGGCTGTCGGAGGTGTCGAAACTTCCAGCGACGCGTCCGTCGCGGAGCACGATCACGCGTTCGCAGTTGGCGGCGGCTTCGGGTTCGTGTGTGACCATGAGGAGCAACGTGTTTCGCTCGCGCGCGAGTCGTGTGAGCAACTCGAAGAGCCGCGTCGCTGCGGCGCTGTCGAGATTGCCCGTCGGTTCATCAGCGAGGATGACCGAAGGCGCAAAGAACAGGGCTCGGGCGATTGCGACGCGTTGTTGTTCCCCGCCTGAAAGGGCGTCTGGGCGATGCGATGCGCGCGCTCCGACACCGAGTTCATCGAGCAGGGCTCGCGCGCGCGGTTCCGCATCCTTTCGCACCACGCCGTCAAGGAGTGCGGGCAACATCACATTGTCGAGCGCGGACATCGACGGCAACAGGTTGAAGTGTTGGAAGACGATTCCGATGGTCTTGCGGCGATAGCGGGTGAGTTCCGCTTCGTTCATGCAATCAATGCGTGCGCCAGCGACGGTGATCTCGCCGGACGATGGGCGATCAAGCCCCCCGATGAGATGCATCAGCGTGCTCTTCCCGCTGCCGGACGCTCCCATCACGGCGAAAAAACCGGCGCCGGCAATGTTGAGATCGACACCACGAAGCGCCTCGACCTTGCGAGAGGCAAGGTCGTAGGTCTTGGTGACACCGCGACAGGAAATGCTTGGCGGCGCGGCTTCCATGGCAGTCGCCGATCAGTGCGCGTTCTTCGCGTCGTACGCGGGGCCGTTCGGCAAAGCCTGAATTGCGGAGAGATCCGCAACTTCGAGCTTCACGAGCCAACCGTTGCCGTAGGGATCGCTGTTCACAAGCGAGGGATCCTTCGCGGCGGCATCGTTGACGGCAACGATCTTGCCCGCGGCTGCGGTGTAGATCTCGCTGGCGGTCTTGACGCTCTCAACCTCACCCACCGAGGCGCCCGCGGCGACGGTCGTGCCGACGGCCTTCATCGCGACGTAGGTGACGTCGTTCAGCTGATCCGCCGCGTGCTGCGTGATGCCGACCGTGACGGTCGAACCTTCGATGCGGAACCACTCATGGGTTTCGGAAACGCGGCAATCGGCGGGAGTCGGCATGCTGGATCTCAGGCAAGGTCGTTGGATGATCGGAGGAGGGGGGCCCGACGGCTCCCCGAGAAGGGGCGGATGGTAGCGTCGGGCGAGGAGGTCGAGATCTCGTGCCGGTTGGTTTGGGAAGCGGTTGCAAACGCTCGGACACGAAGTTATCGTCCCTCGTACCCTCTTCGGGCTCTCCTCTCGCGTACTCGTTCCACTCCACGCGCGAACGCCTCAAACCCACTCACAAGATTTCTCCCTCTGGAATGCGCCGACGCCTTCGTGCACGCCGGCGCGTTCTTTTTCGAGTGGGCTCGGGCCCGGCCTGACGCGTCGCGCTCGAGCCGACCCGTCGGATGTGTCGCAAGGGATTCGGCATCCTTGCTGGCCTCCTCGTCGACCTTCCCGTCAACCTCCTCGTCGACCTTCTCCTTGCCCTTCTCTTTGCCCTTCTCCTTGACCTTCTCCTTGCCCTTCTCCATGACCTTCTCGTGGCACGCGCCGCGCGTGGTAGACTCGACCGGCTGTCGCCGGACGGCCGTGCGCGCGGGCGTGGTTCCCTCGCGAGGCGTACAAAGGGAGTTCTTTCTTGGAGGGTTGGCTTCGTTTCGGTCTCCCATCGCGGGCGACCAGTTCTTGAAGCCATTTCGTCGTGCAACCTGAGATCTTGCTCACTCTGTCCGCCGGGTCGGTCGCTCCGCTTATCGCTGAGAAGGATCCGCGCTGCCCCTCGGTCTTCGCCGTGCCGCAGTTCGTGGCCACCGACCTTCAACTCCGCGGGTTGAATCTTCCCGCGACGATGCTCTCAGGTTTCGGTGTGCCGGAGATCGACCGGTTCCGCGATGAGGCGGATCGTGCGCATTGTCCGGTGCTCCTCCTGACCGAAGAACCGCCGATTGACTTCACCGAGCGCGGCCTAGGTTTCGCGAAGTCTCGCGATCGGCTTTCGCGTTTGGCACTCGCCGCGAATCGCCTCGGTTGCCCATCCATCGCAGTGCGTGCGGCGGCGGTTGATACCGACGCGGCGTTCGAAGCGACCGTGCTTGGCGTGAAAACGGTGCTCAAAGACATCGATCGCTACGAACTCAACTTGTTGCTTGCGCCGCACGAGGGGCTCACGTTCGACCCGACGCGCCTCACCGATCTCATCAAGAAAATCGGTGGGTTCCGCATCGGAAGCTATCCGAGTTTTGCGCACGCGCATGCCACCGGGGACGTCGAAAAAACGCTCCGTAAACTCGCACCCTACGCGCCCGCGATTTGCGCGAGCGTGCGTGGATTTGCGAAGGATGGCACGCACGACGGCTTCAGTCTTGAGGTGTGTGTTGAGAGCGTTCGGAGCGTGGGCTACGGCAACACGCTTGCACTTGACTTTGTTGGAATGGCCGACGAGACCGACGGCAAATCAAAGGGCAAGAAGAGTGCGAAGAAGTCCTCTGTCGACATCGTTGCCGAACTCGACATGGCGCGCCGTGTCCTTGAAGCAGCAACGATGGAGCCGGAAGTCGATGAGGATGTGGAACTCGTCGAAGAGGAGGAGTGAGTGAGCGTCGTGGCCGCAACCGCCGAATTCATCGTCACCATCGATGGACCCGCAGGGACGGGCAAGTCGACGGTGGCGCATCGTCTCGCGCGGCGCCTCGGGCTCGAGTTCCTCGATACCGGCGCGATGTACCGCGCGGCGGCGTTGCGTGCCCTCGAACTTGGAATCAATCCGGCCGACGGCGAACGCGTTGCTGCGCTCGTGCGCGATCTTGAGATTCGATTCAACTGGCGATGTGATCCGCCGGACCTCTTGGTTGACGGCGAATCCGTCGGTGACCGCATCCGTACGCAAGAGGTGACGCGCGCGGTGAGTGCTGTCGCATCGAACCCGATCGTTCGTGCGGCGATGGTTGAAGCGCAGCGTGAAATCGCAAGCCTGCATCCTCGCCTCGTAACCGAGGGTCGCGATCAAGGGTCGGTGGTTTTTCCGGATGCCCATGTGCGAATCTATCTCGATGCGCGGCCGGAAGTGCGAGCGCGTCGGCGCGTCGAACAGTTGGCGACGAAGGGAATCGTCACGTGCGAAGCCGAAGTGTTGTCCCAGATTCTTGAACGGGATCGCATCGACTCGACACGTCGAGATGGCCCACTCGTCTGTCCGAACGGTGCCGATGTGGTCGACACGAGCGACGTTGATATTGACGATGTGATTGATCGACTCGAATCCATCGTGCGTGCACGCGCGGGCGCAGCACTTCGTTCGGCGCATCGCGCGCATGGCGGCCATGAAGATCGTGGCGACGGAGCGCGCACTCCGTGAGTTCCACATCGCCTTCCACGTCGTCTTCCACGTCGTCTTCCAATTCGGCTTCAACGTTGAAGCGTCCCATTCCGAACCCGTTCGCATTCCGGCGTCGTGTGCCTGGGCGTTCATTCATCCGCACCGCGTGGTGGGATTTCTGTGCGTTTCTCTGCTGGAGCGCGTTGAGAATCTGTTACGGGCTTCGTCGTCTGCATCGCGAGCGCGTGCCAAAGACGGGCGGGATCCTCGTCATTTCGAACCATCAATCTTTTCTCGATCCCATGGTGAACGGGGTCACCGTTTGGGATCGCCAGTTCACGGCGCTTGCGCGCGACTCGCTCTTTGTAGGGCCGCTCGGTTGGATCATTCGTTCCGTCTCCGCGCGACCGATCCGGCGTGAAGGCGGTGACCTCGAAGCAATGAAGGCGGCGCTTGCTGAACTGGAGGCAGGCCGCGTTGTGATCATCTACCCGGAGGGCACGCGATCGCCGGATGGCAAGATGCGCGAGTTCAAGCGCGGCGTGCTGCTCCTCGTCAAAAAGGCAAAGCCGACGATTCTCCCAATGGCGGTCGATGGCACTTTCGACGCGTGGCCGAAGGGACGAAAATTCCCGCGGTTGCGCGGCAAGGTTGTCTGTATCTGCGGCGAACCAATGTCAGGCGAGGAACTTGCGAAACTCGACAGCGAGCAAGCCCTCGCTGCGATGCATGACGCGATTTCTCGACTTCACGTGGAAGCTTGTACCGAGCGCGCGCGATGGAGCGGAGGCGGTCGATGAGTGGCAGCAGCGTGCCGACGGCGCGCGAGGCAGCCGTCGACATCGCTCGTGCATTGATCGCGGCGGGACACATCGCGTATTTCGCGGGAGGATGCGTGCGCGACGCGCTCCTTGGGATCGAGCCGAAGGATTTCGACATTGCAACGAGCGCAACGCCGGATGAGGTCAAGGCAGTCTTTCCGAAGGCGCGCGGAGTTGGCGAAGCATTCGGAGTGATGCTTGTTCGAAAATGGACGCACACGATCGAAGTGGCGACCTTTCGTGAAGACTTGGAATACCTCGATGGTCGTCGGCCAAGTGGTATTCGCTTCGCGGACGCGCGCGCCGATGCGGAGCGTCGTGACTTCACGATCAACGGCATTTTTCGCGAGCCCTTGACGGGCGCGATCGTCGATTTCGTTGAAGGCGAACATGATTTGCGCGCCGGCATCGTGCGCGCGATCGGCGATCCGCATGCGCGCATTCGTGAGGATCGGCTCCGCATGTTGCGTGCGGCACGCTTCGCCGCGCGCCTTGCGTTCACAATCGACCCGGCGACGATCCACGCGATTCGTGCGCATGCGAGCGAACTCGCTTCGGTCAGTCCGGAACGCGTTGGCGACGAGGTGCGTCGCATGCTCGCGCACCATCATCGTGGACAGGCTGCACGGATCATCGAGGAACTCGGGCTCGATGCCGCGGTCTTCGGCGAGGGTGCGGGCGCACACGGTTGGCAACGGTTGGATGCATTGCCGCCGATGGCGAGTCCGGCAACGGCGCTTGCAGCGTGGTGGCTCGATCGAACACAGCCGTGCGTTCCGGGTGAGCGCATTGCGCACGCAGCACAAGGCGCCTTGGGAGCAGGAGGAGGAGGGGAAGCAGCAGGAGGGGCGGCGCGTCTGCGCGACGTCCTTCGCGCGCGACTGACACTCTCGAACGCCGATTGGGAGCATGTGGCGGCCCTTCTCGAGTGTCGCGAGCAATTGCGTGTCGATCCGGCGAAGACCTCGCTTCCTCAGCGGGTTCGCCTCGCGGCTCGGCCCGGATTTGACGCGGCCCTCGAAGTCCTCGCCGGCGAAGACGGCGCCCTCGCGGAGTCTTGGCGCTCCGCAGCAAACCGAGAGTGCCCGGATCGGCGCCTCCCCGCCCCGTTGGTCGACGGCAACGATCTCATCCGCGCGGGGCTGCGTCCCGGCCCGGCGTTCAAAGTGGTTCTGGACACCACGCTCGACCGCCAGATTTGCGGGGAATACACGGACCGCAGCGCGGCACTGGCCTCGGCGCTGGCTCTTGCCGCGGCACACGGTTCGGCGAATGAACCGGGCGAATGAACGGGGCGAAGTGACGGGGCGAAGTGACGGGGCGGGTCGCGGTCAGCGAAGCGGGTGGGCAACCGCGCACCCGATGCCTGCCGCGATGCCTGCCCGAATGCCCACCCAGAGTCCCAGTTCGGGCCGCGACGCACCCTCAGAAAAGTCGCCTGTCGGGTTCGGCCCGACCACAGAGATTTGGTCGAGACCACGCGTTTGTGCCGCAACCCTGTCGGGCTCGGAAGTAAGATCAGACCCCGCGGCAGGTTGCCGCGTCCATCCGTCGAGCCCCGTCCGAATGGCGTGTGGGGCGTTGGCGGCGATTGCCCGCAAGCGATGCGCGGGTGGATCGTTCGGCCGGATCTCGCAGTTCCCCTCTCGAAAGAAGACTCACCGATGCGCACGAATCGTCTTCCGAAGTTCATTCAGGTCGCCGCCCACACCGTACTTGCTTCGACGGCACTCGCTGTGGCTGGAGCGGCATCTGCGCAAAGCGCGGACGCAGATCTCCCCGCGACGACCAGCACCCCGAAGGTCTACGTCTTCCCGCTCGTCGGGCAGATGGGAACGGATATCTCGGAGTCGAGCTTCGAAGTCCTGTCGAAGGATCTTGAGAAGGCGAAGCCCGACATCATCGTCTTCCGACTGAAGAGCGCGGACATTGACCGCAACGACTACTTGAAGAACGACGATCCAAATGAGTTCGGCTTGCCGGGCGAAGTGGGTTCGTATCGCCAGATGTTGAAGGACATCCGCGACAAGTTCCGCGATACGCCCCAAGTCGTTTGGGTGGAAGACGCCGTCGGCGTTTCGAGCCTCTACGCGCTCGGTTGGCCACGCATGTACATGGTGTCTGACGCTCGGCTCTACGGCCTCAACCGATTCAAGGAGATGGTTGAGAGTCAGTGGGAAGACGCCGACGTTCGCTCGAAAATGGTTGCCGCGTGGACGGGCATCATGAAGGGCCTCGTCGAAGTCGGTGGTTACCCACGCGAAGTTGCCGACGCCTTGATTTTCCCCGAGACGAAGCTCTCGGTGAACTTCGAAGGGCGCAACGCGAAGTGGCTTGGTGACACGACAGGCATGTGGGTCGTGGATTCAAGCGACCAAGCCGCGTGCGCGTTCAATGCGCAACTCGCAGAAGATGCGATGTTGTCTGACGGCACCGCCGACAGCCTCGATGACCTCATGTTCCTGCTCGGTTACCGCGAGTTCGAGAAACTCGACTCCGGTGAGAAGGTCGGCGCCCAGTACATCAAGGACTGGCGCAAGGCCATGGACGAGTGCACCAAGAACATGGAAGACGCGCAAGAGACCGAGGACAGTGTCGCTGGTCTCGGGAAGCGCAAGGGTTACTACGAGAAGACCATCGCACTCATGAAGCGTTACCCGGCGATTGAGAAGCGTCGCGAGATGCAACAGCGCGGCGTGTCGATCATTGCGCTTGAAGGCGCGGTGGACGACATCAAGAAGGAAATTCAGCGCCAACGCGAAGCGGAGAAGCAGGGCCGTCAAGGTGGCGGCGGCGGCGGTGGTGGCGGAGGTGGGCGTGGTCTCGGTGGCGGTGGTATGAGCCGTCCGGGCGGTTGATCCGCTGCGCGAATGACGTGCGCATGGCCCTTGAAGTGTTGTGATTGCCTCAGACTTTCTCTCGACGCACGCGACGTGGCGGCGAGTCATCCGGACGAAAAACACATGAACCAATTCATGCACTCACTGAAGAACTCGAAATCAACCCTCGCGACCGTTGCGCTCTCGCTCGCCGTGCTCGCGGGTGGTGCGACGATGGCCGTCGCAGCCGACGTCAAGCTCGCGAATGGCTCGACCTGGAAGGGTGATGCCGGCGCCCGCGTGCGTGTGACCTACACGCTCAACGGCAAGGAACTCACGCTCGAAGGTTTGGTCGTGAAAGCGGACAAGAGCTTCTTGCAGGTCGAAGTGGACGAAAATGGCAAGAAGGTCAAGAAGACGATCACCTCGTTCGACTTGAAGAAGGTGGAGACGCTTGCTGCGGATGGAGGCACTTCGACGAAGGCTCCAGCGGGCTCAAGTGGAACAACGACGCCAGGAAAGTCGAATACATCCGCTGGTTCCGCGTCCACAGCAACCACCTCCGGCGCTCCCGCCTCAGGCAAGCAAACGATTTTCATTCTTCCGTGGGGCCGTGGCCCCGGCGGCGACGTCGACATGGTCGGCCTCGGTGCGCGTCACGAGGAGATTGAGAAGATCGGGGCAGAAGCCGACAAGATCGGCCCGGGCCAGATCATCGTCCTCGAAGTCAATTCGGGCGGTGGCTTGGTGCTCGAAGGCGACAAGATCGACGAAACGCTCAATAAGCTCCGTGAGCGTCACCGCGTCATCGCGTGGATCCACGAGGCGATTTCTGCCGCGGCGTTCACGTCGCTTCACTGCAATGAAATCTACTTCCAGCGCGTCGGCACACTCGGCGCGATCACGATGTTTGCAGGTACGAAGTCCATCGAAGGACGCGAACTTGAAGCGTGGCTCAAGAAGGTTGGCGATGTCTGTGAGGCCACGAGCCGCAACCGTTGGATCGGTGAGGCGATGGTGACCAACGAGCCTGAACTCTCCTACGACAAGGACGAGGAAGGCAATGTCACGTGGTACAACACGTTGCAGGGAAAGTACGACCTTTCCGACAAGGTGCAGAACCTCACGATCAACGCGCAGCAGGCTGAGCACTCGAAGTTCTCGCAGGGCACCGCCGACACTGTGCCGGATCTGCTGAAGCTCCTGAATCTCTCGCCCGACAAGGTCGAGATTTCGCAAGCGGGCTACAAAATCCACAACGACTGGCAGGCGACGATGAAGCAGTGCAAAGAAGCGAAAATAAAGCTTCTTCGCGACATGCAAAACCCGCCGGGTCTGACCCAGCTCGATCAACTCAACGCGCGGCTCCGCGCAGCGAAGGAAATTCGCAAGTGGTTCGACAAGTGCTTCCCGATCATGACGTACGACCAACCCGCGGCCGGTAGCCCGGAGCAGTGGGATGGAATCATCGAAGACCTCAGTCGCCAGATCAAGCAGGCGAAAGACCGTCGCAACGGTTGACGCGTTCGACATCTCAGTTCAACGACACCGACCCCGTCGCGCACGGGGTCGGTGATTTTTGAGGCAAACTTCCTTGGACACCTTTGACGGCTCCGCCTGTGGTTTTCGACTGCTGGAATTGTTGAACTTCGAACACGACTTGCGAAACACCGTGATCCTGCGATCCTTCGCGCATGAACGAAGGAAAGCCTGATTCCAAGCTGTCGCAAGAGCCATCGGTCGCGCCCGCAGCGGATCCATTCGCGCCGTATTCCGAGGCATCCCGTGCGGAAGATCTTGCAGAGCGTCGCGGTCGTTGGCGTGTTGTGTTTCCGGTGATCTCCGTGGCGATCGGTGTCTTCGGAATGTGCTTTCAGGGGTTGTTCGCCGTGCAAATCGTGTTTTGGGACACGATCATGGCAAGCGCAGGCATGGTGCTCACGCCGCCGCCTGACATCATCAAGTGGACAACGACCGCACAGGTTGCAATCACGATTCCACTGGGAATCGTGCTGATCGCGGGCAGTGCGATGCTGCTCTTGCGTAAACCGCTTGGTGCGAAACTCGTGATGTTTTGGGCGGTGGCTCGGCTCGTCCTTGTCGTTGCAGGCCTCGTGGCAGCCGTGGTCACCATCAAGCCGCAAGTCGAGTGGGGAGTGACCCTCGCTTCAGAGATGCGCGATGAAATGCGCAAGAAGGGCGTGAAGGAAGAAGACTTGCCGCCGCTCCCCGATGAGGCGAAGGCGCAATCGGACGGCCTTCGCAACATGGCGATCGTCTCCATTGCGACCGCCACGTGGCCATTCGTGATGGCGATTGTGTTGACGCGGCGTCACGTGCGCGCGGAAGTCGCGTCGTGGAAGCAGCCGACGAATGCAGCGTGAACCTCGCGTCACTCGCGCGTGATTTGTCGCAAGCAGGCTCGTTTCATCCAACTTCGCGGCGCTGGAAGAGCGCAGTCGCGACAGCAAGGAGACCGGTGACCAGGGCCAGCGTGTAGAGCATCGCGTAGCCGAAGTAATCGGCCGGGATCGCTTTCTTCTGCGTCAGCGCGTCTGCAAGCCAGAACAACTGGAAGTTGGGCACAGACGCGCGGCACAGCGACAAAAACGCCCACTTTGCGTGCATCGTGAGCGGAACCTCGCCGCCAGCCTTGGCAACTTCCGCCATCGCGGCCGTCGTTTCGGAGAGCGGGCGACCGAACATCCAGTCGGAGAGCAACCCCAGCACGAACATTCCCACCACGATGGTGAGGGTGAGTACTTGCCCAAGCCTTGTGCTCGCGGCGATGGCGATCGCGTTGAGGACCAACGTCGCGAGTGCAATGAGAAACAGCGCCTTCCAAACTTCAGGTTCAAACTGCTGCCCGATGGGAATCGACTTAAATTCGGCATCGAAGAACAGCGAGAGCAGGTAGGCGAGGCCCAAGAATGGCACGGAGAGCGTGAGGGTCCACGCGGCGAAACTCCGACCATAGAAGTAATTCATCCAAGCGCCGACGGCGACCGCGGCAATCATCGCTCCCAAACCAAAGAGGATGACCGGGAGGTGGAAGGGATCACGCGCGGTTTGCAGGGTTCCGTGCACCTCAACCAGTGAGAAGACAAGTCCAAGGTAGAGAAGCGCCACGAGCATCGACGCTGACACGCCGAGGAACTTTCCGAGGATGAAGACGGGGCGGGGCACCGGCTTCGACACCACGGTCAGGACGGTGCGATTTTCGATTTCGCGGGCGAGAACGTTGGTTGCGAGGAACGATGCCAACACTGCGGTCGCGAGAAAGACCGTCGAAAGCCCGATGTCGAGGAACATGCGTTGGTCTTCCTGCATGGTCCAGGCGCTGAACGGGTTGGAAAGGACGACGAAGATCGTCGCCGCCACGCAGACCACAAGGACGACCGGTTGACGGATCGACTCAAGGAAGGTGTTGCGGAGGATCGCGAGGAGCTGCTCGACGAAGGACATAGTTTCTCGACAGGCTTACGGTGGGGTTCGGCGAAACAGGATTCGGAACCAAAAAGTCGGAATTACAAGACGAATTCTACGAAGCGAGAGCCACGAAGCGAGAGCCACGAAGCGAGAGCTGCGTGGCAGGTCACCAACGCGCACAGAAGCAGGCAGGTTCGCGTCGTTGCGAGCGGCCGCGAGAGCAAAGTGTCCGAACCCGTGGTCGTTCGTCCTCTTCCACGAAGGACAAGCGAACACAAGCGCAGTTGAACTGCGTACCTTACAGTACCGCCCCGTCTCCGTCGCGGCTCTGGCATCGGGCTTCGTCTCGACCTTTGCTTCGGCGGACGGGTTCATCTCGCCACTCGGCAAGCCCAGCAGCGGTCTGGGTTGGCGCCGGGACTTTCTTGTCTCCCACAGACCAACGATGCGCATCGATCACCACGCGTACCAGCGGGCAACGGGCGTCGCCGCCAGCGGACTTCTCGCACAAGTCGCGATTGCACTCCTGCTCCTGATCTTCGGTAAGACCACAAGCGACTCCACGCTCGTCGTGGCGTCCGCCTGGGCCTTCTGCGGGGC
Organism: uncultured bacterium; assembly: GCA_903911205.1. GTDB lineage: Bacteria > Planctomycetota > Phycisphaerae > Phycisphaerales > SM1A02 > QWPT01. Next base: position 17,442 of record CAIWCL010000294.1, read on the forward strand.
GATCCCGTGGCTTGGGCTCACGATGATCTTCTACCAGCACCGTCTGGAGCGGCTCGAGAGTCTCGAACTCGACGCAGGCGCACGGGTCGACTCGGAAGGACGCATTTTCAACACCGATGAGGCGCGCGTTGCACGCAAGCGACTTGGCCTCATGCACTCGGTGCTGATGCCCATCTTGAGCGTGCTGTACGCGGTACTCCTCGTGGCGATCGGGTGGTCGATTCTTTGGTGGTTCGAGAAGGAGGGTGATCCAAACGCGGATTGGGGCACCTTCGGCACGGGCTCTGCGCTCGGTTGGCAACTCGCGGTGACGTTCGGAACGGCGCTGCTTGCCTTCATCTTCTCGCGATTCGTCGCTGGTATGGCAGTCCAAAGCGCGTGGACGAACCTGCGCGGCGGTGCGGCGGTCATGGTCGGCAACGCGCTTGTGGCGTTGGCGGTCGGAATCGGCACCGTTGTTGAACTCCTCAAAGAGGAAGGTCAATCGGACACCGTCATGCGCGGTATCGCGCAAGGGATCGCGATCTTTATGTTCGCGGTCGCGGCGGAGACGCTCCTCAACTTCGTGCTCAATCTCTACCGCCCGCGCCGCATGGGCGAGACGCCGCGACCCGCGTTTGATTCGCGCGTGTTGAGCTTGCTCGCCGCGCCTGATTCGATCGTGCGCTCGATCAACGAAGCGGTGAACTATCAGTTCGGCTTCGACATCACGAGTTCGTGGGGCTACCAGCTGCTCTTGCGCAATTTCGCGCGGCTTCTGGCTGTGGGGCTCGTGGTTGTACTCGCGCTGACCACGCTCGTGGTCGTTCAGCCGCAGGAGCAGGGCATGCGTTTGCGCTTCGGAGCGCGCGTTGGTGAGGTCTATCAAGGCGGCGCGATGGCAAAGTTGCCGTGGCCGATTGATACGGCGATCGTCGAAGATGTCAATCTCGTGCGTGACTTATCGCTCGGGATGGTGCGTCCGTTCTCAAGTGGTGATGTCATCACGTGGGGCGACGACACGATGCAACTCACGCAGCAGACGAATGTCTTCCTCGTCGGCCTCGGCGCCGCGGAGCCGACTGCAGCGCCGGTGCTTCCCGGTGCCGTTCCGAGCATTGCACCCACGACGTCGTTTGGTGTTGCTCCTGCGACGGCTGCGGCGGATCGCAGCGCGGCGACCGAGCAATTCGCCGTGGTCGAAGCGGACATCGTTCTCCAGTACCGCGTGCGAGACCGCGAACTCGACAAGTACATCGCGTTCTCGAACGACATCAAGAGTCGTCGCTCGGCGATGGATATGCGCGAGCGTGCACTGAAGGCCATGGCGTTGCGTGAAGTCACGCGCACGATGAGCAGTCGCACACTCGACACAGTCCTTTCACCTCCACCAGACGCACCGCTTGTCGACACGCTCGTCAAAGCGATTCAAGGCGCGTTTGACGCGGCGGAGACCGGGGTTGAAGTCGTGGGTCTTTCCATTCCGCGGCTCCGTCCGCCCGGCACCGAGGGCGGCAAGTTCGAAGAGCTCTCCATCGCGCGGCAGAATGGTCGTCGTCAAGTGGAGGACGCGCAAAGCGCCGTCAACACGACGATGAGCATGCTCGTTGGCGATGTCGCGCTTGCGGACGAAGTCTGGAAGGGCATCGCAGAACTCACGAAACTCGAGAACGAGGCGAAGGCTGGCTCCGCCGATGCGCGGCAAAAAGCTGACGCGCTGCGTGCGCGCCTTGAGCAGATTGTGCTTGATTCGCGTGCGCAGTCGGCGAGCGTTATCTCGAACGCCCGTGCGCTCCGATGGAACCTCCTCATGGACGCGCAAGCGATTGCCGCAGAAGTCACCGGTCAGGCACCGGCGTGGAACGCCGACCCGTCGCTGTATCGAACACGACGCACGATGGACGCGCTCGCCGAAGCGCTCTCCGGCGTGCGTGCGAAGTACATGCTGCTCCCAGATCCCTCGCGCGTCCGGATCGACGTCGAGATGCAGGAAACAAGTACCGGGCTCAACCTTGGGGACTATCTCGAGAAGAAGTCAGGTGATGGTGGCGGATAAGGGCGGTGCATGAGGCCCGGTGCATGAAGCCCGGTGCATGAAGCCCGGTGCATGAAGCCCGGTGCGCCCGCGCGTTGTGCCCGGCTCACGACATCGCCAGGAATCAGGTGAGAACTCACGAATCGAAGAACCGCGGCATGCGCCGCGATTGACAGGAACGACAGACATGAACAAGCGAACCTCTGCCATCGCACTCGGACTTGCCATCGTGGCCGTGCTTGTCCTCTACAGCACGACCTACACCGTCAACTTCCATGAGATCGCGATCCGCACGCGTTTCGGTGAAGCCTCCGGTGTCGAACGCAATCCCGGCCTCCATTTCAAGTGGCCGTTCTTCATCGACAACGTCACGAAGATTGATCGTCGGAAGCAACTCGCGGAAAGTCCGCTTGTGCAAACGGCAACTGCGGACGGCTTGCAAGTGGTCGTTCAGGCGTATCTCTTCTGGCAAGTGAAGGACACCGACGCCGACGCACAGTCGTTTCTCAAGAGTTACCCATCGGTTGATGAGGCCTCGAAGGATCTTGAACAAGCGCTCGCGGGCGCAGTAAAGGCGGTTGCGGGTTTCCGCTTTGATGAGTTGGTCGGCCCCAATGCACGGCTTGCCGACGCGGAGAAGGCGATTCTCGCGGGTGTTTCCGCCGCGACCAAGACGGGTATTGAGCCGGTCTCCGTCGGACTCGCGCAGGTGGTTCTGCCGCAGAAAACCACGGTGAGCGTTCTCTCGCGCATGTCGGAAGTGCAGAACACGCTTGCACGACTTGAGAGTGCGAAGGCCGCGTCGCAAGCGGAGGCGCTCAAGAGCCAAGCGAACAGCCAAGCCGACACGATTCGCGCGTTCGCTGCACAGTGGGCCGCGCGCATCGAAGCGAAGGGCAATGAGGAGGCATCGGTGTACTACGAGCGCATGAAAGATCACGCGGAACTCGCGACGTTCCTCGCCTGGATCGATGCGATGAAGGCAGGTCTGCGCGGCTCCACGACATTCGTTGGTGATACCACCACTGCGCCGTTCCACCTGCTTGATCTCGGCTCGCCGATCGACGCAAGCGGAATTCCCCAGCCACGTCGTACCTCCTCGCGCGCGGAGAAGCCGGCATCCATCGGCGCTGCCGCGGCCACAAACGGTGCCCCTGAGACGGCGAATTCGTCCACGATGAACGGTGTTGGTACCGCAGCGTCGGCGGAGGAAGCGGGCCAATGAGCACCGAGTCGAACAACCCTTTCGATCCGAGTGACGCCGAGAGGTTGGAGGGCGCGCCCGAGCAGCCACGTCGCGCAGCAAGCGCACGCTTCGACATTGCGGCGCGCGAAGACGCGGGGATGCGCGATGCGCTGGATCCCGCGACCCAATCGCTCGGCGAAGCACTCAAGCTTTCGTATCGCATTCTGCAGGTTGGCATTCTTGCGCTGGTTGTCATGTTCCTCTTCTCAGGCTTTCAGTCGGTGAAAGAGGGCGACACAGGCGTGAAGACGCTCTTCGGAGCGATCGCCGGCGCTGAGGGTGAAGAGCAGTTGCAGCCGGGTTTTCAGCCCTTTTGGCCGTATCCGGTTGGCGACCTGGTCGTCTTCGAACAGAAGCGCACGCTTCGTCTCGATACGCAGTTCTGGCCAGCACGTCAGGTGCAGGGCGACACGAAGCAGAAGTCGACCGATGAGCAGATCGATAGCGCCGATGCGTCTGCGGGGCTTCGCCCAGGAAGTGACGGCTACATTCTGACCCGCGACGGTGACATCGCGCATGCACAGATTGAAGCCGAGTACCAAGTCGCCGACGCGGTTCGCTTCCTGCAGACGACGAGTCCGCAGGAAGCAGATCGCCTGGTGATGAGCGTTCTGGAACAGGCAACCGTCGAGGCCGCGAGCACGCTTGCGCTTTCGGAACTCACCGAGACGCGTGACCTGCTTGGTCCCGTCGTTCGCGAGCGTGCACAGCGCGCGCTCGATCGGCTCGATGCAGGCATCGACCTTGCGTCGGTGCGCGCCGTGGAGCGAAGTGCACCATTTGCCGTGCAGAACCGCTTGCGTGAAGTGCAGACGAGCCGTGAGGCCGCGAAGAGTGAAGTGGAACGCGCGCGTCAAGAAGCGGGTGCGACACTCACTTCGATCGCCGGCGGTGAGGTCTACACCGAACTACTCAAGCTGATTCGCGAGTATGAAGAGGAACTCGGCGCTGGGCGAAGTGCGGAAGCGGAAGCGACGCTCGTGCAACTTGGTGCGCGACTTGAAGCGCCGGATGTGGGTGGCGAAGTTTCGCGCACGATTCAGCGCGCAAAGGCCGCGGAAACCGCCTTGCGCGCGCGCCTTGAACGCGAGGTTGAACGGCTCGACAGTCTCGCGGGGGCGTATCGCGATTCGAGTTCGCAGGTTGTTGCGCAGCTTTGGCTCGACGCGGTTCGTGAGATCTATGAGAACCCGCAAGCGGAGATCTACGCCGCACCAAATGTCCTTGGCGGACTCAATCTTCGCTTGACGAGTTCGAGCGAAGTTATGCAAGCGCGACGCGATGCGGAAACGCAACGGAAGAAGGCAGAGCAGGCGTTCAAAGACGCAGGCGGCTTCTATGCGCCGAACAGCGAGCAAATCTACATCGGCAAACCGGGACGCCGTTTGAAGCGTGATGCAAGTGGCGGCGTGGGCCGTCCGTGACAGGAACGTCACGCGAATTCGGACGGATGCGCGGCGCGCCTCGCGCAGTACGTCGGAAACACAGTGTGAGAACGGCAGTCGGATGAACGGCAGCTGGGCGACCGGCACTTGAAGCCGCGAGGAAACCATGGCAACGGCAGGACGCGATTCAACACGTGGCATCACGCAACCGGGAACCACGCAACCGACGAGCGCCGCAAGCCCCTCCGCATCCTTTGCGAAAGGTGAGCGGATCGTGGAGGCGGCGGGCCTGACGAAAACGTTCAGTGATTTCTGGATGCGGGCGACGGCGCGCGCGGTCGATGGCATCGATTTTCATATCGATCGTCATGAAATCTTCGGGCTTCTTGGTCCGAACGGATCCGGCAAGTCGACCACGATCAAGATGATCCTCGGCCTGTTGCACAAGACGCACGGACGGCTTGTCGTCTTTGGTCGTGATCCGTCCGATGTTGCCGTGAAGCGAAAGATCGGCTACCTCCCGGAGGAGACGTATCTCTATCGCTTCTTGAATCCAACAGAAACGCTCGATTACTACGGCAAACTCTTTGGTCTTGATCGCCGCACGCGCAAGCGTCGAACGGGCGAACTGCTTGAGATGGTTGGGTTGACGCAGGTTGCCCATCGCGCCGCTGGCGAGTTCTCGAAAGGTATGGCTCGTCGACTCGGTCTTGCGCAAGCACTCGTGAACGACCCAGAGCTGTTGATCCTCGACGAGCCGACATCGGGCCTCGACCCGATCGGGACGAAACAAGTCAAGGATCTCATTCTCGAACTCGGTCGCCGTGGAAAGACGATCTTGCTGACGTCGCACCTCCTGGCCGATGTTGAGGATGTTTGTGATCGGATGGTGATTCTGTACGGCGGCAAGATTCGCGCTGCCGGAACGGCGAACGAGTTACTTGCCGATAGTCGGCACACGCTCATTCGCGCACCGCGCCTCGATGAGGCGACGATTCGCGCCATCGACGAAACGTTGCACCGTGTGCAGGGCGTTGGTATCGAGCGCGTCGAAGCGCCTCGACAAACGCTGGAGAATCTCTTCCTCGATATTGTCGAGCGCGCTCGTCAGGAGCAACTCGCGACGAGCGGCGCCCAGTCGGGTGGTCGAATCGCGTCGTTCCTTCAGGGCGACGAGACGCGGGGCGGAACCGACGCCGCGGATGGCGGTGGACGACACGTGGTCGATGCACTTGTCCAGTCGACCGACGCGCCCGCTCGCGCGACTCTGGCGCAGCCTACAGCTCCCGAATCGCCCAAGGGCGTCGATGCGTCGGTGTTGGATGCGCTTGTTTCCGGCGAGAAAGCCAAGCAAGGCGGTCCGGCAACGCCCACGTCGCCCGCGAAGAAGTCCGACGCACCTCAGGTGCGCAAGGCTGCGGATGTCGATCAGGGCTTGATTGACTCGCTGCTTTCGGATGATGTGAAAAACGGTGCTGAGCGGAAGGGTCCGGAGGGTGGCGCGTGAGCGGCGCAGACGGAAGAACATCGATGGGAACGTCGATTGGAACACCGATGGGAGTCAGCGTGATTTCGCGATTCCAGCAGAAACTCGCTGAGCTTTCGATGCGTCGAAGTGTGCGTATCGCGGTTGCGTCGATCTACGCGATCGTCATTCTCGCGTTGGCATTCGTCGCCTATCGCGAAGCGGCGTACATCGATCGATTCGCCGAAGAAGTTCCTGAACTCTTGAAGGGTGCCAACCTCGTCGCGAAGGATGCTGCGGCGATTGAACTCGCGGAGAAGGGCACCGTGACCTTCGAAGGTCGTACCGTTGGCGACGCGGCGCTCGCAACGCAGATGGCTGGCCTGTATGGCGTTGCTGGAAACCTCGAACGTTACGCCGAAGCAACATCCATCCTCATCGGAACAATGCGCCCCGACTGGCTTCCCGTTCCGTTTGCGGAAGATCCATGGCTCGTTCTCGCGACGGCAGCGTTGCTCTTGACCATCGTCTGCTTCGCGGTGTTTTCAGGCCTCGCGGTGGCACTTGTCGGTGTCACGCTCGCGGCGCTCGCTGTCGCGATTCCCGTCACGCTGATAGGTCGACCGAGCCTCGCGACGAGCCTCTCTGCCATCCCCGTTGGGCTTCTCACGTTTGCGCTCGTGGTGCGCCTCGCGCAGTTACTTCTGGATCGCGCTTCACCCGTCTTTGCGATCGCGTCTGGGGTGCTTCGAGAGGCGATGCGACTTCGTATCGCGGTTGCATTCGCGGCTGTCGCGGTTGTTGCCATTCCGCTCTTTCCGCAATGGATCGATCCAACGACGCCGTTGCGCTATCAGGTGCAGACGTTCCTTTCGCGCTCCATGGACACGATGTACGTCGTCTGCGCATTCCTGACGGTCTTTCTCGGTTGCGCAACGGTTGCGTTTGAGATTCGCGATCGCCAAGCATGGCTCACGCTCACGAAACCAGTGTCACGCTTCTCATTTCTTCTCGGGAAGTGGCTTGGACTTGTCACGCTGAACGCGTGCATCTTGATCGTCGCCACGATCGCGATGTTCGCGTTCTTGGTCCAGGTTCGTGCGCGGCCGGCGCAAGACATCTTCGACGCCCTCGCAGTGCGCGACGAAGTGCTTGTCGCCCGCGTTGGTTCGCTGCCCATCTACGAGCCTCTTCCCCCAGAAGAACTCAAGTCGGCAGTCGAGGAACGGATGCGGGCGGACCTCAACGCGCAGGCAGATCTTCGAGCGGGTACCCGCACGGAGATTGAGATCAAAAAGCAGTTCGCGCGAGACATTGCCGGCGACTATCTCAAGCAACTTCGCTCCGTTCCTCCGGGAGGAGAGCGCGTCTATCGCTTCCCAAATCTTGGCGCCGCGCGCGATGCAGAGGGAAATCTCTCCCTTCGGTACAAGCTCTATTCTGGCGAGAGTGATCCGCACGCGACCTACCCCGTGATCTTTGTCTTCGGTGAAGGAGATCGCCAAACATGGGCGGATCGGCAGATTGTTGCCGCACAAGTGAACGCGCTACCCGTTCCCGCGAGCACCATCGCGGATGACGGATCGCTTGTTGTTCGCATCGTCAATGCGCAGGTCAATCCGAATCCGCAGCCAGGCGCACCAGAGTTTTTGCCTGGTCGCACATCGCTTGCCTTCGATCTTGATGGACTCGAACTCTTGCATCGCGTTGGTGGCTTCGAGGCGAACCTCTTGCGCGCCCAGTGCGTGAATCTGCTGAAACTCTCTTTCCTTGGCATGCTCGCGGTTTCGCTCGCCTCATTCCTCTCGTTCCCTGTCGCGTGTTTGGTCGTGTTCACGATCTTCGCGGCTGGTTCGATCGCGCCCTATCTTGCGACGAGTGTGGATGAGTATCGCATTCGAACCGAGTCACAGGCATGGAAAGCGTTTGAAGCGGTCATCAAGGGTATTGCGGGTGCAACGGAGTTCAGTGTGCGGAGTTTCGGTGAAGCTCGCGCAAACGGCGCGCTTGTTGAGGGACGCTTGGTTTCGACAGGGCTCGTTCTGCGAACTTTTGCCTTGATCGGCGTTGCCTGGTCCGCCGTGGTGCTCCTCCTCAGTCTTGCGGTGTTCCGCCGCAAGGAAATCGCGATTTACAGCGGGCAGGGAGGCTGACATGGGCGACCGCGTGATTCAATTCGGCTCAATCCTCGCGCTTGGCGGCGCGATTGCTGGCGCGGCGTTGACACAGCCAAAGCTCGTCGACGTCGCAGATCGCGAAGAACTTCGCTACACCGATGTTTCGATTGATGGAGCTCCGCCGATTGTGGCCATTGGTACGGCGATTGGTGCGCTTCGCGGGCTCATCGTCGACTACTTGTGGATCAAGGTCACGCTGCAGAAGGAAAAGGGTTTGTTGTACGAGGTCATGGCCGACGCGGACCTCATCACGAAACTGCAGCCACGCTTTCCGGATGTGTGGGCGTTTCATGGTCACAACATGGCCTACAACATTTCGGTGATGACCAACACGCAGGACGAACGTTGGGCGTGGGTCAACGCGGGCATCAACCTCGTTCGCAACAAGGGCATTCGGTACAACCCAAACGATCTCATTCTCGGCAAAGAACTGTCGTTTTGGTTTTCCCACAAACTTGACGGTGTCGCCGACGACGCGCATCTCTTCTACAAGAGAAAGTTCGCTGAAGAGTGGACGTACATCCTCGGTCCAGCGCCGTACGACTACGACCAACGACTTGCGTGGATGAAATCCATCGCGGACGCCCCCGATACTCTCGAAGTGCTCGAGCAGAAGGTGCCGGGAACAACGGAGTTCATCGCCAATCTTTCTCAGCGACTCAAGCCGCTTGGTGCGCGCTACGAATTCGCGGTCGACAAGCGATTCCTCGACCTCTACGGTCAGTGGCTCGCGCGCAAGAACTCGCCATACGCGAAGGCGCTCAATATCCGCGCTTCGAGCGAGGGCGCGGCCGCGCTCGTCGGCATCTTTGATTCGACGTTCGGCGACGAGAAGAACCGCGAAGTTGCAGACAAGCTTGTTGCGTTCCTTCGCAAGCGCGTTTTGCTCGACTCATACAATATGGATCCGCAGCTGATGTATGAGTTCACGCGCGATACGGGACCGCTTGATTGGCGGCACCCCGCGGCGCACGCGCTCTATTGGGCGCGGCGCGGCATGCTGTTTGGTGAAGATCGCATGTTGCGCGATGAGTTAGAAGCATTCAAAGTCATCAATAACGACCGCCAAGAAATCCAGGCGATGCAGGCGCTCGCGCGTTCGGGACTCGTGAGTTACGACCCGTTCAGCGGCGACAATGTCACGCGGCTCAACGATCCGCGCTGGATCCTCGTACTGGATCGGTACTTCGAAAAGCTCTACGAAAAGCACTACGAAACGCGCGGTGCAGGTGCGGACACCTTTACGAACCTGCACGAGAACTTCATGCGTCAGGCGGTGCGCGAGTTGTATCGCCTCGGCGATATCGAAGGCGCTCAGAAGATTCTGACACGACTCGACACGCTGTACGGCACCGGTAGCTTCAATCCGAACACCCAGTATCAGAAGCCGCTCGAAGATTTTGTGCGTGATCAGCTCTACGGCGAGTTTGAGATGCAGCCGGAAGTTGTGCGCAGCGATGTGTATGCCGCGCTGGAGCGTGGCTTCCGCGAAGGACTTCTTCTCGACAACGAGAAACTCCTTGAGGACAGTCTGAAGTATGCGCGTGATCTGACGCGCTACTTCCGCGAAACACGTTTCAACGACTTCGTGAACAAGTTCGGCGAAGGCCGAATGAAGGATGTCCTCGGAACGCTCGAAGACTCTATTCCAGCGGTCTTCACGAAGATCATGCTCGATACATCGCAGCCCATGCTGGATCGACTTGTGATCTATCGCAAGGCTCCGGACGATTTGAAGCTCGCGATCTACGATCGCGTGAAGCCGACGCTTGAACGCGAATATGCCGTTGCGCGTCTGTCGCAAACAGGCATGCCGTTCGCTCAAGCGTTCCCCGAGCCGCCTGGGCTTGCCGAGTACCGGAAGGAGCAGGAAGCAGCGGCACGCGCGCGTGAAGAGGCGAAGAAGTCGGACAACACGAGCGAGGCGCAGCGGAAATAGCCGAATTCGGCTGCGTTTCGTTCTGGTCGTGCCGATCCATCCGGCGTCGGCTCGCGGTAAAGTGCGAACATGCGCATTCCTCCCGCGATTCTCGCTATCGGCCGCAACTATGCGGATCACGCCGCTGAAATGGGTACGAAGACCGATGAACGCCCGATGGTGTTCATGAAGAACCCCGCATCGGTGTGTCGCCATGGCGATGACATCGTGATTCCCAAGATCTGCAAAGAGGGCGGTCCTCAAGTTGATTTTGAGGGCGAGCTCGCGTTTGAGATTGCGCGCGATTGTCGGGATGTGCCGGCATCCGAGGCGATGTCGGTGATTGCGGGCTATCGCGTTGCGAATGACGTGAGCGCACGCTGGTGGCAGAAGACGGGTTCCGGTGGTCAGTTCTGTCGCGGCAAGAGTTTCGACACGTTTTGTCCGATGACTGAATTGGTTCCGGCCGGCGCGATCGATGACCCACAAGCGTTGGAGATCGAGACCGTACTCAACGGTGCTCGCGTCCAGCATGCGAGTACCTCATTGATGGTTTTTCCGGTGCGTTATCTCGTCGCAGAACTCTCGCGCGGTATGACGCTCCTCGCGGGCACCATCGTGCTCACAGGAACTCCTGCAGGAGTTGGTGCGGGTCGTACGCCGCCGCTTTACCTGAAGGACGGCGACACGATCGAAGTGCGCATCGCGAAAGTCGGCCATCTCGTGAACCGCGTGCGCGAGGAGTGATGACGGACGACGTTGGAAAGCTCGCGCGCCTCTCTGATCACGCCGGCGATTTTCTCACGGCACTGGATCGTGCCCATGGCTACCCCACGGATGGCAGCGAAGCAGTCGGCGGAGCGTGAGCGTTGTGCCGCGCCACGCGCCGTGGCGTCGATAGGCGTCGATGGAGTAGAACGAACAACTCGGTGTATATCGGCACTGCCCGCCGAGGATTGGCCCAAGAAAAATCTGATAGCCGCGCACGCAGCCGATCAGGAGCCGCGCGGCGACGCCGGGGTATCGGAGTTCGTTTCCGTCGACGGATTCCCGGGATTCGCGGTGCCCATCGCGCGCGCCGACTCGACAGCATGTCTCGCCGCATCCGCCGCTTTTCGTTGGGCTCGTTTCGTCCATACCGCATGCAGGGTAGCGAAGGCTTGGGCGAGGTGCGTGCGATACGCATCGAGCGTCAGCGCGGCGTGAGGGCGCACAACGATGACGATGTCGTAGGTTGTTGGACGCGACTCTGGACCGTGATCAGGACCGTGATCTGCAATCTGATCTCGGATTGAGGACGGAACCGAGCTCACGGGCGTATTCGTGGGCGTATTCGTGGGCGTATTCGTGGGCGTATTCGTGGGCGCGCCGCTCCAAGACGACGCATATTCGTGCTGTGAGAGTCGATACGCCTCACGCAAGAGTCGCTTGATGCGATTCCGAGTCACAGCGTTTCCGCAGCGACGTCCGATGGAAATTCCAAGACGGGTTTGCAGTGTCTCGCCTGGCGCGGAGTGCACAGAGAATGGACCGACTTCCGCTCGTGCGCGCGCATCCATCACACGGCGAAATGCGCCACGGCCTGCGAGCCGCTGTGTCCGTTGAAAGGTGAGTCGATCACTCACCGTTCATGCTCCATCCGATGTCGCCACGTTCGCATGATGCGCGAACGAGTAATGACTCCAAGCATCTCGCCATCTGATCCGCGCACAGGAAGCGGACCACGATCAAGTCGATCAAGGGCGTGGTCGAGCGGCATGTCGCGATCGAGCGCACGAATGCCGGTTCGTGCGATGTCACGTACTTGGAGAAGCGGAAGCGCCTCGCGATTGACGAGCGCGATGCGAAGATCGCGCGCCCCGACAATGCCCTCGAGCTTTCCGTCGTCATCCAGCACGACAAAATCCTCGCCGCCGCGTGCGAGCTCGATGAGCGATGTTGCCCACGCCGAGCCGCGCACGATGACGAGAGGTTTCAGTGTGACGTCGCTCACGCGGAGTCGACGCAAGATCGACATGTCGCTCGCAGAACCAAGTCGGAGGCCGAGCGCCGCCAGTTCTGCGGTGTAGAGGCTGTGACGCTCGAAGAGTCGGGCCACAATGGTCGAAACAGCGGCGACGAGCACAACGGGCAACAAGACCGAAGACTCGCGTGAGAGTTCGTAGACGAGCAATGCACCCGTGAGCGGGGCATGCGTACTGCCAGCGACGACGCCCGCCATTCCAGCAAGTGCGAGTGGGGCAGGGCCCACATCACGTACGAATGGGATGTATTCGCCGAGGCTGCCAAACGCACCTCCGACGAGTGCGCCGACGAGAAGGCTCGGTGCGAAAAGTCCGCCAATACCGCCGGAACCGAGCGTCAGACTCGTTGCAACGCACTTCACCACCGCGAGACCGAAGAGCAGTGCCGCAACGATGAGCGCGGCGTCCTTTGTGTAGAAGTCGGGCTCGAGGACGGCCTTCGCGAGTGGATAGCCGTTGCCGTAGAACGCAGGGATTGATCCTTGGCCGAAATCAAGCCACTTCGCGGCGAACGCCATGTGGCATACTCCAAGCACCGCGAGGATCGCCGCTCCGCATGCGGGCAGCATCCATCGCGGCACGGGGAACTTCGCGAATGCAGTCTCTGATGCCTGCAGCGTGCGGATGAAGAAGACGCTTGCGATGCCGCACACAAGACCAAGCATGGCGAACGCGGGCGTCGTCGCGATGGACAGTCCATCGCCCGTGCCTCGGAAGACCTCGGCGCCGATACCAAAGAGTGGTTCTTGAGTCCCAAGTAACGTTTGAACGGTTGCCGCAGCGAACACCGCGGCGATGACGATGGGGGTGAAGGTGCGCAGCGAGAAGTCGCGCAGCAGCACCTCGAGCACGAAGAAGATTCCCGTAAGAGGTGCGTTGAAGACCGCGGCGATTCCAGCGGCCGCGCCGCAACCAACGAGCGTGGTTGAGTTCTGCGGGTTCGTGCGGAGGAATCGAGCGATGACCGATCCGAGCGTCGCTCCGATGGTGACGATGGGGCCTTCCGGACCGGCCGAGCCACCCGAAGCAATGGTGGCGCTTGCTCCGAGCCAGGTCCGCGCTGCCAACGTTGCCGGGAGTTGTGCGCGTTTCCGATGGATCGCGTAGAGGACGCTCGACACGCCGTGGCCCTGCATCTTCACCCGAAAAATGCTCTTGACCGCGCCGCAGAGCAGGGCGCCAATGACTGGCACGATCGCAACAGCCAACGGAATCTGGGCCGGGTGCTCTGCCAGCCACGCGCTCGAGGCATGCTCGGCCCATTGGATAGGTCGGATAAATGCGAGCGCAATGACCGCGAGCGCGGCTCCGGTGAGCGCGGCGAAGAGCAGAAGTCGGCGGTCGCGCTGGAGACCAACCCTGCTCAGGAGCCGGGCGATGACCCGCGCTGCGCGGGTTCTCGTTGGTCCCTCGCTTGGCCGTGCGGCCGCAACGGCACGCCCGCGGCGTTTGACCTTCGAGTTGGATTTGGGTTCGTAGTCTGGCACTGCGTTGGAGAGAGGGCTTCGAAAATGGGGCTGTGAGAAAGGGATACGGAGCGGCTGCGCCGTTCGGAGCGGGCGCTATACTAACCCCCTTCGCCCGAGGGACAGCCCCGCTCGGGGAGACCTAATCATGATCGAAGCACTGAAGAGCGACCACATCGTCGAAAAGCTCGGCGGCCGGTTCAAGTTGACCGCCCTCATCCAACGCCGCCTCGGTGAAATCATCGACGGTGCACGTCCACTCGTCGATCGGAACGGTCGTTCCGACCTCGAGGTGGTCATCGATGAGATCATGCAGGATAAGATCACACTCGAGATCGACCCTGAGTACATCGAGAAGATGAAGGGCACGCCGTCCCGCAAGCGTTGAGCTTCGGGGCTTTGAGCTTCGGGGCTTTGAGCTTCGGGGCTTTGAGCTTCGGGGCTTTCAACTTCGGGGCTTTCAACTTCGGGGCTTCGAACTTCGGGGCTTTCAACTTCGGGGCTTTCAACTTCGGGGCCTGAAAACTCGGGGCCTGAAAACTCGGGGATGCGCTCGCTCAACTCGTCCTGTCGCGCGGGTCTGCAAATCGACCGCGTCTGATTCGGTCGAAACGCCCGCCTACCAAACATGTACCGAGGCAACCCTGACAATCTGTTGCCACTCAAGGCGACGCTGCAAGGCCGCCGAGTCGCTATTGGTGTCTGCGCGGGGATCGCCTCGTACAAGGTGTGCTCTGTTGTCAGCACGCTCGCCCAGGCGGGTGCGGATGTCACCGTCTGCATGACGCCAGACGCCCAGCGGTTTGTGACGCCGCTTGTGTTTCAGTCGCTCTCGGGTCGGCCAGTTCTGACGAGCCCCTGGGAGTCGGTGGAACCGAAGGATCCGCAGCACATCCGCACAGCAGCGGCGCTCGATGTTGCGCTCATCGCTCCTTGCACGATGCACATGCTCGCGAAACTCGCGCAAGGCAGTGCCGACTGCGTTGTGTCGCTACTGGCGGCCTCGATCGATCGCGCGAAGACGCCGGTCATCCTCGCTCCAAGTATGAACGAAGTGATGTGGCGGCAGCCGGCGACGGCCCGGAACATCGAGACCTTGAAGGCAGACGGATTCCGCGTCGTCGATCCGGCGTCGGGTTGGCAGGCATGTCGCGCCGTGGGGCCGGGGCGACTTCCAGAGCCAGACCAACTGGTGGATATCGTTGTCGAAGCAATCGCGGGTATCACGGCTCACGCGGCCGCAAACATCGTTGCGGGCGGCTCTGCAGCCGCTCAGAGCGGCCGTCCCGCCAACGGCTGAACGCCGGATGCACCCCATCCGGGTGTCAAAACGATGGAAACCGCCATGAGGCGCTTTGCCGCTGTGAAGGTGGTGTTAGGTTGGGATGCACCGAATCGTCGGTTCGCGTTGTCGCATTGCTGCGACGCTCGAGCCGACATGTTGGAGGATCTCCGCATGCACCGTCTCCCAATGGTCGTCACCCTTGTCGCCGGAACTCTTGGATGTACCGCGATGGCGTTGGCTGACTTGCCCCGCGGCGGGCGCCGTGCGGAAGAGGAACTCGTGGGGATGCGGGATATCCCAAGCCTTTTGATTCGTTCGGACGAAGCGGCCGACGGTGGCGTCGCGGGAGCGTGCCCGCCCATCATCTCGACCTACACCAACGCGAGTTTCGAGGGCGGACAATATGTCGCCCAAGGTGGTTTCGCAGAGGGTGAAATCGCGGCGTGTTCGTACACCGTGAACGCGTCAGATTTCCCATTGCGCATCGACCTCTGCGAGATGATTTTTGCGACGAGTGCCACCACGGTAACGACGACGACCAAGTGGTCGGTCATTGTCTGGGAAGGCACTCCCGCCACCGGCAACATCATCGCGACGTACTCGTCCGACGGAAAGATCCTCCCGCATCTCGTCATCCCGCCCGGCACGAACGGAACAAACATCCAGTTTGGCATTGACCCTAGTGATCCTGAGCAAATCATCGTGCAGGACAACGGGTCGCGGACCTTCAGCATCGGATTCCGCATCGATGACCACAACAATCAGACGCAGAATCCTTGCGTTGTCGCTCCGCCTTCCGGATCGAACGCGTTCCCAACGACCGACGTGGGTGGCTTGCAGGCCTCGACGACGAACTGGCTCTATCTGCTGAATTGTGGCGCATTAGGATGCCCCGCAGGCTGGAAGACATTCGCTCAACTTCCGACGGGCTGCCGGCCCTCGGGTGATTGGGTGATGCGTGTCACGTGGACCCCGGTGAATTGCGCGCAACCTGGTGCATGCTGCCTTCCGAATGGAACATGCCAGTTGCTTTCGGCGGCGGACTGCCAAGCGCAGGGCGGCACCTTCAATGGTGAAGGCACTGCTTGCACAGGTGACGCTTGCGCTCAAGACCTTTGCCCATGCTGCTTTGCCTCGACGGGTGGTTGCATCACGCTTCCACCAGCGTCGTGTGTTGCGGCGGGCGGTGTGGCTGGGCCCATCGGACAAACGTGCACTGGCTACGTCTGCTTCCCGACGGGCGCGTGCTGTTTGCCCGACGGTACGTGCATCGGCCCAGTCAGCCCTGAACAGTGCGCAGCGCAGAATGGCGTTTTCAAGGGGAACAACACGGTCTGTAACGCATCAACGTGCCCGCAACCCACTGGCGCGGCGTGCTTCCCGAACGGATTTTGCCTGCAGTTGACGCAGTCGCAGGCCAATTCCGCGGGTGCGACGTGGAAGGGTCCCGGAACAGATTGTGTCGATACCAATGGCAATGGCCTTGCCGATGATTGCGAGCAGGCGAATCCCGCAGACGTGAATGGCGACGGCACAGTGAATGCGGCGGATCTCTCGATCGTTCTCGGAGCGTGGGGCTCGTCGGGCGGTGCTGCCGATGTCAACGACGACGGCACGGTGAATGCCGCCGATCTCTCGCTCGTGCTCGCCGCGTGGGATTGAGTATCGCGGTTGCGTGTGGGACTCTCATATGGAACGGGGCACGAGACCAGCGTTCTCGGGCTTGACGGACTTCGTTGGGTGTCTTTGTCCGACATCAACGTGGACTTGTTGCGAAAGAGACGTATGTTCCGTCCGCTTGAGGGTGGCGGAGGAGGCGATATGCAACGTGGAAATGGGCGAGATTTTTCGGCAGTACCGTCGCGCGCGAATGACGCGTTCGCTGATGCGAATGAGGCGTTGACGCACCCTCTCAGACCCTGTTTGTTGAGTGCATCGGCAGCCGCATGGCGGCATTTCGTCGGCCCCACGACGGCGTCGATGGTGGTCCTTGTTGCGGCAGTTGGTACTGCCTCTTCGGCCGTCACGGCCTCTGCTTCCGCGGGTGGAACCCAGTGCGGCGAACCAACATCAGGCAGTTGTTTTGATGTGCGACTCACGCCGTCTTGCGCAGATGCGACTTGCTGCGCTGCCGTCTGTGCGATCGATCCATTCTGCTGTCAAGAGGCGTGGGACGCGGTGTGTCGGCAGAGCGCGAACGACCTTCCCGTCTGTGGTGCGCCAGTACCTTCCAATGACGCACCTCTCTCGGCGCGTTTCTCGCTGCCTGGGCTTGTCTCGTTCACCACCGTTGGGGCGACCGATTCTGCGGTGACCACGATTCCTGTCGAATGCGGCGGCGTCTTTGGTGATGAGATTCGTCGCGATGTTTGGTTTGAGTTCCGCGCGGATCGCACTGGTTTCATGCGATTGAACACATGCCCCGCGCTTGGATCGGGTGCGTTCAGTGAGTTCGATCCCATCCTCGTCTTGCGTGATGCCGTGACGTTGCAATCGATTGTGTGTAACGACGAGGCAATTGGTTGCGGGGGTTACGCGACGCTCGAATTCCCGACGATCGTGGGCGAGCGATATCTCGTGCAACTCGGTGGACATGACTTTGAGATCGGGAACGGTGCCATTCGAGTCACCGAAGTCGGAACGCCCGTTTCGGCACCTGCAAACGACGCGTGCACGGGCGCGAGCAACGTCGCGGTACCCGCAAAGGGCGAATCGATTGCGTTTGATCTTCTCGGCGCGGGCGCGAGCGTCGCGACGTGCGGATCGGACCTCGCGGACGTTTGGTTTCAGGTCGGTCCGTTCGAGGTGGGTGGTGTCGCAACACTCTCCGCCTGCAGTGACGACGCGCCAGTTCTGCTCGAGGCCGGCATCGGCTCCTGCGATGATCCTCGCGGTTGTAGCGAAGCAGATGCGTGCGAAGCGGGCGGCGGGCTGGAGATTGCCGTTGAGGCTGGTCAGTCGATCCTCGTTCGCGTGGCGTCGCTCGCGCGTGTCGAAGGTGAACTCTCCGTCGCGTTCGAGCCTGTCGCCGCGTGTCCTGCCGATCTTGATGGAGATGGTGCAGTCAGCGCGGCCGACCTTTCGCTCGTACTTCTGAACTGGGGAACGGCTGCCGCGGATATCGATGGCGACGGAACGACGTCCGCTGCGGATCTCTCACTCGTCCTTGAAGCGTGGGGTGCTTGCAGCTGAATCCGTTAGGGCAGGTTGCAACGGCGTGCGGACGGCTGCAACTACGTGGGGCAGGCTTCTGCCGCGTTTGGCACAATGCCGGCATGAAGGCGACCTATCTTGCCATCGGAGCCGGCCTCTGTTGGGGCATCGGCGAAGTCTGCACTCGCAGCGCGCTCCATTCGGGGAAGCTCGGACCAATCTCCGCGATCACGATTCGATCTTTGGTCGCGATTCCGTTGTTGCTTCTCGCATATCTCGCGATGACGCGCGGAATCGCGGGCCTTCGGCAGGAGCCTGCGCTCGGGCAAATGGATGCCGTGAACTGGACAAAGGTCGTGCTTGGATCCGGGCTTGTTGCCGGCGCGCTCGCGATGGTGCTTTTCTATGCAGCGCTCTCGCTCGGCGAAGTGTCGATCGTCAAGCCGATTGCGTTCGCGATCGCTCCCTCGGTCGGCGTGTTGCTCGGTTGGCTCGTGCTCGGTGAGTCGATGGATGCCCGAAAAGCGACGGCGGTGCTGCTGATTGTTGGTGGCGTTGTGCTGTTGACGACGGGGGGGAGCAAGGCTGCGAGCAGCACAATGCACCCCGCAGGGGCTTCGGAGCCGACGAGATAACGCAGGCGACGGGATTCTCGGTTCTATGAGAGAGTGAGACGCGGCGACTCCATCTGCACAGCACAGTGGCACGCGCTGACGGGGTTGAACGTGCGGCTTCGCGGATTTTCGGCCTGCAGGGTCCCTCGACGGAACCTCGCCCGCCCTGTGCCATCCACTTGAACCTTGTCGAAAGGACTGGACAAACGTCGCCAATTTGCCGATACTTCCCACCCCGCTCAGCCCGTAAGGGCAGTGCCCCTAGGAGAGGTGTCCGAGCGGTTGAAGGAGCTAGTCTCGAAAACTAGTAGTGGGTTCATCCTACTCGTGGGTTCGAATCCCACCCTCTCCGCTTCTTGAAAAACCCGCGGTCGCCTCCGGCGAGCGCGGGCTTTTTCATTTGCGGAGATGGTTGCGCCGCGCGGCTCGAAGCACTCATCTCGGCCCCCTCGGATTCAGTCCGAGGGGAGGCGGCCAGAGCGAGCGAAAGCCAAGCGAGTCGCGAGCGCGACGATCTCGCGCGTCGTGGATCCGTGGCTTCGCCACGTCTCCGGGCTTGGACCTCGCATGCGCGAGGTAGCGAATCCCACCCTCTCCGCTTCTTGAAAAACCCGCGGTCGCCTCCGGCGAGCGCGGGCCTTTTCATTTGCGGAGATGGTTGCGCCGCGCGCGGGCGCGCGCGTCGCGGATCCGTGGCTTCGCCACGTCTCCGGGCTTGGACCTCGCATGCGCGAGGTAGCGAATC
>CAIWCL010000295.1 GCA_903911205.1 uncultured bacterium
GTGCGGAACCGCGAGAAGTCCGTCGTCGTGATTAGCAACAAGCTCAACCGCGGCGTCGCCATCGTTCTCAAGGACGAGGGGTACATCGCGGACTTCGAAAACGTCGCCGATGGCCGCCAGGGCATCATTCGCATCGCACTGAAGTACGGTGCGCGCGGCGAGAACATCATCAACGAAATCCGTCGTGTTTCGAAGACGGGTTGCCGCACCTACTCGTCGGTGTCGGATCTGCCGCGCCCGATGCAGGGCCTCGGTATCTCGATCGTTTCGACGAGCCGTGGAGTTATGTCCGACCGCAAGGCGCGCGAAATGCGCGTCGGCGGCGAAGTGGTCGCCACCGTCTGCTGATCCCGAAGGAGGACGCGCCTCGCGAGAGGACGCTGCCTTGAACCGGAATCAATCGACGGAGCCAGTCAGAATGTATAGATCGACAGGAGTCAACCATGTCGCGCATCGGTAAAAAGCCCATCATCGTCCCCGGCAACTGCAAGGTCGCCGTGAATTCCGCGACCCGCGAGGTCGCGATCACGGGTCCGAAGGGAGACACCCTCAAGGTCTCGTACCGCCCCGAGGTTTCGGTCGCGTGGAACGAGAAGGATCGCCAGATTGTCTGCTCGACAGACATGGCCAAGATCGACGAGGGCAATCGTCGCGCCTTCTGGGGCACGACGCGGGCCAACATCAACAACTGCATCAAGGGCGTCACCGAGGGTTACTCGGAGAAGCTCGAAGTCGTTGGCGTCGGTTACAGCGTGAAGGTCGCGGGTAAGAACCTCGATCTCAAGCTCGGCTACGCCAACGTCATCTCGCTTGCGATTCCCGCGGGCGTCAAGGTCGACATTGCGACCGAAGGCGGCATCTTCGTGACGATCAGCGGTGCTGACCGTCAGCGCGTTGGTGAGTTCGCCGCTGCCATCCGCTCGAAGCGGAAGCCTGAACCCTACAACGGGAAGGGCATCAAGTACGCCGGTGAGAACATCATCCGCAAGCAGGGCAAGGCGACTGGCGGTTAATCCCGGTCGAAGCGTTTGCTGCGCTCTTTGCAGGAAACGTTCGATGGCAAACTTTGATGGGTTGATCGCTCGCGACGGTGTGAAATGAAGTTTGAAGCAGCAGACACGCTGACGTAAAGGCAGAACACATGAACCGCACGACCAAAAAGAACATCCGCCGAGCCCGCCGTAAGCAGGGCATCCGCAAGGAAATCTTCGGCATGCCGGATCGGCCGCGCCTTTCCGTCTTCCGTTCGCTGAATCACGTCTATGCGCAGGTGATCGACGACTTGACCGGCAAGACGGTCGCCTCGGCGTCGACCCGCGACAAGTCGTTCGGCGACAAGGGCGCGAAGATGTCCGAAGCGACCGCTGTGGGCAAGCTCGTTGCCCAGCGCGCGAAGGAAAAGGGCGTCCAGAAGGTCGTCTTCGATCGCAACGGATACCTCTATCACGGTCGCATCAAGGCGCTCGCCGATGGCGCGCGTGAAGGCGGCCTGCAGTTCTGAATCGAGTCTGATTCGCGCGGAACGCCGCCGAGTCTGACAGTCACCGAGAGTCACCGAGACTGGTACCCACCATGGCAGAATTCATCAGCAAGGATTCCTCTTCCGAGTCGACGACCGTCGGCGTCTACCGCACCTCGTCGACCGTCGCAGGCGGACGTCGTTTCTCGTTCTCGGCGATGGTTGTCGTCGGTGATCGCAACGGTCGCGCCGGCGTCGGTTACGCGAAGTCGAACCAAGTGCCGCAGAGCATTGAGAAGGCGCAGAAGGAAGCCTCGCGCAAGATGAGCGCGTTCCAGCTGCAGGGGAAGACGATTCCTCACATGGTCATCGGCCGCTTCGGCGCGACGACCGTGAAGCTTATGCCTGCCGCGCCTGGTACCGGCGTTATCGCTGGTGCAGCGGTTCGCTCGGTGCTCGACATGATCGGTGTGCAGGACTGCTTGACCAAGGTCTACGGTTCGAGCAACCCGAAGAACGTCGTCAAGGCCACGATGGAAGCACTCACCACGCTCCGCACACGCGAGCAAGTGGAGTCGCTCCGTGGTGTTTCGATCCCGGCGACGTCGGTCGAAGAGGCGATCAAGCGCGGTGCAGCATTCATGCCGTCGGCCAAGTCCGGCGAGAAGATGGCTGCTCCGAAGAACACCGTGGGTGAGGGCGAGCGTCGTGGCGGTCGCGGTGGTCGCGGTGGTCCGCGTGGTCCGCGCCGTGACAGCGCTCCTGCGGCGGACGCGGGCGCAGCCCCGGCTGCTCCGGCTCCGGAAGCCAGCGCGTAAGCGAGTGCGAAAGTGGATGAGTTGACGCGGCTTTCGCGTCAAGCTCGTTCGACGTGTAATGGTGTGAGACGATTCCGGTCGATCGGAGTCGGGTGAACGCCAAGTAGCGCAGTAAGGCAAGTTTGATTCCGGTGGCCTCGCCACCGTTTGGAGAGTTCGAGCCATGATGATCCATGACATCACCGCCAAGGTCGGCCCGCACAAGAAGCGCAAGCGCGTCGGTCGCGGCGAAGGTAGCGGCCACGGCGGCACCTCGACCCGCGGTCACAAGGGTGCGAAGAGCCGTGCTGGTTGGAATAGCCGTCCCTCGTACGCGGGTGGCGCCACGCCGTTCGCGCGTCGCTTCCCCAAGCGCGGCTTCTCGAACGCTGGTTTCCGTACTGAGTACTACGTTGCCAACGTGCGCGACCTCGACAAGCACTTTGACGCGGGCGCAACGGTGGACATCGATACCCTCGTGAAGCTCGGCCTCGTGCCAAACACCAAGCTCGGACTCAAGGTCCTCGGCGCCGGTGAGATCAAGAAGAAGCTCAACGTCGTTGCCGCCGCGTTCAGCGCGAGCGCCAAGGCGAAGATCGAAGCTGCGGGTGGTTCGTGCTCCGAAGCTCCGACGAAGAAGAGCGCAAAGAGCGAGTAAACGATCACGTCATTTGGCGAGTTACCTCACGGATCTGTGAGTCGGTTGGCCGAAGGTTGGTTCGAACGAGCCAATTTTCAACCAACCGAGACGAACGCGAAGCGAGTTTGGGGCGGACTCCGACGCACCCTCCGACGGGTGCCTGAAGACCAGACCGATGCTGCAAGCCTTTGCCAACATCTTCAAGATTCCTGACCTTCGCCGGCGTGTGTTGTTTACGCTTGGAATGATCGCCATCTACCGAATTGGCTATCACATTCCACTTGTCGGCGTCGATCAGACCGCGCTCAAGGAACTCGCAGACAAGGCCACCGGCGACGGATCTGATCCGTCCGGCTTCGGCCGCATCGTCGAGTACGCGTCGATTTTCTCCGGCGGTAGCCTTTCTCAGTCGACGATCTTTGGTCTCGGGATCATGCCGTACATCACGGCATCCATCATCTTTCAACTCTTGACGACGGTTTGGAAGCCGCTTCAGGAGTTGAAGAAGGACGGAACCTCGGGCCAAACCAAGATCAATGAATACACGCGGTACGCGACGGTTGCGCTCTGCTTCATCCAAGGTTCCATGTGGCTTGGCTACATGCGCACGCAGGGGCTTGTTTCCCCCGGGATCGAAAGCGCTCCAGGCGGCCTCATTGTCTTCTATGCCGCGGGTATTGCGGGTCTCACGGCTGGTAGTCTCTTCTTGATGTGGCTTGGCGAGCAGATCGACAAGTACGGCATCGGAAACGGTATCTCGCTCATCCTCACCGCAGGCATTCTCTCGCGCATGCCGGCAGCGGTGCAGTGGGTGGTTGACAGCTTCGGCTGGTCGATCCAGGGCGATACGGTTCTGACCCCGGTTGGCCTGCTCCTCCTTCTCGCTGGTTTCATCTTCGTCGTTGCGGGAGCCGTGCTCATCACGGTCGCCCAACGCCGAATCCCGATTCAACAGGCGAAGCACACCCGTGGCCGCAAGGTCTACGGCGGTCAACGTCAGTATCTGCCGCTGCGTATCAATCACGCGGGCGTCATGCCGATTGTCTTCGCAAGTTCGCTGATGATCTTCCCTTCGAGCATCTTTGGATGGCTCGCGACCCGCGCCCGCGACGGCAACTGGGGTGAGACTTGGGAAACGATCACCAATTTCCTCGCGATGAACACGCAGATCGGGCAATTCCCGTACGTGTTCATTGAGATCGTGATGATCTTCTTCTTCAGCTACTTCTGGACGACAGTCCAGTTCAGCCCGGAAGAAATGTCGAAGCAGTTGAAGCAGAACGGTGCCTTTATCCCTGGCTATCGTCCGGGCCCGCGCACTGCGGAGTACCTCGAAACGGTCATGGAGCGCATCACCTATGTTGGTGCCGGCTTCCTTTCTGTGATTGCGGTGCTTCCGACCGTCATCAGTTCGAACATGGGCATCCCGCCCGATGTCTCGCAGTTCCTTGGTGGCACTGGTCTCCTCATCGTTGTGAGCGTGGGCCTCGACCTCATCCAGCGCATTGAGGCAAATCTCCTCATGCGCAACTATTCGGGTTTCCTCGCGCAAGGCGCGAATGACTCGAAGGCTCCGCGAATCCGGAGTAGGTTGGGTTGATATGTCGGGCTCTCCGACCATCTCTCCGCTGCATGACTCAAGTCACCGACCGCTTCTGAAGTCGGGCCTGATGCATCGAGTTTTGGGCTCGGGAGCCTCTGGTTCGCCGACGCAGGTCGCAGGCGAACGTGCCCGCAAACGCCACGAACACCGCGTCTCTGCGGAATCGAACGCGGCACTGCGTCCGCGGATCGAACTCCGGTCCGATGCTGATGTCGCCGCGCTTGCGAACGCTGGATCGCTTGCAGCTTCGGTACTTGAGGTTGCGAGACGGGCTTGTGTCATCGGAGCGACGACCGCGGAGATCGATCAGGCCGCGCACGCTGCGATTCTCGCCGGCGGTGGCGAACCGCTCTTCCTCGGCTATCACGGGACCTCGGAGGCGCGTCCAGCGTTCCCCGCGGCAACGTGCATCAGCGTGAACGAACAACTCGTACACGGAGTTCCTGGGCCGCGCGTTGTGCGCGACGGTGATCTCGTGTCTATTGACGTTGGAGTCCGACTCGACGGATGGTGCGCCGACAGCGCGATCACCGTGTGTGTTGGAAATGTTGATCCAAAGTGTCGCGCGCTTGTCGCGTGTGCCAAGGCGATGCTCGATCATGCGATCGCAGCGGCGGTTCCAGGTCGTCGTTGGAGCACGATTGCCCGCGAACTTGAGTCGATCGCTGAGCAAGCGAACTTCGCAATCGCGGTGGACTTCGTCGGACACGGGATTGGTCGCAAGCTGCATGAGCCGCCGCAGGTTCCATGCAGCGCGTATCAAGCATTTTGTGATCTCGGCGACTTCACGCTTCGACCTGGAATGGTGCTTGCAATCGAGCCTATGCTCGTGCTTGAGGCACCTCAGCGCATCGAAGCGGGTGAGAAGGTCGGCGAACTCCGTTCGCCGGCATGCAATTTGGCTTCGGATGGTTGGACGGTGACGGTGAACTCGGGTCAACCGAGTTGCCACTGTGAGCACACGGTGGTCATCACGCGAGATGGCGCGAGAATCCTGACCGCGCAGCCAAGTGCTGGCGCTCGGTCGGACGCGGCAAGCGTCGCTGACTATCGGAAAGCGGGCTAGCGACAACAGTCCAACGGCGAGCGGTCTCACCCAAAGTTCTTGGGTAGGAACGCGGCGATTGGTCTTCAGGAATACAGGTTGGATGTCAGGTAGGCAGTCCGGCAAAGAAAAGACACGTGAGAAGGAACCAGCAAACGACGAGCAGAAAGCCGCCAAACAATGGCCAAGGAAGACAAGATCACCCTCGACGCCGAAGTGACTGAGGCGCTCCCTGACGCGATGTTCCGCGTTCGACTGCAGAACGACCAGGAAATCATCGCGTACGTGAGCGGCAAGATGCGGAAGTTCTTCATTCGCATCCTTCCCGGTGACCGAGTGACCGTTGAGATGAGCCCCTACGACATGACGAAGGGCCGGATCATCTACCGATTCTGATTCGCGCGTTCTTCGACGCGTGCGTGAGACCGATATTTCTTATCGCGAATAGTGACCGAGAACCCCAAACTTTAGAACACAAGAACTCAAGACCTCTTCAGAGCCCGCTTTGCAGAGCGTCCGTTCGAAATACAGACAGAAGAAGGAGTACACCATGAAGGTTCGTTCGAGCATCAAGCGCCGTACCCGAGACTGCCAGATCGTGGTCCGAAAGGGCAAGCGCCTCGTCATCAACAAGAAGAATCCCCGTCTCAAGCAGCGGCAGGGCTGACTTCCGCTGGAAGTTCTGTACAATCTCCCTTCCCCCTGTAGTCGGCTGACGCTTTGCTGAAGTCGAGCTGGGGGCGGAAGATCCCTTTGCGAGCTCGCATGGCGAATCGCGAAAGGAAGCAGGCAAGAGAGAGACCACTGGTCTCTGAGACTGAAACTTTGCGCAGGTGTTTCGCGAGTTGCATCGCGACAGCCTCTGCGAAAATTGTGAAAAGTTGTGAGGCACCTCGCAACGTCGTTTTGAAAGTCACGCGTCGTCCGTGTGCGGGCGAACGCATCAAGCACATCGAACAATGGACGGGCTCGCCGCAATTCGCGGAAGCCTTCGGAGCAAGACATGCCCCGTATCGCTGGTATCGACATCCCTGAGAAGAAGAAGATCGGCGTCTCGCTGCGCTACGTTTTCGGCATCGGGCCGAAGGTTGCGCTCGACATCCTCCGCGAGGTCGGTATCGACCCGGAGCGCCGTACGAATGAACTCAAGGAGCAGGAGATCGCCGCGATCACTGCAGTCATCGACGCCAAGATCGTCGTTGAAGGTGCGCTCCGCCGACAGATCCAACAGGACGTTCAGCGCCTGAAGGACATCAAGAGCTACCGCGGTGATCGTCACCGCAAGAGCCTGCCGGTCAACGGCCAGCGCACGCGTTCGAACTCGCGTACGCGTAAGGGTAAGAAGAAGACCGTCGCCGGTAAGAAGGGCGTGAAGGGTTGATGTGATTGGTCGGCGGGAGGTGACTGCACCGACTGGTGTGTGTCGCCGAGCCGCATGACCTTTCGTCATCCCGTCTCGATCCTCTCTTCCCGCAAACTTTGGTCACGAACTTCAGTTCGAGACCTCAGTTTGAAAGTTCAGTTCGAAAGACTGATCAGCGAGTGCAGTAGACAAATCATCACGCGTACCAACGCGAGCAATTCAGAGAGAAACCATGAGCACGCCCACCCCGGCAGCATCGACTTCCAAGAAGAAGGTCCGCAAGAACGTTCTTCGCGGCATCGTCCACGTCAACGCAACCTTCAACAACACGATCGTCACCATCACCGATGTGAATGGCGAAACGATCGCGTGGGATTCGGCCGGAACGGTCGGATTCAAGGGCGCGCGCAAGTCGACTCCGTTCGCGGCCAGCCGCGCATCGGAGAAGGCTGTCGGTAAGGCAAAGCGCGTTGGGCTGAAGGAAGTCGAAGTGCGCGTGAAGGGCCCGGGTCCGGGTCGTGAAAACGCGATCACCGCGCTCCAGGCGAACGGCCTGCGCGTCACGGCGATCGAGGATCACACGGCGCTTCCATTCAATGGATGCCGTCCTCCGAAGAAGCGCCGCGTCTGATCTTTACGGATGCGACGAAGTACTCGTCGCATCCTGGTTGGATACGTCAGGTGGCGACGAAGTACTCGTCGCATCCTCAGAGGGCACGTCAGGCACCGGAGCAATCCGCGTCAGACCGCCCAAAGTTGAGATCTCTCCCGCACGCTCGGCGAAAGCCGAGCGAGCGGATTTCAAAACTGGATCCTCCGCACAGATGGCAGCCATTCGCCGACAGGAATGGTGGTCCGAGCTGCGAGAGGTGTTCGAAGGGCGGATGCCCGGAACTGTCGGAAGCCCGGAATGGGCAAGGTAGGATTTTCTATGCATCTTCGTTGGCGTGGCCTCGATCTTCCTGCGAATGTGATCCCCGATGCGCGCAGCCGCTCAGCGACCTTTGGTCGCTTTACGGCTGAGCCGTTTGAGCCGGGCTTCGGCACGACCATCGGCAATGCGCTTCGCCGTGTGCTGCTTTCCTCGATTGAGGGCGCCGCGATCACCAAGGTGAAGATCAAGGGCGTGACGCACGAGTTCTCGACGATTCCAGGTGTTCTCCAGGACGTCGTCGACATCATCCTGAACATCAAGGGCATCGTTGTCGCAATGGACGGCGACGGCCCCAAGACGATGCGTCTCTCGGCCGAAGGCCCTGGTGACGTCACCGCCGAACTCATTGAATGCGATGCTTCGATCGCGATCATCAATCCGGACCAGGTCATCGCGACCCTCACGGACAAGATCGATTTCGACATTGAATTCACCGTCGAGAAGGGCCGTGGCTACATGCCGGCGAACGAGCAGATCGCTAATGACAACGCGCGCGGCGCAGATCAGGTCATCGGCGAGATTCCGATCGACGCAATCTTCTCGCCCGTGCAGCGCGTGCGCTTCGCGACCGAAGATACGCGCGTCGGTCAGCAGACGAATTACCAGAAGCTCACGCTCGATCTCTGGACCAACGGCACCGTGACGCCTGAAATGGCGCTCGTCGAGGCGGCGAAGATCCTTCGCAAGCACCTCAATCCGTTCGTCCAGTTCGATGAACTCGGCTCGCATGTCGTCTCGGACGACGTCGCCGCGTCGAACGAGCAGGATGACGAACTCATCCGGAAGCTCCGCATGCCGGTCACTGAACTTGAACTCAGCGTTCGTGCGTCGAATTGCCTCGAGACGGCCAAGATCCGCTCGGTTGGTGAACTCGTGCAGCGCACGGAAGATGAACTCCTCGCGGTCCGCAGCTTCGGTCGTACGTCGCTTCGCGAGGTCAAGTCTGAACTTGAGAAGATCGGTCTTCACCTTGGCTTCCCGGTGCCAGACGGCATTCTGAACGGCTAAGCGTCGAACAACCGATTCTGTGAGATGAATGATGCGGAAACGCGTCAAAGTGAGGCGGCCCGTCAGAGAAGCGACCATGAGGGTCGCAGCCAGGTGGGTCACAGCAGTTTGGGTCGCAACAATTGGATAGTGAATCGGGTCGAACCAGAAAGGTTCCGCCCAGATAGGAACGAGTCATGCGTCACCGTGTATTTGGCAAGCAACTCTGCGTGAAGGAAGATCACCGTCGCGCGATGCTCCGCAATCTCGCTGCTGGTCTCTTTGAGCACGGCCAGATCGAGACAACGCTTCCGAAGGCGAGGGCTGTTCAGCCGTTCGTCGAGAAGCTGATCACCATGGCGAAGCGGTCGGGCCTCGCAAGCCGTCGCGCGATCGAGTCGCGGATCAATGACCGCGCGGTCTTCGCATGGATCAAGGATCCGAACACGAAGGAAGAGAAGAAGAATCTTCACAACCTTTGGGATCTTCCCGCCGAGGACGCGATCGAGTTCAACCGCTACGGTGAACTCCGCAAGGCACCGCGTCTCGTCCAGCACCTGATGACCAAGGTGGCTCCGCTCTACGCGGATCGCGCCGGTGGTTACACCCGCATCATCAAGCTCGACAAGCGTCGTGTCGGCGACCAGACCGATCTCTGCATCCTCCAGCTCGTCGGCAAGGAAGAGGGCCCGCAAGTCAGCGGTCGCCGCTCGAACCGCCGCCGCGTGGCTGACAAGCGCACGGCGTACGCCGCTGAAGCGCGCAAGAAGGCTGCAGAGCCTGCAAAGGCCGAGTGATCGCTGATGCGTTGCGGCGATGAGCCGTATTGCTAGTGATCTGCTGCGCGTCGCAAACCGCGCTTGCTCCGTCGAGCCTTTCCGATCATGCTTGAATAGCATCGCCCCGTGTACCGCACGGGGCGATGTCTTTTCAGGTCA
>CAIWCL010000296.1 GCA_903911205.1 uncultured bacterium
CGGCGACATGTTCGTGATCGAATGCACGAGCATCCTCACGCACGAGTTCGAGGCCCTTGTGTAGCCAGCCTTCACGAAGAGGAAATGTCTCATGTCCACCAAACTGCATGGCTCCTCCGATCAGGCAACGGCGGAAAGTCCGCGCGGCGCAAGTTGTTTGAGTTCAGTGTTGAGAATTGCGAGAGCGGTGCGAACATCGCTTTCACTCGTGTTGGTCCCGAAGCTAAATCGGATGGTCGAATATGCATCTGCTTCGCTCAACCCAATCGCACGCAGCACATGAGAAGGCTCCGGCCGCGCGCTGTGGCACGCGGAGCCTTGGGACGCGAAAACACCTTGAATATCAAGCCTTGCTAGCAAAACAGATGCGTCGATTCCAGGGAAAATTACCGACACGGTGTTCGCAACCCGCAACGCGCCTCTCGCGTTGATTCGACACGCGGGCGGTAGGCCCGTCTCCAACATTGTTTGGAGATGCAACCACCGCGCATGAACCTCCGCCAACGAATTCGCGCGTTCAAGTGCCGCTGCACCGAATCCGCAGATTCCGAGCAAGTTCTCGGTTCCAGCGCGCTTACCGCGCTCTTGCTCGCCACCAACTTGCAGTGGGCCGAGTGTGCGACGGTCACGAACATAGAGCGCACCAACCCCTGCAGGCGCTCCAATCTTGTGTCCCGACATTGACACAAAGTCGATGCCGAGGCCCTCCAAATCCATCGACACTTTCCCGAGTGCCTGTGCGGCATCGACATGGAGAAGCGCTCCGTGGGCTTTACAGATCTGTGCGATCTGCTCGATCGGCTGTACGACACCAATCTCGTTGTTCACCCACTGAACGCTCACGAGCGAGTTGCCGTCAGAGACAACATCATCAAGTGAACCGAGGTCGATGATTCCATTCGTATCGACCCCTATCTGCACCGTATGACGACCCATGCGCTGTATGCACTCGATTGGCTGCAACACTGCGGCGTGCTCAATCGATGACACCACCACTGTGGGTGCTGGCATTCCCGGTCGTCCTGCGCGTTCAATCACGCGATTGCAGCTCTCGGTCGCGCCGCTGGTGAAGATCAGCCGCTCCGCGTCGCAACCTGCAAGGAGCGCAACTGCATCCCGCGCTTCAGCGAGTAGCCCGCGAGCCTTCCGACCAGCAAGGTGAGGGCTTGACGGATTACCGAGCGCAGTGCCAAGTGCTGCGTTCAACGCGGCCACCACCGCAGCCGTAGGTGGCGATGTCGCGTTGTGGTCGAGGTAGATGGAACGGGTCTCCGTCATTCACACACAACCTGTTGTGGTCTTTTTCCCTTTCCCTTCTGCATGTCGTGGCGTGTAACAGAACACCCGGCAGGTTGTGGTTATACCCCAGCGCAGAGGCTCCCTCGCGTTTTCGGCAGGATTTCCACTCAAATTATCCAAACAAATTCCGAACATGCCGCGCGCGCCATCCCCTCCCCCCTAGGTGCCGCATCGCGCGTGAGATACACCGTTTGCGATGGGAACGCGAAGCCTGCTCCGTGCGAGACGACCACTTCCATAAACGCGAGGTTCAATCGCTCGACCGCCTCGCGGTAGACCGCTGCGTCGGCGGTGCGAATCGTCGCCTTGATGTCGACGTCGAGGCTGCTCGCGCCAAACGCGAGGAAGTGAACACGCACGCTCGCGGGATCGACCATCGCGTCCTTCGCAAGCACCTCACGTAGCCCCGCCACAATCGCGCGCATCTGCGTCGGCGTCGTCTCGTACCGAAGTCCAAGCACCGCGCTCAGGCGGAATCCGTCGCGCGCGCTCATCTTCTCGACACGGCTCTGCGCGAGATCACTGTTCGCAACCACAAGGAGCGTCCGATCAGGCGTACGCAACTGCGTCGAGCGAATACCAATCTTCTCGACCGTCGCGATCGAGCCGCCGATGTTCACCGTGTCGCCTGGCCTGAGCACGCGATCGGCAAGCACCGACGCGCCGCCGAAGAGATTCGCGAGCGTCTGCTGCGACGCGAGCGCGAGCGCCGCGGTACCGATTCCAAGTCCCGCGATCACCGCCGAAAGATCAAGACCGAAAATCTGCAGCGCCGCGGAAACGCCGAGTAACCACACCAACACCGCCGCAACCATCCGCGCGATCTTCACGATCCCAATGCCTTCGGTCACACCGCGCGCAACAAGCTTCGCCTCGAGCACTTCCGACATCGCACGAATCCAGCGCGCAACGGCCCATGCCACGATGAGCGCCGTCGCGGCGCGCGCGCCAAGCGAGAGATTCGCCCGCGCAGGCGCACTCAAACCAAGCAACTTGTCGGCGAATTGCATCGCAACCAACGAGAGCAACACCCCCGTTGGCGCCGACACCGCCGCGAGCGATTGCGCAATGGGGCCGAGTCCGCGATCGGCACCAGCCTTCGCAACCCGCCCGAGGACGCGCGATGCAAGCCAACCGACGAGTGCACCCACCAGTGCAATTCCTGCGAGTCCGATCCATTGCCAGAGATCGATCTCTGCGAAGCGAAAATCGACGAGAAAC
>CAIWCL010000297.1 GCA_903911205.1 uncultured bacterium
CGCAGCAGAAGCAAACGTTGAAGCTGTAGGAAAACACATTTCGGTAGGTCCCTCCGCGCTTCAACGTAAGAGATCAAAAGCGCGAGGCGGCCGATAGCGCATTTCTCGTAAGATTCGCGTGTACGGGTCGCCCAGCGCGCAGCAAGTCCGATCGGTGCGCCTCTTCAGGCGGCGTATCCGTTGTTCGCGAGCTTCTCGATGTTGTGCACGAGACAGTACAGCTTCCATTGCGTGTCAACTTTCGCGCGCCCGCGCAGTGTGAAACGATCGAGTCGCTTGTTCGCGCGCAGGTTGGCGAACACCGGCTCCACCGTGGCAAACCGCTGCGCGTATTGTGCGCGGCCTTCGGCGGAGTCGATCCGGTCGCGCATCAAGGCCGTGTGATTCACGTGGCGCGTGCTGACGCGACCGTGGGAGAACGCCACATTGCGGACTGGTGTCGTCGCGGGTGTCCGCAGGCACTGCGCGCGCAGTGCGCACGGCCCGCAGTCGTGCTTGGCGCCTTGAAAATGCGCGCCAATGTGATCGCGCGTGACACGCGCGGCGCCACGCCGCTTCAGTGATTTCCCTGACGGACACACGCACGTTCGCGCGACGGGATCGTAGTGAAAGTCCTCCGGACCGAATACCGTGAGCGGCGCGCGCGTGGCTCGCGACTTGTCATGCAGCGGGTTCGGCAGTGTCGTGTAGCGCGCTTGCGTCGCAAAGCGGGCATCGCGCCGGCGCATGTCCTTGTCCGCGATGAGCGCGGGGACCTGCGCGTCAGCGAGCGCGCGCAGATTCGCCTCGCTGTGGTACCCCGCGTCAGCGGTGATCATCGTGTCCGGCGTGCGCAGCCCCGTGGTCGCCGCGACCACCGGCAGCAGCAGCTCTTGCTCGGCACCGACACCGTGGGCCTGCGCGTCGACGATGATCTGGTGCGCCGCGTCGACGGTCGCGACGCCGGTGTAGCCCTGAATGACGCCCTTGCTGGTGGCCATCTTCGCACTCTCATTATCCGTGCGATTGCTCTTGCGTACGGTGCCTCGTGCGCCCCGCCGATCGGTTGGGTGCTGCGTGAGCCACGTGCGCAGCTCGGCCGCGTCTCGCACGAGCCGTTCGCGCCGCGCCGTGTCCTTCGCCGCGAGCGATGGCTCGACGTCGCGCGCGTCCTCCGCCCGATGGCGCGCGAGCATTGCGTCCGCCGCCCGCTCCATCTTCGTGGCCTGCCGTTCGAAATCCGCGCAGGTACCACTCCGATGCTTGGATGCATTGCTCGGCAGCTTCACCCCGTCGATCGCAAACATCTCGCGCCCGATCAGCCCCTGCCGATCGCACACCGCGAGCACGGCCGCAAAGATCGGCGCGATCTGCTCGCCCAGGGTGCTGACGAAGTGCGCGATGGTGGTGAAGTGCGGCCGCGAGTCGCCACTCAGGGCGATGAACGTCACCTGCTCCTCGCAGGCCCGAGCGATCGCCCGGCTGCTGATGATGCCGCGGGAGTAGGCGAATAGCACGACCCGCAAGAGCATCGAGGGGGCGTAGGCTGGCGCCCCCGTCGTGTCGTTCCGATACCGCGCGTCAAACGGCGTCAGATCGATCGCCTGCTCGAGCAGATGGTGCAGCGCATGCTCGAAGGTACCGGGGAGCAGCGGCGCGGCGAGGTCGATCGCGACGAACTTGGGCTGCGTGTCGACCGGCTTGTATCGGGCC
>CAIWCL010000298.1 GCA_903911205.1 uncultured bacterium
CACGCGATAGCCAGGACCTGTATGAATCCGAAGCTCGAACACCGCATCGCCCACGCTCGCATGATCACCGAAGTGGTCGAGCTCGGCGGCACGAAGCCGAGCAAGGATACGCGCCTTCCCGATCGGATCGCGGAGGGCCTTCAACCACGCATCGAACTCCGCGGTCCGAAGAAAAACGCTCATTTCTCAATGTATCCGTTCGGATACGACAGGTCAAGGACGATCTGCCTTCGCCAGCCTAACGAGGCTGTAGGAAAAGTCCGCGAACAGTCGATGTGGAAATGGAACTCCGGCCGGCGCCTCGGGTGTTTACTGCAGGAAATCTGCAGCCCAATGTTCTCCTCGTCGAGGTGTCGGCATGGCGCGATACAAGTACATCGACACGCAGCCCCGATTGCTGGCCGTTGACCTGTCCCGCCAGTTGCTGCCCGGTACGTTCGAGCACGCGCTGAATCATCTGCTCGATCATGCCGTCGACTTATCCCAGTTCGACGCGCGATTTCAGAACGATGCGACGGGCGCCCCGGCGTATCCGCCGGCGCTCCTGCTCAAGGTGGTGCTGTTTGCGTACTCGCAGGGCATCGTGAGCAGCCGGCAGATCGAGCGCGCGTGCCAAGAGCACGTCACGTTCATCGCGCTGTGCGGTGACCGCGCGCCGCACTTCACGACGATCGCCAAGTTCGTGAGCTCGCTCGGTGAGGACATCGCGCGCGTGTTCGCGGCCGTACTGGCCGTGTGTGACGCGCAGGGCCTGATCGGCCGCGAGATGTTTGCGATCGACGGCGTGAAACTGCCGAGTAACGCGTCGAAGCATCGCAGCGGCACACGGGCCGATTTCGAGCGACAGGCCGCCAAGCTCGAAGCGGCCGCTACCACGATGATGCAACGCCATCGCGCGGCGGATACCGCGCCGACCGAGCCGAATCCCGACACGAAGGCGACGCAACGGGTCGCACGATTAGAGCAGGACGCGGCGCAGATCCGCGCCTGGCTGGCGACCCACCCGACCGATCGCCGCGGGCCGAAGGGCACGCTCCGCAAGAGCAATCGGACCGACAATGACAGCGCCAAGATGGCGACGAGCAAAGGCGTGCTCCAGGGCTACGCGGGCGTCGCGGCCGTCGACAGCGCGCATCAAATCATCGTCGAGGCGCAAGCGCATGGCACGGGTGCTGAGCAGGAACTACTCGTGCCCGTGGTGACGGCCACGCACGCGCTCCGCACCGCGGACACGCTGATCACCGCCGATGCGGGCTATCACAGCGAGGCGAACCTGGAAGCGCTCGCGGCGATGCGCGTCGCCGCGTTGATCGCCGACAACGAGATGCGCCGTCGGGATGAGCGCTTCGCGACGCAGGACCGGTACACCGCGCTCCCGAATCCGCTGCACAACAAGGCGACGCCGACACCGGCCTCATCACCCTGCTTTACGCCGAACGACTTCGTCTACGACGCGGACGCACGCACCTGCACGTGTCCGGCGGGGAAGTCGCTCTATCGGAAAGGCCGCGCGAACATGACGAAGGACTACGTCGGCGAACACTTTCGCGGCGCGAAGCGGGACTGTGTCCCGTGCGCGCTGCGCGCACAATGTCTGCGTACCCCGGACACGACTGCGGTGCGCAATGTCGCGTTCTTCCGCGGGCGCGTCGAGTCCGATACTCGACATCCGCGCGAAACGCACACCATGCGCATGAAGGCGCGCATCGATTCGGCCATCGGCCGTGAACAGTACGGCCGGCGCTTCGCGACGGTCGAGCCGGTGTTTGCGAATTTGCGCCACAACAAGCGGTTGGATCGCTTCACGCTGCGTGGGCGCACGAAGGTCGATGGGCAATGGAAGCTGTATTGCCTTGTGCACAACATCGAAAAGCTCGCCAACGCGGGATACGCGGCGTAAGCAGCGCGAGGAACACCGCGCGTCGACACGCAACGCGTGTGATACAACTGCGATTTGCACGAAAAAGCATCGATGGGATCTGCGCGGCGCTACGCTACACGCGAGCGCGCCCGAAAACGACTTATCCTTCAACCTCAACGCCTTGCGTTCTGCTGCAGCGCATCCAAATAGACTTGCGCGCGCAGCGCGCATTCCGAAATGCGCTGTCAGCAGCAAGCAAGGTTAGACGCCCCGGGGTACAGCCCGGGTACATGGTTGACAGAGTAGTCCGGCAGCATGGTTTACACTCCTTCTAAACTGCATGGCGACCCCCTCTTACACGAGAGCGCCATGCCCTGGTTGGAGACCGACCCCATGACCGAACGACTCAAGTTTGTACAGGACGCCTTGAGTGATCGCTTTACGATGGCCGAGGTCTGCGCCCGACACGGCGTCAGCCGACCGACGGGCTACAAATGGATCGCCCGCTACGCGGAAGAAGGGCGCCGTGGACTCGGTGATCGCAGTCGCGCCCCGCACACGTGCCCGCACAAGCTCTCGACGTCGATGACCGAGCTGCTGTGTACGGCGCGGGAGGCACATCCCTTCTGGGGTGCGCGCAAGCTGCTCGCGGTGCTGCAAAGCAAGCATCCACGGATCCAGGAATGGCCCGCGCCGAGCACCGTGGCCGATCTGCTGGCGCGTCGCGGGCTGGTGCAGCGCCGTCGCACCCGCCGCCCGTCGGTCCATCCTGGTGTCGTGCCGGCCATCGCCGACGCCCCCAATGACCTGTGGACCGCGGACTTCAAAGGCCAGTTCCGTACTGGCAATCACGTCTACTGCTACCCATTGACGATTGCGGATCTTGCGTCGCGCTACTTGCTCACGTGTCACGGGCTGCTCTCCACGAAATGCGAGCTCGCCAAGCCCATCTTCGAGCGCGCGTTTCGCGAGTATGGTTTGCCGCGGGCGATTCGCACCGACAACGGCGTGCCGTTTGCCACCGCGGCCATTCACGGCCTCTCGTTCCTGAATGTCTACTGGATGCAACTCGGGATTGTCCATCAACGCATCCGCCCCTCGTCGCCGCAAGAGAACGGCGCCCATGAACGCATGCATCGCACGCTCAAGCGCCAAGCGATCAAACCGGTGCGCCACACGTGCGCCGCGCAGCAACGCAACTTCAACGCCTTCCGTCAGGAGTACAACGACGAGCGACCACACGAAGCACTCGGGCAGACGACGCCGGCGTCGCACTACAGCGCGTCACCGCGCCCGTATCCCTCGCGACTCCCGGTGCCGGAGTACCCGGGGCACTACCTCGTCAAAACCGTCACGACCGCCGGCACCTTTCGTTTCGGCAAGCGCCTCGTGTACATCGCCAATGCGCTGACGAACCAACGGATTGGGCTCGAAGAAACGGACGATGGCCGCTGGTCCATCTACTTCCATCGCGTCCTGCTAGCAACTTTCGACGAACGCGACTACATCATTCAAAGCTGATCCCTGTGTAAACGATGTTGCCGGACCAAAGTGTCAATCATGTCCCCGGCTGTTCAATTCCTGTGCGAGGATCCGGGCGATCTGCCGACGATGCGCGAGATCGTGCCCAGCGATGATCCGGACCATCTCTCGTAACGATTCCGGGCCGCGATCCCCGTGGATACCGACGCGGTCCCACGTGGCACCGCTGACCCGCGCCCAGAGGCGAAGATGCCGGTCACGCAGCGCAGCGAATGTCGCCAGTGCCGCGGTGACATCACCAGCATTGTACGCGCCAAGCGCTGCCCAGCGATCCTGATCAAAACTCTCCAGGACCGGGCGCTCAAGCGTGAGAATTTGTCGGAGCCGGTATCCGAACACGAGTTCGGCATCGGCGAGATGCTCGACAACGCCAACGACGGACCAGCCGCCTGGGCGCTCCGTGTGGTCCAGCGCGTGCCGCGGGACGGAACCGACCAGCGCTCGGAGATCGGTGACCGTCTCGGCAAGAATGGCCAGTGGATCAGCGTCGCCGACGAGCGCCGTCACGCGAGCCGTGAAGGCGAGCCAAGCATCCGTGTCGCCAAGCGCGGGTGTCTGCTGTGTCACAATGGTCGACGAAGAATCTGGACGGAAGGGAGCCTAACGAGGCTGTAGGATAAGTCCGCGAACAGTCGATGTGGAAATGGAACTCTGGCCGGCGCCTCGGGTGTTTACTGCAGGAAATCTGCAGCCCAATGTTCTCCTCGTCGAGGTGTCGGCATGGCGCGATACAAGTACATCGACACG